>JBDUCR010000459.1:0-3496 GCA_040003345.1 bacterium
TCGCGATCGGCATCCTGATCGACGACGCGATCGTGGTGCGCGAGAACATCGTGCGACACATCGAGCTCGGCAAAGACCATATGGACGCGGCGCACGAAGGCACGGAGGAGATTGGTCTCGCCGTCGCCGCGACGACGTTCTCGATCGTGGCGGTGTTCGTGCCGGTGGGTTTCATGAGTGGATTCGCGGGGCAGTGGTTCAAGCCGTTCGCACTCACGATTGCTGCCGCGGTACTGGTGTCGCTGTTCGTGTCGTTCTCGCTCGATCCGATGCTCTCGGCGTACTGGCCGGATCCGCAGATCGAGGCACACGAACGTCGTAATCCGATCGCACGCGCACTCGATCGCTTCAATCAATGGTTCGACCGGCAAGCGCAACGCTATCGCGCCGGCATTGGTTGGGCACTCGACCATCGCAAGACGATGATCGCACTTGCGGCGGGCACTTTTGTCGCGGCGATCGCGGTGCAGATCATGTTCGGTGGCTTCGGCTTCGTGCCGTCGAGCGATCGGAGCGAGCTGACGGTCACGGTCGAAGCGCCACCGGGCTCGAGTCTCGAGTACACGCGCGTCGCGACGGAGCAGGTGGCGCGTCAGGTGCGCACGCATCCGGAGGTCGTCTATACGTATGTCACGGTCGGCAGCGCGTCCGGCTCAGGCAGTGTCGATGTGGGCTCCGTCTATGTCCGTCTCAAGCCGAAGGTCGAGCGCAGCATCAGTCAGGATGTCTTTGGCAGGCGGCTGCGTGCGGAGCTGCACAAGCGCGGCGACGTGAATGCCTATCTGCTCGACGCTGGTGGTCCTGGCGGCGGACAGAAGCCATTGCAGCTGCAGCTGCAGGGCGACGATCAGAGTGTACTCACGCAGCTCGCGGATTCTATCGCGAAGCTCGTACGCAAGGCGCCCGGTGCGGTCGATGTCGGACTGTCGACGAAGGGTGACAAGCCCGAGCTCAAGGTCAGCATCAATCGCGGTCTTGCCGGCTCGCTTGGTCTAACGGTCGGACAGATCGCGCAGGCGCTGCGGCCTGCGTTCGCTGGCGTTGATGCGGGCAACTGGGTCGATCCAACTGGCGAGACTCGTTACGTTCGCGTGCGTCTTCCTCCAGCATTGCGCGAAAGTCCGGCGGATCTCGCGCGCATACCGATCGTGCTGCCGGGTGGCGCGGCCGGTTCCACCGTTGTGCCGCTGGGTCAGGTGGCGACGATCAGCTCGAGCACGGGGCCGGCGCAGATCGACCACCTCGATCGGAGCCGAGTGATCACGATTGGCGCGAATGTCGAAGGCTCGCTGGGCAACGTGACGTCGGGTGTGCAGAAGCAGCTCGCGAACCTCCGCTTGCCCGACGGCTATCGTATCGAGTCGGGTGGTCAGGTGAAGGATCAAGCCGAGGTATTCGGTTCGATCTTCACCGCGCTCGGCATTGCGGTCATGCTGATGTATCTCATTCTCGTCGTGCAGTTCGGCTCGTTTCTCGATCCGCTGGCGATTCTCTCGTCATTGCCGTTGTCGCTCATTGGAGTGGTGCTCGCGCTGCTCATTACGGGCGACACGCTGAACATCATGAGTCTCATCGGCGTGATTCTCCTGATGGGCATCGTGGCGAAGAACGCCATTCTGCTCATTGACTTCGCGAAGTGGACGCACGAGAAGACGCATGTACCGATGCGCGATGCATTGATCGAGGCGGGTGCGATTCGTCTGCGTCCGATTCTGATGACGACGCTTGCACTCATCGCCGGCATGATTCCCGTCGCGCTTGGGCGTGGCGAAGGGGCGGACTTCAGGTCGCCGCTCGGGCGTGCCGTCATTGGTGGAACGATCACGTCAACAGTGCTGACACTGTTCATCATTCCGACGGTGTACGAAATTCTCGACGACTGGCGCGAGAGGGCTGGCGCACGGTTGCGTCGTCGGCGAGAGGCGCATGCAAAACGGGCGCATGGTGGTGCGCCGCCGCTTCCGTCGCCTGGTGATTGAGGGTGAAGGACGGGCGTTGCACCCCGAAGACCGCCTTTGATGGCTGAGCGGTGATTCTCGGGAACAGAGACGCAGACGACTTGCAGGTCAAGGCAGACAGCCGCATGATGTTGGCTCGCACACGATGAGCGTTCATTGATCGAGGACCAAACATGAACAAGCGCGACTTCATCCGCGTGATGGGCGGCGCGTCGCTCAGCGTCCTGCTCGGTGAGCGCACATGGGCGCAGTACGCGGAGCTTTCCCCCGCGACGCTCGCGCGCAACGACGACTTCTGGGCGCTGATTCGCGGCAAATATCGCTTGAAGCCCGACTACATCAATCTCGAGAACGGCTACTACAGCATGCAGTCGGAGCCTGTACTCGAGGCGTTCATCGCCAGGGTGCGCGAGATCAACCTTCAGGCGTCGTACTACATGCGCACCACGCAATTCGACGACAAGCTCGCGGTGCGCAAGCGGCTCGCGGAGATGGCGGGCTGCTCAGCGGATGAGCTGATCATCACGCGCAACACGACCGAGTCGCTCGACACGGTGATCTCCGGCTTCGACTGGAAGCCGGGCGACGAAGCGGTGATGGCCGAGCAGGATTATGGCGCGATGCTCGACATGTTCAAGCTGCAGGCACGGCGGCACGGCATCGTGAACAAGATCGTGTCTCTTCCGCTCGATCCGTCTTCGGATGATGAGATCGTGCGTCTGTACGAGAGCGCGATCACGCCACAGACTCGGCTATTGATGGTGAGTCACATGGTGAACATCACGGGCCAGCTTCTGCCTGTACGCGCGATTGCGGACATGGCGCATCGCCATGGTGTGGAAGTGATGGTCGACGGCGCGCATACGTTCGCGCAGCTCGACTTCAGGATTCCCGCCTTTGACTGCGACTATTTTGGCGCGAGCTTGCACAAGTGGCTCGGCACGCCGCTCGGCGCGGGGATTCTGTATGTGCGTGCTGACCGAATAGCGAAGCTATGGCCGGTGTACGCGGATCTGAGTGTTCCTGAAACTGACATTCGCAAGTTGAATCACACCGGTACGCATCCGGTGCATACTGATCTCGCTATTACGAGTGCGATCGATTTCCACGAGATGATCGGCATTCAGCGTAAGGAAGCTCGGCTGCGGTATCTGCAGAACTACTGGACGAACAAGGTGCGTGGCGTGCCGCGCATCGTGCTCAATACGCCCCGTGATCCGAAGCGGTCGTGTGCGATCGCGAATGTTGGTGTGGAGGGCGTGAAGCCTGGAGCGTTGGCAAAGATTCTGCTCGACAAGTACAAGGTGTGGACGGTCGCGATCGACGGCGCGAATGTGCATGGTGTGCGGATCGCGCCCCATGTGTACACGACGACGGCCGAGCTGGACACGTTCGTCGATGCGTTGCGGAGTATCGCGGGCTAGCTCGAGGCGTAGCTGCGTTCGGTCACAACTGGGTCTTGCGCGCGTGCGCCTTACCCATGCCCCACACGACCATCGCCGCGGGTATCGCGGGCACGAGACCCACAACGCATCCAA
>JBDUCR010000320.1:0-11773 GCA_040003345.1 bacterium
AAGAAGAAGGAAGACACGCACCGCATGGCGGATGCGAACAAGGCGTTCGCGCACTATCGCTGGTAGCGCACTCGTTCGCAGTCCCATCGCCCCGCCCGTGGCTGGTCCACGGGCGGGGCGAGGTGCATCAACGACCATGTGATCGCGCCCCAAACGCTACGCACATGATCATCGGTCACCTTGGCGTCGCCTTCGCTACGCGAGCGCGCTGGCCGAAAGCGTCTTTCGGCTGGCTCCTTGTCGCGACCACGGCGCCCGATATCTGGCGCGTGATACTCTCCGCGGCGGGTTACGCGTGGTGGCCATCGAATACGCTCTCACACACATTGCCGTGGAGCGCCATTGTCGCAGTGACACTCGCGTCGATCGCATGGCTGATGCTCCGCGATGGAGTGGTGGCGCTCCTGGTGGCAGCACTCGTCGCGTCCCACATCGCGCTCGACATGATTTCCGGATGGAAGCTGCTGTGGATCGGCGGGCCAGCAGGACTCGACCTTCAGCACATCGAAATCGCCGAGCTCGCGCTGGAAGGAACTCTCGCCTGGCTCGGCTGGCGGCTGTTGCCGAGAGGGAGAGCACCGCGCTGGTTGACGTCCAGAGCAGCGCTTGTGGTATTACTTGCGGGGCAGGCCGCGTATCTGGCGCAAACGTTCCATGAGCGACCGGAAGCGACGCGCTGCCTGACCTACCCAATCGTGCCCTGCTGGAAGAAATTGTAGCTCATCGGACGGACGTAACCTTCTGCGTCGACACGAGTCACCCTCGCGACGTTACCAAGTCTGGAATTGTGCGTGTCGGCTCGGCGGGACGTAGTGCGCTTCGCGTGACGATCCTGTAAGTTTGGCGTCCTCCCCCTCTGCGACCCAATCATGAATCCTTCTGCGCCGAACAGTAGCCTCGCTCGCCGCCTCCGCGCGCCCGGTTATCTGTTCCTCGGCATCGCAATGGTCCTTCCGCTGCTGGACCTTCTGGTTTCCGTCTATCCGTTGCGGCTCGGAACGGTGGTGTGGCGCTTCGGCGCCGTCGGGCTCCTCTCGAGCGCGATTGGCGCGCCGCTGCTGGTACTGTTCTTCATTTTCGCGCTCGCACTTTTTGCGGGTGATCGAAGAGTCATCGTTACGGTGGGCGTCATCTCAGTGCTCATCGCCTTGTTGCTCGTCGCCAGCACGGGATCGTTCGCGCTTGACGCGCTGCAGATGAAACGCCGCGTGCAGGCCGCCGCGCAGGAACGGTTCATGATGGCTTCGATGCAGGCGATGTTGAAGCTGATCCTCGAGGCGATCAGCGCGATCGTACTCGCGCTGAGCTCCTTCCGTGCGCTCAAAAAGGTGAAGCTGGCCGCGGCACGCAACGAGCCGCGTAACTCCGGCTCGCTGGTCATGGGACGCTCGAGACGCTCGCGTTCGTCGACGCCCGTCTTGCCAGCCGAACCAGTTCCGCCGGCCGCCATCACCGGGCCAGCCGAGGAGTAGCTGAGAGCGGTTGTCGTTACAACCTTGAGTCTCCAGAGCCCTCTTCGGCCATCGCCGCGGAGGGCTTTCTTTTGATCGTTCGCAACGGCACCCTGCTTGCGAATGTTCGGTTCGCCATGACGACTCGCGCACCGGTTAAGCCTCCTGTCCCTTCACTACAATCACCGGCGGAGCTCAAGGCGCGGTTCGCCGAGCTGCAGGCCCGATCGGGTGCAGCCGCGCTGAGCGTCGCGATCAATGATCTCGAGACGGGCGCGGATTTTCACTATCACGCGGATCGCTGGTTCCACGCAGCGAGCACGATCAAGGTCGCGATTCTGGTTGGCGTATTCGGCGCGATCTTCCGCGGCGAATTGTTGCCGCAGTCGCGCGTGCACGTGCGCAACCGCTTTCTCAGCGCATACGACGGTTCGCCGTATCGCGTTCGTCTCGATCGCGACGCGAACGCCGACGTGCATCGCGAAGTCGGACGTACACTGCGAGTGAGCGAGCTCGCAGACGCGATGATCACGACGAGCAGCAATCTCGCGACGAATCTTCTGCTCGATCTTGTCGGCCTCGATGTGCTGCAACGTCAGCTCGACGTATTTGGTCTCAACGGCATTGATCTGCGTCGAGGAGTCGAGGACGAGAAGGCGTTCCAGCACGGAATCAACAATCGCGTCACCGCGGACGGGCTCATCGGGCTGCTCCGCCTGATTGGCGAAGAGCACGCGTTCAGTCCGGCGCTGTCGCGCCAGATGCGCGATGTTCTCATGGGACAACAGTTCAAGAGTGGAATTCCCGCTGGCCTTCCGCGCGACGCACGCGTCGCTCACAAGACAGGGGAGATCTCCACGATTGCCCACGATGCCGGTCTGATCTACTTGCCCGGCCGCAAGCCGTATGCGCTTGCGATACTCTCCGAGTGGGATCCGTCGGCCGGGGGACGTTCGGCGACCATTGCCGCCGCATCGTACCTGGCGTACGCGGCGCTCATTGGAGCCCGCGAGTGACGACGACCGACACTTCGATCTTTCCGTTGCGCCTCGTTGACGGACGCCGGCTCGAGCGCCGTTACCGCGACGTGCTGTTGCCCGGCGGCGTGCTCTGCGACCATGCAGGACAAGCGCGCGTCCTGCCGCGCTACTTCTACGAAATCGAATCGTGGGAGCAGGCGAGCCGTACACTGCTCGCACCGCATTTCGCCGCGTCGGAGTTCATTCACACTGACGTGCGTGAAGCGCCGCCGCTTCGAGTCTTTCCACGCTACATCCCATGTGCGACCGTCCTGCTTGCGCTCGCACTGGAGCTGTTTCGGCAAGCGGTGGGCTCGTACGTCTTCATCGGCGCCAACGGTGGTTATTGCTCGCCTCGCCACGCGCGCATCGGTGGTGCCTCTCCGCACTGCTGGGGCACGGCCGCGAACATCTATCGCGTTGGCGATACGTACCTCGACACGCAAGACACCATCGCTCGCTTCGCCGCCATCGCGCGCGAAGTCATTCCGACGGTCTGGACACGACCGCTCGGCCCGGAATTGGCGAAGACCGATGATCATCTGCATCTCGATCTCGGATATGTGGTGAGCATCCCGCGCGAGGCAGCGGGAGAGACGTACAACCTGAAGCTCGCTGGAGATCCGTTGTGAGAAGCGCGGCGGACATGACGGAAGCAGGAGATGCATGATGGTGTTGCGGCACACGAAACGGCCGAGACGCGCTGATCGCGCTGCGCAAGAAGAGCACGCTCACTCCGGTCGTCTTCCGGCCATTGGTCTCGAGGCCGAGTTCACTACCGTCGTTGACGGCGTTGTTCAGAAACCCGAAGACGTCTTCGGCTCGCCGCGGCATGTCGTGCGCGGACCGCTCGTGCATCGCACTGGTCGCTCGTATCATCTGCCCACCGGCGGCGCGCTGTATTTCGATACCGGCGTGATGGAGATCGCCACCCCGATGATCGAGATCGCTCGTGGCTGCGCGGCACGCGCCACGCGCGCGCTCTGGGAGAGTCTCGGCTTTCTTCGCAATGAGCTCGACGCGTGGGAGATCTCGAGCCAGCGCACGGTGCGTCTCGTTGGTTTCAGCGCGCACTACAACGTTTCGTTCGACATCGCGCCGAGCGAGCGGACGAATGGAAGATCGGCGGAACAGCTCGCATATCTGTTGACGCACGTGCTCGCCGCGCCTGTCATGCTGCTCGCCGCGAATCGTCGTTCAACCGGCGTTGGTGTGCGGCCACGCAGCAATCGTATCGAGATCACAGCTGACTTCACGCCCGATGCTGCGCTCATGGCAGCGACTGCGACGCTGATTGTCGGCATTGTACGCGATGTGATGAGCTGGCCTGACTACTCGCTCGCACAACTCGCAGCGCACGGCGTTCCGATCGTGCACGGCTTTGTGCCCGCGCCGCACAGTTCGCGTAAAGGCTGGGTCGCAAAGCATAGCAGCTATCCGGCGAATCCGTTCACTGCTGATGTCGATGAAGATCGATGGGAGCTGCAGTCCGGTGAGCAGCTGACGTTGCGCGAGATGGCTGGACGCACGACGCGTCAGTTCTGGAAGGTGATTTCAGAGCTGGGTGATCCGTTGTCGCTGCGGTTGATCGCTGCGGTGATGCGTGGTCGAGCGCCGTCGCTGCTCGAGCTCGTCGATCGTCCTCCAGCGTATGAAGACGTTGGCCGCCTGTGCACCTGGAACGATCTCTTTCCGGTCACCTCACTCCCGCGTTCGCGCTACGAACGCGTGCTTGGCCACGCGATCGCGGGACGACCAATACGCATCGCGGGCTCATGGCACCGTCCAATTGGCATGCGCGGGTGGACGCACGTCGTCATGCGACGCGAACGAGACGGTGCGCGACGCGCACTCTCACTCGACGAGCTGCTGATTCATCTCGATGCATGGGATCGATCCGCGAACCGCAGAGTTCGTGACCGGCGCGCGATGCCACCTGTGCCGATACTCGCCGAACGGCGCGCCGAAGGGCGACGCGCCGAGGTCGTGGATACGATGCAACGGCGTCGCGAGAGTGACGCGAATCAGAAAGATGCGATGCAGAGCGGACTCGAGGTCACCGCGAACGCTGACACGATTCCTCCGGCGAAGTCGCATGCGAGGGCGACGAAACCGCTTGCTGAAGCTCCGCTCGTGATCGTCGCGCGGATTTAGCGAAAGAGCAGTTCGTTGCGGGCACGCTGATTGAATTGAGTATCGGGATGTTGCTCGATCGAGCACAATCGATACCTCAACCAGATTTGCCATGGTACTCGCCACTGCAGGAGCGAATCGTTCGACGAACGGCGAACGCGACTCGTCTCAGGCGAACGACAGGGAACAGACGAACGTGCACAACGTTGCGCGACCGGAGCGTATCGCGTCCGTCGCGTTAGGCGCTGCACTCATCACGCTCGGGCTTCGTCGGAGAGACACTGCGGGTGTGGCTGCCGCGCTTCTGGGCGGTGCATTCATCCGCCGAGGCGCAACGGGTAACTGTCCCGTCTATCGCGCGATGGGCGTGAGCACCGATTCGGCCGATGCCGTGCTCGAGCCACGATCACGATCGCCGCGTCGAGTGCCGACGCGAAGCGATGTGACTGGCGATGCAGCCACGGTAAATGCGCGGAAGGCGATCAAGATGGAGCGCACCGTCACCATCCTGCGCTCGCGCGCAGAGCTGTATGCGTTCTGGCGTCAGTTCGAAAATCTTCCGCAGTTCATGGAGCATCTCGTTTCGGTGCAACCGTTGACCGTCACTCATTCGCATTGGGTGGCAAAGGCGCCGGCCGGTAAGACGGTGGAGTGGAACGCGGAGCTGGTGAATGACATCCCGAATGAGCTCATCGCGTGGAAGAGCGTCGGCGATGCCGACGTGGCCAATGCGGGCGCCGTGAACTTCAGTGATGCGCCGTATGGCCGCGGTACCATCGTAAAGGTCACGCTGGACTACGAACCGCCTGCGGGGCGGCTTGGCAATCTCGTCGCGCGACTGTTCGGTGAAGATCCCGATCGGCAGGTGCGCGAAGATCTGAGAAAGTTCAAACAGCTCATGGAGGTCGGCGAAATCACGACCTCCGCGCGACGCGTCGAAGATTCGGCGTACGTCGGCGCCACACCGCGGGTATGAGGAGACAGCGATGAGAGCAGTGACGTGGCAGGGCGCGCGGGACATGCGCGTGGAGACAGTGCCCGATCCCGAAATCGTGAATCAGCATGACGTCATCGTGAAGGTATCCGCGACGGCGATCTGCGGCTCCGATCTGCATCTCTACAATCATTACGTCACCACGATGCAAAAGGGCGACATCCTCGGCCACGAGTTCATGGGCGAGGTTGTCGAGGTGGGACGTGACGTCACGCGACTGTCGAAGGGCGATCGCGTGGTCGTGCCCTTTCCGATCTCCTGCGGAAAGTGCTGGTACTGTCAACAGGGACTGTTCGGCGCATGCGATAACTCCAATCCGAACGCGGAGCTCGTCGAGGCGCTGTACGGTGCGACGGCCGGCGCAGGAATCTTTGGCTACTCACATCTGTATGGTGGGTATTCCGGGGGGCAGGCGGAGTTCGCGCGCGTGCCATTCGCCGACGTTGGTCCGATCAGAATTCCTGATGGTGTGAGTGACGAGGACGTGCTCTTTCTCTCGGACATTCTTCCAACAGGATGGCAGGCGGCAGCGCGCGGAGAAATCGAGCCGGGAGATACAGTTGCTGTGTGGGGATGCGGCCCGGTCGGGTACTTCTCGATTCAGAGTGCGTACTTGCAGGGCGCCTCACGAGTAATTGCGATCGATCGTTTTCCGGAGCGACTCGCGCTGGCGCGCGACGTGTGCAAAGCGGAAGTCATCGATTACGAGGAGACCGACGATCTCGTCGAGCTGCTGAAGCAGATGACCGGCGGTCGCGGTCCCGATGTGTGCATCGACGCAGTGGGTCTCGAAGCGCACGGACACGGCTTCCTTGCGAAGAGCGATCGCGTCAAGCAGGCACTTCGACTCGAGATGGACCGTCCGACTGCCGTTCGTCAGACAATACAGGCGGCGGCGAAAGGCGGGCGTGTCAGCATCATCGGTGTCTATGGCGGATTGATCGACAAATTCCCTCTCGGCGCGTTCTTCGGAAAGGGATTGAAGATGGCCGCTGGCCAGTGCGACGTGCAGCGATTCCTGCCGGAGTTGTTGCAGCGTGTACTCAACGGCGACTTCGATACCACGTCGCTGATCAGTCATCGCCTTACGCTCGAGGACGCGCCCAAGGCGTATGACATGTTCTGCGAGAAGAAGGACGGGTGCACAAAAGTGGTGATGCGACCGTAGCGATGGTCTTCTGGCGGTCGTCGAGGGAGCGGCTAAGTTGATTGAATGAGCTCCCTCGACGACGGAACGACAGTTCCGCCTTCTTCAAACGACGATCACTCGCGCACCGATGCTCGTCTGGCTGCGCTGGAGCAACAGATGGAAGCGGTGCGCGCGGAGGTTGCCGGCCTGCGTGCAACGCTGCGTTCATCGGCAGCAGGATCATCTGATGCGACGCCGAGGGATACGCCACACCTAAGCCCCTCGCTCGCCACCGCGCTGCGTCAGCCGCCGAAGGAAGAGCGCTCTCGATCACAGGGCCCGCAGTCATTCGCCGAGAAAATGCATTCCGGCGCGGCGATCAGTGGCGATGAGCTCGAGTCCCTCGTCGGTCGCTACGGCATGCTTGCGCTCGCGGCACTGATGATCCTGATGGCGGTCGGGGCGCTGATCAAGGTCGCGGTGCAGCACGGTCTTCTAACGCCAGAGGTGCGCGTTGGTGCCGGCGCGCTTGCAGCGGCACTCTTCGGAGTCGCGGGATTGTATTTTCGTCGTCGCGATGAAGTGCGGTATGGCAATATGCTGTTGGCGTTGTCGTTGGCCATCGTTGACCTTGTTGCTTGGGGCGCGGGACCGCGACTGCATCTGATTCCGACGACAGTCGCTCTCGGTATCGTAGACGCAGTTGCCATTGCGCTTGCCGTTCTCGCGCTGACAGATCGCAGCGAGTTCCTCTTTACCGTAGCGGTGGCAGGCGCGCTCTCGGCGCCGTTCGTCACCTCGAATGGCGGTGGCACCGCGTTGGGCCTTCTGCTGTACGGCGCAATGGTGCTCGCGAGCGGCCTGCGCACGGCGCGTGATCCGCAGTGGACGCGCGCATTCGCCGTGCTCGTGATCGGCGCAATGGTTTACGAGCTCGCCGCTGGAGCGCTTCCGATTGTTTCGTGGTACGGTCCGTATCTGATGGTGATGTTCGGGGGCGCGTGCGCGCTCGCGGCTCTGCTGTTCAGCGAGCCCGCGTGGCGCAGTGAGCTTCCGCGCGCGTATCTCGCGGTGACGGTCGTTGGCGTGGTGATCGGCTGGGACGCCATTGGATCGCGGTCGTTAGTGCTCACATTGAGCGTGGCTGTCGGACTCGCGCTCGTCACGTACGCAGCGTTGCTGGTCCGAAGCGCGATTGCTCGCGCGTGGACAGCGAGTGCGTTGGCGTTGCCGCTTCTATCGCTGAGTGTTGCGACGGGCGGGGTGATCTCGAGAAACGCGACGGCGCTTGTCTACGCGGTCTGGGCTGCATTCGCGCTCATTGCGTGGCGCCTCGAGCACAGTGAGAAAGATGATTGGCGAGCGGCAACGCATCTGCTCGTCGCATCGTTGCTGGGGTGTGCTGCCCTCATCGAATGGCTATGGCCAAGTCCGCTGCCGCTGGTGGCGGGTCTGGCTGGATGGGCCGTGGTTGTTGCGTTGCTCGGACGCAACGAGCGACATGCTCACGCTGTCCTCGGCGCAGCGCTTGCGGCCGCGCTCGCATCGATCTCTGCGGTGGACCAGCTCGCGAGCCGAGCGGCTTTTTCGTATACGCCGTTTGTGACTCGTTCGTCGGCGTCGGCGTTGTGCGCCGCGCTAGGGCTCGTGTTAGTGGGTCAGGTCATCGGCGATGCAAAGGGAGCGGCGTCGTCGATATGCGACCGTCCTGTGCGACTGGGTCTGGTGATTGGGTTTCTGATTGTCTGGGGGCGGATGGAGTTTGCCCAGGCATTCAATGCGGATCTCGCGGCGTTTTTGTTGGTGTCGTACTACGCTGCCTGCGGAGTGGGCTCGATCATCGCGGGGCGGAGGCTTGGGCTTCGCCGGCTGCGGGTGGCGGGTCTGGCGCTGGCGATCTATGCGGGTCTCAAGGGAGCGGTGCAGGTGACGGAGATCAGCTCGGTTCTGTTGCGTGTCGGGGCATATGCCGCGGTGGGCCTATTTCTGCTGGGCGCGGGCTATCTGTATCGAGAGCAGCGTCATGAGCGGAGTGCCACGCTAGGCTAAGTTGGGGCGAGCAGGGCAACTGCCCGAGCGCCTTGACATGCGCCTGATGTCCAATAAATTCATGGGGCTACGGGATTTTCTGACCGGATCTGTTTTTACCGGCACCGTACATCGGCTCACTGCGGCCGACCTGATGGGCTTTCGGGCTTTCACAGCCGACAGGGTTTGCACCGGCGGCTTTGCTCCGCTCCCGAAAAGAAACGCAGGACAACTTGACGTCGAGCGCACGTTGCTCGGCGCGCCTTGGGTCCCCACTCGTGCATCAGCTGCGAGTACACCTTGGCGAGAGCGGATGGATACCGGCCCGTAAAGGGCGCATGGTCCACCCGCGTTTGTATTTGATGTCTCGATTCCTGTCGCTGGCGCTGTTCGGCTGCCGCGACTTGACACCTGAAGGGTAGATATGGCACGCGAAACCTCGCTCCTGTATTACCGGAACATCGGCATCATGGCGCACATCGATGCCGGGAAGACGACGACGACGGAGCGCATTCTTTACTATACGGGCAAGAGCCACAAGATCGGCGAGGTGCACGAAGGCGCCGCGACGATGGATTGGATGGAGCAGGAGCAGGAGCGCGGCATCACCATCACGTCTGCCGCCACGACGTGCTTCTGGATGCGCCATGGCCAGTCGGACAAGGAAGGCGCTGGTCCCGAGTTCCGCATCAACATCATTGACACGCCGGGACACGTCGACTTCACGGTCGAAGTCGAGCGGTCGTTGCGTGTGCTCGATGGCGCAGTCGCGCTGCTCGATTCCGTCGCCGGCGTAGAGCCGCAGACGGAAACGGTGTGGCGCCAGGCGGACCGTTACAAGGTCCCGCGCATGATCTTCTCGAACAAGATGGACCGCACGGGTGCGGACTTCGAGCGCTGCATGCGGATGATCAAGGATCGTCTGAGCAAGCGCGCGTTCGCATTGCAGCTTCCTGTTGGATCTGGAGAGCTGTTCACAGGGCATATCGACGTCATCGAGCGCAAGCAGTACATCTTCGACGATGCCACCCTCGGCAAGTCGTTCGCCGTGGTGGATGTGCCCGACGAGTATAAAGATGCGGTCGAGCAGGCGCGGCATGACGCCATCGAAGCTGCCGTCGAGCACGACGAGGAGCTGATGACCAAGTATCTCGACGGCGCGGAGCTGACCGTCGACGAGATTCGCCGTGCCATTCGCAAGGCGACCATCGCGATGGAGTTCGTCCCCGTGCTCGTGGGCGCTTCGTTCAAGAACAAGGGCGTACAGGCGCTGCTCGATGCGGTCATCGACTATCTGCCCTCGCCCATCGAGGTGCCCGCCATCCAGGGGCACCTGCCGCATCATGACGAGACGTTCGAGGAGCGTCAGGTCAACGATGAAGCGCCCTTCGCGGCGCTGGCGTTCAAGATCGCAACCGATCCATTCGTCGGAAAGTTGACGTTCTTCCGCGTGTACTCGGGCGTCCTCAAGTCAGGGTCGTACGTTTACAACGCCACGAAGGACAAGCGCGAGCGCGTCGGGCGTCTGCTTCAGATGCACGCGAACAAGCGTGAGGAAATCGAGGAGGTTCGCGCCGGCGACATTGCCGCCGCCATCGGGCTCAAGGACACGCGCACCGGCGACACGATGTGCGACGATGAGCATCCGATCATCCTCGAGGCCATGAAGTTCCCGAACCCCGTCATCGACGTGGCGGTGGAGCCGAAGACCAAGGCCGACCAGGACAAGCTGGCCATCGCGCTCATGAAGCTGTCCGAAGAAGATCCGACGTTCCGCGTCCACACGGATGCCGAGACGTCGCAGACGATCATCTCCGGGATGGGCGAGCTGCATCTCGAGATCATCGTCGATCGCATGATGCGCGAGTTCAAGGTCGACGCCAATATCGGCAAGCCTCAGGTCGCGTACCGTGAGACGATCAAGAAGCGCGTCGAGAAGGTCGAGGGAAAGTTCATTCGCCAGTCAGGCGGTAAGGGACAGTACGGCCATTGCGTCATCAACATGCAGCCGTCCGAGCCGGGACAGGGCTTCGTGTTCGAGGACAAGATCGTCGGCGGTACGATTCCCCGTGAGTTCATCGGACCCATCGAGCAGGGCATCAAGGAAGCGCTGGTCAACGGCGTCCTGGCCGGCTACCCGATGGTGGACGTGAAGGTCGAGCTGATCTATGGCTCGTACCACGACGTCGACTCGTCCGAAATGGCGTTCAAGATCGCCGGCTCCATGGCGTTCAAGGAAGCCGCAAAGAAGGCACATCCGGTGATTCTCGAACCGATGATGAACGTCGAAGTCGTCTGCCCCGAGTCGTACATGGGCGACGTGCTCGGCGATCTCTCGTCGCGTCGCGGAAAAATCGGCGGCATGACACAGCGTGGTGAGGCGCAGGTCATCGAGTCCACCGTACCGCTGTCCGAAATGTTCGGGTACTCCACGAAGCTGCGCTCGATGTCGCAGGGACGCGCCGTCTACTCGATGGAGTTCGCGAACTACGCAGAAGTGCCGAAGAGCAAGGCCGAAGAGATCATCTCCAAGATCACGCCGAAGTAACGACACGGAATTACAGTCCGACGGTCTGCCCGAGTAACGGTCAGACGATACAGAAACGATAGAACTCTTTCGAACCGAGAGACTGCAAAATGGGAAAGGCAAAGTTCGAGCGCACGAAGCCGCATGTGAACGTGGGAACGATTGGCCACGTGGATCATGGGAAGACGACGTTGACGGCGGCGATCACGGCGATTCAGGCGGTAAAGGGCCTCGCCTCGGCGGTGGCGTTCGACCAGATCGACAAGGCGCCGGAAGAGAAGGCGCGCGGCATCACGATCGCGACGGCCCACGTGGAGTACGAGTCGGACAAGCGGCACTATGCGCATGTCGACTGCCCGGGCCACGCGGATTACGTGAAGAACATGATCACGGGCGCGGCGCAGATGGATGGGGCGATTCTGGTGGTGTCGGCGGCCGATGGCCCGATGCCGCAGACGCGGGAGCACATCCTCTTGGCGCGCCAGGTGAACG
>JBDUCR010000260.1:0-11768 GCA_040003345.1 bacterium
TTTCGAACTCTCCAGGCGAGCAACCGTAAACCGATCAACCGTAAGACGCAGAGCTCGAGTGTTAGAGTGGCTTATCGAGCCACGCGCTTCCGCTTGTACAGCCCATGCTCGGGCCACCGGAATCCACGTGCGAAGCTGTACGGTTCCGGGTTGGCGGTTTCGGGTTACCAACGTTTGTGGTCAACGTCAGTGACCCGGAACCGCCAACCACCAACCGTGAACCCCAAACCTGGATTCCGGTAGCCAAGTTTTCGAACTCTCCAGGCGAGCAACCGTAAACCGATCAACCGTAAGACGCAGAGCTGGAGTGCTGGCGTCGCTTATTGAGTGCTCTGACGATGCGATCCGGCGGTGATCGTCAACCACGCGACGAGCGCTCCGGCGACACACAATCCCGCGCTGATCCACATCCCGCGCACGAATCCGCGCGCGATGTCCTCGTGCTGCAGTCCGCGCGCTCCCGACATCCCGACCGCGAACGGAATGATCGCCGTCGCCAGAAGTCCCGCCAGCCGCGACACCGCGTTGTTCACCGCAGACGCCACGCCAACTCGCTCGGCGGGCACCGCGCCAAGCACCGCCGCTGTGAGCGGTGCCACGAAGACTGACAGGCCAATGCCGAACACGATCACCGCAGGCAACACTCCACCGACATAGCTCACGCCAGGATGCACGCGCGTAAACAGCGCCATTCCCACCGCGGCGATCAATGCGCCGCACACCATGGGCAGTCGCGAGCCGACGCGCTCCGCGAGTCGCCCGACGAGCGGCGATATGCCGAGCATCAGCGCATTGATCGGCAACAGGCACGCACCCGCCTTGAGCGCGTGATAGCCGAGCACGTTCTGCAGCTCGAGCATCAGTAAGAGAAAGAGCGCCGTCAGCGCAGCATAGACGAACAGCGTCGTGATGTTCGCCCCTGTGAACTGACGCGACGCGAACACATCGAGCGGAAGCAGTGGAGCAGCGCTCTTTCGTTCAACGATGATGAACGACGCGATCAGCACAACGCCGCCAATGATCGCGGCGAGTACAAGAGGATTGCTGAAACCACTGTCCGGACCTGCAGTGAGTCCTCCGATCAACCCAGCGAGACCAAGCGTGATCAACACGGGACCGATGACGTCGCGCTTGCCATCGCTCACCTTGGACTCACCGTCCACGACGAAGCGATGCGAGATGGCTGCAGCGCCAAAGGCGAATGGCGCCACCGCCGCGAAGACCCAGCGCCACGAAAGACTATCCACCAGCCAGCCACCGGCCAGCGGACCGATCGACGTCGATACGGCGGACCACGCAGCCCACTGACCGATCGCCGCGCCGCGATCTTCTCCCTCGAACGCCGCCTCGAGCATCGCGAGACTGTTCGGCACGAGCAGCGCGCCCGCGACACCCTGCGCCAATCGACATCCGACGAGCACAATCGCACTCGGCGCAAAGGCACAGGCGACCGACGCAACACCAAAGCTGAGTGCCCCAACCGTGAACACGCGCGACCGGCCCATGCGATCGCCGAGTGAACCGCCGAGCAGCATGAGGGCGCTCAACGTCAACAGGTACGCGTTCATCACCCATTGGAGGCCGGCGACACCGAGGTGCAGGTCGCGCGCGATCGTTGGCAACGCAACATTGACTACGCTGCCTTCGAGAAACACCGCGCCAGATCCAAGCACGGCGCCGGCGACGATCCATCGTCCTTGCGCCGATGCGAGCTTCACGCGGTGAACCACATCCGGATCGACACAACGAGCAGGAAGACGGCGAACGAGCGCTTGGCCGTCGTCGGGTCGAGTGACACTCCTACTCGCGCGCCAAAGTACGCGCCGAGGAACAGTCCGAGTGCAAGCAGCAGCGACGCCGTGACGTTGACGTGTCCATTCTTGTAGTACTGCCAGGCGCCAAGCGCTCCGACAGGCAGCAGCAGCGCGCCGAGCGACGTACCCGTCGCGGTGGACGGTTCCATCTTCGCGAAAAAGAGCAGCGCGGGGATGATGAGAATCCCACCGCCGATCCCGAAGAGGCCGGAAAGCAGTCCGGCGGCCAGTCCCGTCACGAGATAGACGAATTGCATTTGATGGCTCTCATTGAAGGAGTCACTCTGTCGGGCCGGAAAGCTACTGACGAGAGACGCGTTGCGCCGCTCGGGCCTCGAGTGCGGTGGTACGCGCGTGTGCGCCGTCTTTTTGGACTTCCTTGATGCCTCGGTGAGGGCTAGGATTCGTCGTCAACCCATACCCTCGCGTCAGACATGATCAGCCCGTCCTCGCTCAGCTTTCTCAAACGTCTGCTCGATGCTCCTGCCCCGTCGGGCTTCGAGACGGCTGCAGCACGCACATGGCGCGCCGAGGCGGAGTCGTTCGCGAAGGTTACGGTAGATGTCGCCGGAAACAGTATGGCCGAAGTGAACCCGGGCGGATCTCCAACGATCATGCTCGACGGCCATATCGACGAGATCGGTGTGATCGTGCAGTACATCGACGACGACGGCTACATCTACATCGCGCCCATTGGCGGCTGGGATCCGCAGGTTCTTGTCGGTCAGCGCATTCGGTTCCTTGGCAACGATGGCGACGTGCTCGGTGTCGTGGGCAAAAAGCCGATTCATCTGATGAAGTCGGAAGATCGCGAGCACGCGAGCAAGTTCACGGATCTGTGGGTGGACATCGGCGCGGCAAAGCGCGACGAGGCGGAGAAGCGTCTCAGCATCGGCGATCCCGGCGTCATCGACTCGAGCTCAATGGATTTTCCGAACGACCGTCTCGTCTCCCGCTCCATCGACGATCGCATCGGCGCATTCATCGTGCTCGAGGCGTTGCGTCGGTATGCGGAAAAGCCGGGAGTCGCGCGCGTAGTTGCGGCGGCCACTACACAGGAGGAGATCGCGTGGCATGGTGGTGGTGCGCTCGTCTGCGCGCACTCGATCAACCCACAAGTGGCGCTCGTCGTTGACGTCACATTCGCCACCGATCATCCGAACATCGAGAAAAAGGAAATTGGCGAGCACAAAATGGGTGGTGGCCCAATCATCAGTCGTGGTGCACTGATCTCTCCTGTGGTGCACAAGCTGTTGCGAGACACGGCAAAAGCGCACGACATCGCGCACGCCGTACATGCCGTGGGTCGTGACACGTCCACCAACGCCGACGCGATTCACATCGCGCGTGAGGGCGTTGCGACGGGACTGGTGTCCATCCCGAACCGGTACATGCATTCGCCCAACGAGATGGTCTCGCTCGTGGACGTGGACAACGCGGCGACGCTGATCGCTGAGTTCTGCCGGGTGATCACGCGCGAGACGGATTTCACCGCGCGCTGAGGTACTGCGCGGGGTCAGCAGATGGCCTGAGAAACAATGTGTGTGCTATGCATACCACATGTCTGCCGTTTTCCAACGGCAGGCGTGGGGCGAGCCAGTCTGCCATCAACGCGAAATCGCGCCTAGTCATGAGCTCGTAAGCGCAGCGCACGTATGACGTTGCGCCTGGGCGTCTTCCGCTGGGCGATGAACAGCTCGATCGGCGCACGGCGCTTGCGAATGCCGTCACTGTTGTTTCCCCCGCCTCGCAGCCCCCCAAAGACAGCAGGTTCGAAATGAAGATCGTCAAGGCTTTTACCCTTCTCGCTTCACTCGCTGTCCTTGCCCCGGCCACAGCGAGCGCTCAGACACCGCCAGCAAACACTGGCGCTCCCGGCAACGTGAACGGCCTGTTTCAGGACGCACTCTGGCAGGTTTCCACCAACGGCGGCGCGACCTGGGGACAGGCGCTTCAGGTCCAGGGTCCGCCGGGCGTCTGGCAGACCAGCGCAGTGGCGTCGTGGATCTCCGCGTCGTCGACTGGGTCAGGTGGCAGCGGCGACTATTACTTCCGCACCTCGTTCGACCTGACAGGCTACAACGCGTCAACCGCAGTGATGACCTTCCAGTGCGCGATCGACAACTACGCGACGAACACCAGCTTCTATAGCCTCAATGGTGGATCGTACGGCGGATCATGCGGCTCCACGCTCAACGGCTACCAGTACGCCGGCGTCAACACGGTGAACAGCGGATTCGTGGGCGGCATCAATGATCTCACGTTCCACTTTGTCGGCGACGGCACGACCGACGGTCTCATCGTCGGCGACATGACGCTGTCTGCGCGTGCAGTCACCGCAACTCCGGAGCCTGCGAGCATGGTGCTCCTGGCAACGGGACTGGTGGGAGTGTTCGGCGTCGCTCGTCGTCGTCGCGCCTAAGTACAGTCACGAAATCGCGGGGCGCTCGATCGTCGAGCGCCTCGTGATTCGCGCGATGGCGCCCTTTGCCGCTTCGCGCACCTCGGCCTCCTTGTCCGCCTGCAACGCACGCAACGCATCCATTGCCTCCGAAGTGTTCGCCTCGGACAAGCCGTGCACGGACGCCACGCGATACGCCGTGGACTTCCGCTTGAAGAAACCGCGCTCCGCCTCGGCCTCCTTGATCAGCCGCTGAACCGCCTCGGGCGTCGCGAGCTTTCCAAGCGAAAGCAGAAAGGCCGCCTGGACCTGTTCGTCTTTCTCCGATTCGATCGCCTGTAGCAGCATTCCCGTGGAACGGGCGTCCTTGCGCGTCACGAGCGCTGCTGCGGCATCCGCGCGCAAGTCCGGAGCGCTGTCGGCAAGTCCCGCCTGAATTGCCTGCATCGCGTGCGCGGTGCCGAGTCGCATCAGTGCGCCCCGCGCGGCGCGACGCACGCGGTCGTCGCTGTGCCGCAGCAAGTCGCTCAGCGGCTTCTCCGCTTCACGCGCCTGCATTTCACCAAGCACCTCGGCGGCGTTGCGCACGACGAACCACTGCGCGTCACTGAGCATGTGGAGCAACGACGTCACTCCCGCGTTGAGCTGCGCGAGTACACCAAAGTAGATGTGCCGATCGCGCTGATGCTCCACCGCGCCGAGCTGCTCGATCAATGCGTCAGCGCCGCTTTCACCCGCACGCGTAAGCAGCGCGACGTACTGCTCACGTCCCGCCGGATGCAGGGCGAGCTGTGTCACGACGCACCGCAGGTGCTCCGGTTTGGAGAGCCGGCGCAGCGACAGCTGGAGAATCCGCTTCGCTTCGGCGCTCGACACTTTCGCTTCGCGTCGCAGCATCTGCGCCATGATCTCCACGACGACTGCTGACTTGCGCTCGGTCGCCGCCAGCTCTGCGATGACCAGAAGATCGTCGAGGAGGTTCACGATCACTGCGGGGTCGGTGGCGACGCCGAGCTTTGCAAGCAGTGATTCGTGTGACTCGCGAGGTGTGTTCGGCGTGGCGAACTGTGCGAACATGCCGCCGCGTTCGTTGTGTGAGCTGCTCGACGACGCGACTTCCTTCGGCGATCGCGGCGCTCCTTTCGCCACTGCTTCGCCAAGAGGATCGTCGAGGACGTCGCCAAAATCCATGTCCGACGGTGCCACTGATTGCGACGCGCGCGGGTTGGCGGCGAAGCGCACCGTTGTTGCGCCGAGGGCGACACGCTGTGCCTCAGCAGCGGAGCCGCCGTCGTTGAGCGTCGGCATGCCGGCAAGAATTCGCGCGACGCCGAGAACGTGAGCGGGTGCGGCGTTCACGTCGATGGAGATCATCGCGATGCCGTGCAACTTCATCTGCTTCGCCACATCGGTCGCGCCGGTCAGCGCGACTGGCACGGTCTCGCCATTGATTTGAAGCGCGTCGCCGGAGAGTGAGATGGTGGCGTCACCGCTCTTCGACAGTATGACGAGCGCGCGCAGTGCGACCTTCTGCTCGCCGATGTTGGTCGGCTCATGCAGAAGCAGCCAGATGAGCTGCGCAAAGTGTCGCGCGAAGATGACCGATTGATCCATGAGTCCGTAGTGTACTGGAGAGGCGGGGGTTAGAATTCGACTTCTCCTCTCACGACATGCCGATGCGCTGGTCTTCGTCTTCTCGTCCGCCGTGGTTCCGCGGCGCTCTGTTCGCACTCGTCGTCATCTGTGGCTGCAGGACGGCGGAGGGAGGCGCTGCACAGGCCCCTACTGCCGACGCGCAGCGGTTGCGCGGCGACATCGCCTATCTCGCAGACGATCGGCTCGAGGGGCGGGGCACAGGCTCGGCGGGCAATGACAGCGCGGCGGCTTACATTGCGCGCCGGCATGCGTCCCTCAAGCTCGTTGCGATCGAGCGCGATACAGTACGGGCCGAGTGCCGGCGCCCAGGTCCTGCCGAGAACTGTCGTACGTTTCTGCAATCATTCACGGCGCGAAGCGCCGAGATGGCGCACGAGGGACGTCCAGACGGCCTTCGGACGCAGAATGTCGTCGCGCTCGCGCCTGGTAGCGACCCCGCGCTCCGGAACGAGTACGTCGTGATTGGCGCTCACTTCGATCACCTTGGCCGTTCGAGCGCGCATGCGAGCGATCCTGAAGCGAAGGATGCCATCCGCAACGGCGCCGACGACAATGCGTCGGGTACGGCGGCCGTGATGGAGCTCGCACGCATCTTCGCGGCGCATCCCGCGGCGCGCTCGATCGTCGTCGCGAGCTTCACGGGCGAAGAGCTCGGTCTACTCGGCTCGCAGTGGTTTGTCGAGCACTCGCCCGTGCCGCTCGACAGCATCGTCGCGATGGTGAACTTCGACATGGTCGGCCGGTTGCGGAATGACAAGCTGATCATCTATGGCGTCGCGACGGCGAAAGAGCTGCCGGCGATAATCGACAGCGCGAACGTTGCGCCGAAGCTTGTGATCAGTGCGGTCGGAGATGGCTTCGGCCCGTCGGATCAGAGCTCGTTCTACACGAAGGGCATTCCGGTGCTGCACTTTTTCACCGATCTCCACGACGACTATCACAAGGCAACGGATGACATCGAGAAGATCAACGCGCCTGGTGAAGCGCGTGTGGTCGATCTCGCCGAACGGATTGTGCGGGCAATCGCGGATCGTCCCACGCGGATGGCGGTGATTCGCTCGGCGTCACCCGTCACGTCGGCCGGAAGCCGGGAAGGCTCGAGCACATATCTCGGCTCCATTCCCGATATGAGCGCTGGTGATGTTCCGGGTCTCAAGCTGAGTGGCGTGCGCGCGGGCAGCCCGGCAGATGTGGCCGGTCTCAAAGCGGGCGACGTGATCGTGGAGTTCGGCGGCACTCTCGTGAAGGATCTTTACAGTTATACAGACGCGCTCTACGCACATAAGCCGGGAGACAAGGTGAAGGTGGTGTTCCTGCGCGGTGGAGAGCGGAAGAGCGCCGACGTCACGCTCGGCAGGCGCGGCCAGTAGGGCTCGAGCGCGCACGGCGCTCGCTAGCGACGTCGAGATGCAGGGACACGGCCGCGAAGCTTCAATGCCCTTTACCGTCTGGTCGTCCGCCAGGTACACCTTTCCTCTTCCCGACGGCCATCGATTTCCAGTCGCGAAGTATGCACTCCTTCGCGAGGCCGTGATCGAGAAGGGCATCGTATCGGCGGATCGTGTGCTCGACCCGTCTGCAGCGACGGACGATGATCTGCGTCTCGTCCACGACGCCGATTACATCGCTCGGTTCAATTCCGGTACGCTCGATCCCCTCGAGATCCGGCGCATTGGATTTCCGTGGTCACCTGAGTTGGTCGAGCGATCGCGTCGTGCGGTTGGTGGGACGATTGCTGCGACGCGTCATGCGCTGATGCACGGTATCGCGATGAATCTGGCCGGCGGAACGCACCATGCTTTTCCGGATCATGGCGAGGGATTCTGCGTCTACAATGACGTCGCCATCGCGATTCGCATGCTGCAGCGTGAGGGCCTCGTTCGCCGCGCCGCTGTGATCGACCTCGATGTACATCAAGGCAACGGAACGCATGCGATCTTCGCCGGCGATACGTCGGTGTACACGTTCAGCATGCACGGCGGCAAGAACTATCCTTTTCACAAGGTGGCCGGTTCGCTCGACGTAGAGTTGGCCGACCGTACTGGCGACGATGAGTATCTCTCGTTGCTGATCGCGTCGCTGCCAGTGGTACTCACCGCGGCGGCACCTGATCTCGTTGTTTACATCGCCGGTGCGGATCCGCACGAGGGTGATGCGCTCGGCCGGTTGTCGTTGACCTTCGATGGTCTCGCGCGCCGAGATGCGTACGTGATGTCGCAGTGTCGTGAGGTCGGTATCCCGATCGCGATCACGATTGGCGGCGGATACGGGAAGCGCGTAGAGGATACGGTGGCGATTCACGTCGAGACAGCGCGGATTGCTCGATCTTTTTCGTAAGAGCGATTGCGAACGGTGATTGGGAACAGCGTTAACCGAATCAGGAGCGGATTTCGCTGATCATACGGATTGACGCTGATTTTTTCGGGTGCAAGTCTCATTGGCGACGCACCGCTCTGAGCCCTTCGTCGGAATTTTCCTCGGTGACTCAGCGGCCGTTTCCGTCAGCCTGATTCATTGTGAGGTTGTTGACCGCTGCTCGGCGGGGCTCATGCTACCTCGGTCATTTGAAAAATCAGTGTTGATCCGCTTGATCCGCGCGATCCGCTCCTTGCCTTGACGTCCAACGCTCTTCCGACGCTTCGGACGTGATCACCGATTCAACACACCTCTTTGATCCGCCGTTCCAGATAGCGACGCTGCGACGATTGCGACGTCAGCGCCAACGCGGCTTCATACGCGCCCAACGCTTCCTTGTGGCGCCCGAGGCGACGCAGCAGATCGGCACGCGCGGAGTAGGCGAGCTGGTAGTTCTCGAGCTCTCCGCGCGCGAGCAGGGCGTCGATCAGCACCAACCCCTTCTCCGCACCTTCGCTCATCGCGATCGCCGCCGCGCGATTGAGCTCCACGACGGGCGATGGATTTGCGCGCAACAAGACGTCGTACAGTCCAGCGATCTGCCGCCAATCCGTTTCATCGGCGCACTTCGCTTCCGCGTGCACTGCGCCGATCGCCGCCTGGAGTGTGTAGGGCCCAAATCGGCCGGAGCGCAACGCACGCTCCGTGAGCGCGATCCCCTCACGAATCTGTTCGCCGTCCCACTTCGACCGATCCTGTTCGTCGAGCAGGAGGAGATCACCACCGGCTGTGGCGCGCGCTGCGCGACGTGAATCGTGCAGCAGCATCATCGCGAGCAGACCCTCTGCTTCCGGCTCGGGAATCAACTCGACGAGGAGGCGAGCCAGCCGGATCGCTTCGGTGCACAGGTCAGCGCGCGTGAGCATCTCACCCGAGCTCGCGGAGTAGCCCTCGTTGAAGATGAGGTAGATCACCGCCAGCACCGCATCGAGTCGCGACGGGAGCTCGCTCGGCGCCGGTATCTCGTAGGGAATGCGCGCGTCGCGAATCTTGTTCTTCGCGCGAACGATGCGCTGTGCGAGCGTTGGCGCGGGCAGGAGGAATGCGTGCGCGATTTCTTCCGTCGTCAGATTGCCGACGGTGCGCAGTGTGAGCGCCACCTGCGCGTCGGGAGCAAGCGCGGGATGGCAACAGGTGAAGACCAGTCGCAGCCGGTCGTCGCCAATCTCCTCGCTGTTGTCCTCGATGCGGTCGTGCGTCGACATCTGCGTCAACTCGTGTGCGACCTCGTGGCGCTTCGCGTCGAAGTTGCTTTCGCGTCGCCGCTTGTCGATCGCCTTGAATCGCCCGGTGCTTACCAGCCAGGCAATGGGGTTGGCGGGTATTCCTTCCGTCGGCCATCGCTCCATTGCCACGACGAACGCGTCGTGCAATGCCTCCTCGGCTACGTCGAAGTCACCGAGGAGGCGGATGAGCGTGGCGAGCACGCGGCGCGAGTCGGTCCGGTAAACGTCCTCGACAACCTTCTTGAAATCAGCTGGAGTCTCGGACATGGACTGCTCGCGCCGCGGGCGTATTGCCTACATGCCGGTGGTGTCCATGATCGGCCGCACTTCGATCGATCCACTCGCGGCGCCAGGAATGCGCGATGCCACCTGGATCGCGTCGTTCAGATCCTTGGCTTCGATGAGATAGAAGCCACCAAGCTGCTCTTTTGTTTCTGCGAAGGGGCCATCGGTCGTGGAGACTTTGCCGTTGCGCATGCGGACCGTGGTTGCGGTCTGCGTCGGCTGCAGTGCCTCGCCGCCGATCATGTGGCCGCTGGCCTGGATGTCCTTCGTGTACTTCCCGTACGCTGCGCTCACCTTAGCGCTTTCGTCCGGCGTCATGCGCGTCCAGTTGCTCTCGTCTTCATAGATCAGGCAGAGGTATTTCATGACGTTCTCCAGAAAGGTTGAGTAGGTTGCCTGACCATAGTCGAACGGGGCGACGGCAAATCGACAGTGTTCGTCGAACTGCCGCAACTGCTTGCATTTTAGTCACTTCCGCTCCGCCGCGCCCTGATACATTGTGCCTCGATGACGCGAATTCCTCCGCCACGAGCGAACGGTTTTACCACGTCGACGCCTGTCCCGCTGTATTGGGTGGAATACGGTGACGCACAGGCTCCGCCGCTGCTGCTCCTTCATGGAGGACCGGGCGCCAGTCACGAGTATCTGCTGCCACAGATGCTCGAGCTTGCGGCGGAGCATCGCGTCGTGATGTACGATCAGCGCGGTGGCGGACAATCGCGCCACGACAGTGATCGCGAGCCCATCGGCTGGCGGGAGCAGGTTGCCGACGTCGAACGCGTTGTCGCGGAGCTCGGTGTCGACCCGCTGGTAATCGTCGGCTACTCCTGGGGCGGACTGCTGGGCATGCTGTACGCCATCGAGGCGGATGCGAGTCGCGTCTCGCCGATGCCGGAGCGGCTTGCGCTGATTGACCCTGCGCCCGTGACGCGAGAGTTTCGCGACAGCTTCGAGCAGGAGTTCAGCCGGCGTCAATCAAGTCGGGAGGTCGAACAGATGCGGACGGAGCTGGCAGCGTCAGGCCTCCGCCTTAGCAATCCCGAGGCGTACAGGCAGCGCCAGTTCGAGATCAGCGTGGCCGGCTACTTCGCGGATTCACGATGCGTCCACGACCTTACGCCTTTTCGTGTTACCGGACGGGTGCAGCAGTCCGTCTGGGCATCATTGGACGGATTCGATCTGTTGCCCAAGCTCAGTCGCCTGCATCTTTCGGCATTCGTGATACACGGTCGCCAGGACCCAATTCCCCTGGCCTCCTCCGAAGCCGTTGCCAGTGCCCTTGGTGTACACTGCATCGTCATGGAAGACTGTGGGCACGTGCCGTATGTTGAGCAGCCAGCGCAACTCTTTCCTCCTCTACTAGCATATTTGCGCGGGTCTGCGACCTCACTCCTGAAGTAAGGAAAGACGTGGCCGACGAGACCGTTCAACCGCACATCGCGACGCTGGAGTACGACGGCAGACGCTTCAACGTGAGTTGTCGCGTTGCCTTCGACGGCATCGAGTATGTGGGCCGACTCTGGTTTGCCGACGAGACCTGGGACGACGCGGGCCTTCCCGACCGCGGCGCCTTGCCGGGCCGCACGAGAGAAGAGGCACTCGCACTCGCGCGACGCCTGACGTCGCAGGACATCCTGCTCCGCTATCGCCGAGCGCTCGCGGAGAAGCGCCGTTTCGTCGGGCTTCGGCGCGCAACGGACGAGATACTCGGCAAGATTCGCTATCTCAATCAGGTTGCGATCTCAATGCGGGCAGGTCTGCTCGATTCCGAGGGCGCGGCAGCCGAGATCGATCTGACGGAGCGGCAGCTGCATGAGATCATCGAGAAGCTGAAGGCGTTCGCGGGTATCGAGGCGTAGACGCTTGTGCGCCCGCGTCGGCGCTTCGCGCCTCGCTCTTCCGCTATTCCGTCCGCGTCGGCGCTTCGCGCCTCGCTCTTCCGCTATTCCGCCCGCATCGGCGCTCCGCGCC
>JBDUCR010000139.1:0-11764 GCA_040003345.1 bacterium
GGACAGCGCGCATCCTCGAGCTTGTCGGCGCGAAAGCGGCCCTTGCACGTCTTGCAATCCACGAGAGGATCGGTGAAGCCGGCGACGTGACCACTCGCTTCCCACACGCGAGGATGCATGAGGATGGCCGCGTCCAGACCGACGACATCCTCGCGCATGCGGACCATCGACTTCCACCACGCGTCCTTGAGATTTTTCTTGAGCTCGACGCCGAGCGGACCGTAGTCCCACACCGATCCGGTGCCGCCGTAAATTTCGGAGCTCTGAAAGATGAAGCCGCGTCGCTTGCTCAGCGACACGAGCTTGTCCATGACATCGGGTTGCGTGCTGGCGGGCATCGTGCGTGGGTCTCGTCGGATGAAGTCAGCGCCGCTGGATGCGGTGCCACGCGCAGTCAGGACCGCGCACCAACTCGCAAATTACTCAGGTATCCAGCTCGGCGCTCAGACGCGGAGGAGCCGGTGCTGGGCGACCCAGTAGCCGCGCGACAATCTTGTCGCCATGAAACCGGCCGTTCTCGATGAACACCTTGTTCGCGTCGTAGCCCGCGACGACCACGCCCGCGATGAACAAATTCTCGATGACGGTCTCGAGTGTGTCGGGATCGTGCTGCGGCACGCCCGTCGTCATGTCGATCGGAACGCCGGCATCGCGGAGAAGATCGGTGTTCGGCGCAAAGCCCGTCATCACATAGACGAATCGCGCGGGGACGTTCACTTCGCCCGACGGCGTATGCACGATCGTCACACCGGACTCGATGCGAGCCACACGACTGTTCCACAGTGTGCGGATTACACCCTCTTTCGCGCGATTCTCGAAGTCGGGCAACACCCACGGCTTGATGCGCTTGTCAAATGTGGGCCCGAAGTGCACGAGCGTTACTCGCGCACCCGCTCGCCACAAATCGAGCGCCGCTTCGGCTGCTGAGTTACCGCCCCCGACCACGACGACATCCTGATCGAACGCTTCGTGCCCCTCGCGGTACACGTGCTTCACGTGCGGGAGACCCTCGCCCGGCACCTTGAGGTAATTCGGCGATCCGAAATATCCGGTTGCCACGACGACTGCCTTTGCGCGCGTGAGCTGCGCTGCGCCGCTCCCCGCGTCGGAGTGCACTGTCCATGCACCGTCGGCTCGCTCCAGCCTCGTGACGCGCTCGTACTGATGCACGTCGAGCGCAAAGTGACGCACGATCGCGCGATAGTACGCGAGCCCGTCACGCCGCGTCGGCTTGTCGGTTGCAACGACGAACGGCACTCCGCCCAGCGAGAGCTTCTCCGCGGTCGAGAAGAAGCTCACGTAATAGGGATACTGCGTGATCGTGCTGACCACCGCTCCCGCATCGAGAATGCGCGCGCTCAATCCGGCACGCTGCGCCGAGATCGCCGCGGCGAGGCCGCACGGCCCGGCGCCTACGATGATCAGGTCAAGCACTCAAAGCCCGATGATCTGATCGCGGCGCGTACCCACGCTGACGTACGTGATTGGCGCCTCCACCAGCGACTCGATGCGATCCAGATACCGGCGCGCCTCACTCGGCAACTCGTCGAGCGAGCGCGCAGCCCCAGTCGAGCGCTTCCAGCCCTCGAACGTCTCGTAGCGCGGCTTCACCTTCTCGAGCGCAAGCAGGTCACTCGGAAAATCCTCGTGCATCTCGCCATCGATTTCATAGCCCGTGCAGATCTTCAGCTCTGGCAACGTGTCGAGCACGTCGAGCTTGGTCACGGCGAGATCACTCAGCCCGTTCACGCGCGTCGCGTACTTCACCACGAGCGCATCGAACCATCCACAACGACGCGCTCGGCCCGTGGTCGCACCGAACTCATTGCCGAGCGTGCGAACTTCAGTCTGTAGTGGCTCCTCGAACTCCGTTGGCAGTGGGCCGTTGCCGACGCGCGTCGTATACGCCTTTACCACACCAAGCACGCGATCGATCTCGCTCGGCCCAATGCCGACGCCGATCGACGCGCCGCCGGCGGTCGTATTGCTCGACGTCACGTATGGATACGTGCCGTGATCGATGTCGAGGAGCGAGCCCTGCGCACCCTCGAGCAGCACCGCGGCCTTCGCCTTCACCGCGCGATGGATGGTGAGACTCACGTCGTCGGCGATTGGCAGCAGACGCAAGCTCAACCGCTCGAGCAGTGCAACGACCGCGTCGACGTCAATCGTCTCGCTCGAGCCATAACGCGCAAGGCGAGCCTGCGCGTTCTCGGCGCCCTTTGCAACGACTTCACGCAGCCGTTCCGGATGCCGAAGGTCGAGCACCCGCACGCCACGTCGCGCGATCTTGTCTTCGTACGCCGGCCCGATGCCGCGACCCGTGGTGCCGATTGCTTTGCTCGACGCGCTCGCGCCGTCCACCATCTTGTGGTACGGAAGCACGAGATGTGCGCGATCGCTGACATACAGACGACCTTCGACGTCGACGCCCGCCTTCACGAGACCATCGATCTCCTCGAACAGCGTGTCTGGGTCGAGCACTACGCCGTTGCCAATCGCGCAGCGCACACCCTCGTGCAATATCCCGCTGGGAATCTGATGGAGTACGAAGGTTCGGTCGCCAAGATCAACTGTGTGTCCTGCATTGGCACCACCCTGATAGCGAACGACCCAATCCGCTCGCTCGGCGAGGACGTCAACGAGCTTTCCCTTCCCTTCGTCGCCCCATTGGGCGCCAACGACCACGACGACGTGCGATTCCGGACCGAACATGGAGCTCCCGAGCGTTTTTCAGGCGAGTAAACGCACAACGCCCCGCGGGGTGCGGGGCGTTGTGTGAATCTAGGTCCCGGGGGGCGAGAGTCAATCGCGACGTTCCGTGTCGGCGACGCGCGAGATTATTCTGCTTTCCTCCTGCCATTGCCTGCCACCGCCATCTGAATTGCTTTCTGATCGGTGCATGCGTTGATGGCGGTGGATTCGCTGTTCACTGCTGCCGTCCATTTCAACTGGTCCACCGGGTTCGGAGGCTGTACGGCCACGACGACGGCTCGCGTGAAGAGGATGTCTGGATCGACAAACGTGCCGTACACCACGTCACAGTACCCGGGCGAGAGCGAGATATTTCCCTGGAACAGAACCGGAAACTCCGTTCGCACGACGACCACTTCCTGAGAGACCTCCTCGGCCGGACCTGGCGCAACCTTCGTCGGATTCTTGAGCGCCTGACATGCCGCGACATCGGCTGCGCCTCGCGGCTTCGCGATGGTCACGGCCGTTGACGCGTGGAACGCAACGCCGCGCACTCGCTTTGCCGGCGCGAGCATCTTGGCCGGATACGATGCCGTGATCGTCGCTGCGCTTCCGACCGCCGCACCCTGACATGCGCACGCGGACCAACTGCTCGCGCCGTTGTATTCACCGGCGACCGCCTTTGGATTCGCGCTCGTGATCGTCATGTCGAAGTCGGCGATCGACACGCGCTGACCCATGGGATTCTTTGGCACATCCTTGCCCGTGGAATCGAGCAGGTTGAGCGAGACAAGCGTACATCCGCCGATCGCGATGGGATTCGCAGATGGGATGATGGTCACGCCCCACGGCGTCTGCGCCTGAAGTGATGCGGGCAGCATCATGAGCGGTGCCAGGAGCATCCAGCGTACGGCGGAGTTCATCATAACAACACCTACATGCCGAGGAAGGGAATGCTGACGCCGCCAGTGATGCGGACGTCGTGCTGTTTTTTCTCGCTTGTCTTTGTGCCGGCGTTGTCGAACGAGGCGTCGTAGAGGTAGTCCTCCACCGAGCCCGTCAGCGCAATAAGTCGACCCAGGCGGATTCCCGCTGCGGCGCCGATCACACCGCCGACATTGGTGCCATCCGTCAATCCGGCGAGCGTGCCCGATGTATTCTTGAATGAGTGCCGGATCGCCCCACCGCCGCCACTCACGTTGAGCCACACCGGGCTCGTGCTTGGAACGAGATAGACGACGAGCTTGCCAACGCCGGAGAGTGTCGTCACGTCAGTGTTCGCTTTTACTCCGGTCGTGTCGAAGTCCAGCGAACCAGGCGAGTAGCCGACGTCGGCGAGAATGCCGATGCGCGAGTTGAACATGACACCAAGCCGTCCACCGACAGTGATCGCTGTGCTGAGCTTGAGCGTCTGTGTTCCCGTACTCGTGCCCTTCGAGAGCGACAGCAGATCGGCCGTCGGCATCACCACGCCGACATAAGGGCTCAATGAAAAGCCACCACCCTGCACTTCGAGCTGTGTGGTGCCCTCTGCGGGAGACTGCGCGAATGCTGGTGTAGCGACAACTACGATTGCGAGCGCGAGTACCGCGCTGCGAAATGACGTCATGATGCGACTCCGTTTGAGAGGTTGTGCGGCGAATGCAGTAGTTGTTCGGTATGCGCAGATCGGTTCACGACGCGATGCGTCGCGCGAGAAGTCCCGCGAGCGGTACTTCCCATTCGTCGCCGCTGTAGGCGCGCCACATCATCAGTATCCAGAGCAAAAATCCGCCAAAACCCATCACCAGCGAGATCACCACCGCGGCGAGCCATCCGAGTACAGGAATGAGTGCAAGCACGGTGTTGATCAGCGAGAGGACGATCGATAAGACGATCATCAGAATTCCTGTCGTGATCGACTGCGCTGCGTGGAATCGCACGAACTCGTTCCGCTTCTCGAGGACGAGAAAGAGCACTCCGGTGATGGGGCCGAGCACGTATGCGAGCGCTCCGGCGACGTTCGGAGAGAGGCCGGTGTCCGTGGTACCGGTGGCGCTTGTGATGTTCGACATCAGTGTCTCCTGGGGGATGGATGTGAGCAGAACGGTCGGTCTGGCGCGCGAGGCGGGTCGGCCAACCTGCGTCACGGCTTCTTTGCTTTGGTCGTGAGTGGCTTCACGACCTTGGCCGGCTTCAGCGAAGCCGTGCCTGCCCATTCCTTCACGATCTCGACCTGTATGACTTGCAGTCGCTGGATCGCCGCCATGTCACCAGCACTGCCGGCCATGGAGAGCTTCTCGATTTCAGGCTGATACTTGAGCGCAATCGTCTGCCAGCGCTCGAGCCTCGCTTGCGCGGCGACATCGCCGTTGCTGGCTGCCATTGCGACCTGCATCATCTCCGTCTGGAACGCCGCCAGCGCCTTCGCGTCGGCTTCTGAGAAACCAGCCATCGGATTGCCGGTCAGCGCCGCGGTATTCGCGCGGCCCTTCGGCGCGTTCTGCATTTGCAGGGCGGCCGTCTGCTGCAGCTTCAACAGCTCTGCCACGTTCGGCATGCCTGGAATCCCGGGCAGTCCTCCACCGCTTCGCAAACCGGCCAAGCCCGCGATGCCAGACGCCTGGCCTGTCATGCTCTGCTGCCTCGACACGAGCGCCTTTGCCCCGAGACTCACCGGATCGACACCCATCTTCTTTGCGATCAACCCACTCGCCCCGATGCCCGTCGCGGCAAGCGCGGCATCCTTCGCCGATACCCCGGTGACCGACTCGAACTTGTCGGATGCCGAGCCCGCCGCCGACTTCATCCTCGAGAACTTCGAGCGCTCGAGCGGCGTCGTGTCGCCAGCGGCGAGTTTTACCGCCAATGCAATGCTGTCTTCCTTCGCCGCCTCGACCTTCGCCGCCGAGTCCGGACTGATTGAGTTCTTCAGCTTCTTCAGCATGCCGAACTGAGCGCTTGCAACACCCGGCGTTACGGCGAGAACGATGAGCGTGCCGATCACCGTCCGAACATTCATATGGTGAGTCATGGGAGGACCCTCGAGGTGTGCGGCGCCGCATCTCCGTGGTGGCGCGACGCGCGTGGAAGGCGCGCGCCGTCTGGCGCATCGTGTAACGGCGGCTACATTAGCCGCGCAGGCGCAGAGGGCCGTCAACAGTGGCGTCAAGCGTCTGCGGCATAACGAGATGACGGCGTCCCAACGCCCGCCTCGCCCACCGGTTCCGCCCCATGTTGCAGCTGTTTACGCTCGGCGAGCTGCGGCTCGTGTCCGAAGATGGAACGCTGCTCTCGCGACGCGGAAAGCCGCTCTTGCTGCTCACCTATCTCGCGCGACGTCACTCGCGCGCAATCGCTCGCACCGAGCTCGCCGCACTGCTGTGGGGTGAGCGCGAAGAGGCACGAGCGCGACACTCACTTCGCCAGGCATTGCTCGAGCTCGGCCGCCTTGTCGGCGACGGACTTCACGTAACTCCGGAATCCGTTCAGCTCGACGCGAGCGACATCCAGGTCGACGCCGAACTTTTCGAGAGGGACGTCGAGGCCGGCCGGGACCGCGAAGCCGTCGCGCGATGGAACGGCGACTTCCTCTCCGATGCTGACGATCGCGTCGAAATGGCGCTCCGGCTCTGGCTCGAGACGGAACGAGCGGGCCTTCGGCGCCGGCTGACACTCGCCTTCGAACGACTCCTCGACGACGCCGAGCGCAGTTCCGGAGGGCGTGATGCCATCGCCATCGCGCGACGGTGGACCGAGCTCGCGCCGCTCGACGAGCACGCGTGCGAGCGACTGATCGCCACGCTTCGCCGAGCCGGACACTCCGTCGAGGCGCTGTCCGTCCACACGAATTTCTCCGCTCATCTGCGCGAGTCACTCGACGCGGAGCCGTCGCGCGACTTCGTGCTCCTGGCCGAATCGCTCTACGACACGGCTCGCTCCGATGCACGGGAACGTGGGCGGTCGTCATTGCCGGCCATGACGGTTCTTCCGCTCGTTGGCCGCGCCCCAACGCTTGGCAAACTCGACGACGCGTGGCGATCCGCGCAGGCTGGAACGCCAACGGTGGCTGTCGTGATGGCTGAGCATGGAATGGGCGCAACGCGCGTGTGCGAGGAGCTCATCCGTTCATCTGCGCAGAGAGATGCATCGCGTCTCGCACTGCATGCGGACACAGCGATCTCTCAGCCGACGCCACGTCGTGGTTGGTCTGCCGCGACGGCGATCCTGCAGAATCTCGCAGCAGCTCCCGCGCTGGGCGGCGCGTCGCCGGAAGTGCTCACGGCATTGGCGGAGATCGTGCCCGCGATCCGGCCGCGCTTTCCGCATCTTGGCCGAACCGGCTCCATGCCCGACGCAGGCTCGATGGTGACGGCCGTGCGAGACGCGCTGGAAGCCGCCGCCGAAGACGCACCGGTGTTGGTCACCGCCGATGCGCTCTCGAGCGCGGACACTGAGAGTCGCGCACTGTTTGTCGCGCTGGCAACCGCGCTTCATGGTGCCGTGCTTCTCGTGCTCGTGCTGCGACCGGATGATGCTGGCGAGGAGACACTCGCGCAGCTTCGCGAGCGCATCCCCGATCTTCGCGTCAGTGTTCTTCGGCCGCTCTCAGCGGAGAACATCAGCGAGATGCTCGAGGTTGCCGCATCGACACCGACGAGCGATCGGATTGCGTTGGCGCAGGCCATTTTCGCGGATACGAGCGGCATTCCAATCTACGTGTCGGCGGAGATTCAGGCCTTGCTCGACGAGCACCTGTTGTCGCCAGTCGGCAACAAGAGCGAGAGTGTGCTCACTCGTCTCCGGGGTCGCGAGCTTCCGGTGCCCACGCGCATTCGCTCCAGTGTGCGGCAGCGACTGCAGGCGCTCGGTGCGGATGAGCAGCGTGTCGTTGAGGCGGTAGCGGTGATCGGAGCGTCGTTCACGGCGGACGAGGTGTCTCGCGTCGCTGGAATGCCACTGGCTCAGGTCGAAGCGGCTCTTCTCGCGCTCGGACGTGCGCGCTTTGTCGGCGCACCTGAAGCGGGCACGTGGCCACTCATCACGCCTCCAGTGCTCGGGCGCGCCCTGTACGCACTCATTCCGCCGCTTCGTCGGGAATCACTGCATGCGGCCGCGGCTCAATTGCCGGCGGCGGAGCCATGGTATCGGTTTGGCTCGCACACATCGCGCTCCGCGTATCACCTCGAGCGCGCAGGCGGCGCCACGGTTCGGCAGCGAAAGCGTTGGCTGCTTCCGGCAGTCGCGACAGCCCTCGCAGCAGTCACTGCGATCGCGTTCGCCTGGTATGCCAACCGGCCGGTGCTCGCGCGAGATCGCACGGTAGCGATTTTCCCCTTCGCCGTCAGCGGTGGAGTGAAGGTCGGATACCTGCAGGCGGGTATGGTCGATCTTCTGAGCACGAGCCTCGATGGCGTCGGTGGCTACCACACGCTCGATCCGCGTGTGGTCATCGCGGCGACGAACGCCGCAAAGCCGACAGCCCCGTTCGACGCCGAGCAGGCGCAGAAGATCGCGGCACGTCTTGGCGCAACCTACTTCGTGCTCGGCAACGTCGTCGACGTTGCGGGGCAATTGAAAGCAACGGCGTCTCTCTACGACGTGCGTCGCAACGGCACTGCGAAGGCGCGCGCGAGCGCGGTGGGCAGTGACATGGAGCTCTTTACACTGATCGACAGACTGACGGCGCAACTTGCAGTTGCGCAGGGTGCCCAGGCGGGCGAACGCCTCTCCGAGCTCGCCGCCGTTACGACGACGTCACTCGACGCACTCAAGGCCTACCTCGAGGGACGCAACGCGTATCGCACGAGCGATATGTTCGTTGCGCAGACGGCGTTCGAGCGGGCGGTGACGGCGGACAGCACGTTCGCACTCGCCTGGTACGGACTCGCGTCGACCGCGTCGTGGATGCTGCGCTCCGGTCAGGAGCAGTACGCGGCAAAGCAGGCGGTAGCAACCTCGGCTCGCTTGTCGGCGCGCGACCGTATGCTCGTCGAGGCGTTTGCGGCGTACTCGCGTGGCTCTGCTGACAGTGCGGAGCGGATGGCGACCACCATCGTCGAGACCTACGACGACATCGAGGCCTATGTGCTCCTCGGCGAAGTGCTTTTCCATCACAACTTCAAGCGCGGGCGATCGCTTGCCGAATCGCGGCAGGCGTGGCAGCGCGTGCTCGCGCTCGATCCATCGTATTGGCCAGCGCTTCAACATTTGTCGGAGGTCGCCGCGCTCGAGGGTCGCGGCCGCGAAGCGGACTCTCTGCTTCGGCGATACGAATCCAGCGTTGGAACGCAGCACACGCTGCTGAACTCGCGTGCATTGCGTGCGTACGCGTTTGGCGACAGTGCGGCGCGCGCGGCGCTCCTTCCTGCGCTCTCCGCCGATCGCGGCTTCTTTCTCATCGCGTCGGTGTGGAACGTGGCCGTCCTCGGACGTGACGTCGAGGATGCGAAAGCCATTGCACGCATGCTCGTCGAGCCGTTGCGTCCACCGGAACAACAGGGATTCGGGCGCGTCGTCCTCGCGCATCTCGACCTCGCGCAAGGCAAGTGGCGCGAAGCGCGCGCCGAGCTCGCAATTGCGCGCGTGCACGCGCCCATCGACGCGCTCGAGCATCAGCTACTGCTCAGCATGGCGCCGTTCGTCGCGACGCCGTCTGCGGACCTCAATCGAGAGCGCGCCGAGCTACTGCAGTTGCCGGCTGCGCCTGCCGTCCCGTCCACACTTCCGTGGCCACGGACGCATAGCGGACTGCATCCGATGCTGCGCGCATACCTCGCCGGAATGAGCAGCGCACGGACGGGTGACGACGCGCATCGCACGCAGTACCTCGCCGAGCTCGAAAAGATCAACGATCCGACGGGCCCGACCGCGTTGGCGAAGGGCTTCGCGCTGAGCATCAACGCCGAACGACTGCGACAGCAAGGCCACCCCGCTCAAGCGCTCACGGAGCTCGAGCATGCTCGGCGCGAGACGCCGTTCGTGCCTGCGTGGACGTCAGGCTTCGTGTCGCAGGCGTACGAGCGCTACGTGCGCGCGGAACTGCTTCACGATCTCGGCCGCGACGACGAGGCGCTCGCGTGGTACCGGACCTTCGCTGAGAATTCGCCGTATGATCTCGTGTATCTCGCGCCGTCGATCTACCGCGAAGCACAGATCTATGATGCGCGTGGACAACGCGCGCAGGCCGTCGAGCGCTACAAGCGCTTCATCGAGCTGTGGAAGGACTGCGATCCACAGTTGAAGTCATGGACGACCGATGCAAAGACTCGCGTCGCGCGATTGTCGTCGTGAAACTGCTGTCATCCCGCAGGAGTTGTCATCCCGCAGGAGCGAGCGAAGCGAGCGAGTGTCGGGATCTACCCTCGCGCCAATTATAGCCTGATCAGCGCTACAAAATCGCAGCGAACAATATCCACGCCGCCATTCCCACTCCTATCCCGACCTTCACCGCCGAGGCGAGCGCTCGTCCGATCAATGCGCCCGTTGCGACGCGCGTCGCACCCGTACCGCCCGTGCCACGCGAGATCTCACCAAGGAATGCGCCAGCGAACGCCCCGATGAACGCACCGATCACCGAGCCGATGATCGGAACCGGCACGCCCATGAACGCGCCGACCATCCCACCGATCACCGCACCCCAGCTCGCGCGTCGCGAGCCACCGTACTTCCGCGTGTACTTCGCCGTGAGCGTGAACTCGATGACTTCCCCCACCACCGCAAGCACCGTCACCGCGACGACCGTGAAGATGCCGATCGAATTCGGCACCAAGAGCGAATAGCCGAGCGCCGTTCCGGCGATGATCCACGTACCGGGCAGCCCGAACGGAATCATCACCAGTCCAAGCAGCAGCAGGGCAACGAGGAGAAGCACGGTCATGAGGCGAGCGCCTCCGCGGCGCGTGCGAGAATGACAGACACATCGTCGATCGACGTACCTCGCATGGCGGCGAGCGAATCGCGAGTCGTGTGTACGCGACGCAGCGTGGCGAGCGATCCGACGCTCACCGTCACAGCGTTCCAACCGGCATCGGAGAGTGCGGTCGAGTCGGTGAGCAGGCCGAGCGGCATGCGACGCACGCGCACCGAACGCGACGATGCATCGCGCACGGCGAGCACGACGTTTTGCGGAACTCGGTGGTTGTGCATGATCATCAACTCTCCTTCGTCGTCGACGCCGTCACAATTGATCGCGATGCTCGCTGGATGTGCGCGCGCCCACGCGCGTGCGCCGGCAAGACCCAGCTCCTCTGCACTTGGCATCAATACCCCACAGGCGGCATCGCGTGACAGTCGCGCAGCAGCTGCAAGCACGACTGCCGCCCCTGATGCGTTGTCCACCGCTCCATCCGACGCTGTTCCTACAACACTCGCGATCACGGGCAACGCACCGGCCGTCGCCGCGGCGATTGCTGCCCACCAGAGCATACGCGTCGGGACAGCGGCAAGTGTCAGCAGTGCGGCCGTCGCGGCGATCACGAGAGCGAGCACGAGCAGCGCGATGCCGCCAATCCGGAACGCGGATGGAACCGGCTGCGACTTGCTGTCGAGATGCGCGACGAGCCACACCTTCGGCACGTTGCCGTCACGCGTCGCGACGAGATTGACTCCGTTCCGGCGCATGAACGGAAAATCCAGCACGCCGCGCCGGGTCATCCATCGCGCATAGAGCACAACAATCGCAACAGTCAGAACGAGAATCGCCGACGAGGTGGCGACACTTCCGCCGTTCAAAGCCGTTCCACTCGCGATCACGATCGCGAGTGCGCACAATCCGCCACCCAACGGCGTTGCGTAGTATCCAGGAAAGGCAGAATAGTCGAACAGCTCTTCCCGGACGACAAAGCCGAGCTCCTCGAGTGTGCGTCGCGCGTAAGTGCGCGCGTCGCTCTCCGCGGTACTGCCTGCGGGTCGTGGCCTTCGTGCCAGCTCGACGAGATGCCGAACACCGACGCGCTCGGCCGCCGCATCCGTCACGCCACCGGCGCCGGCTCCGCCGCGCGAAGAAGTTCCTCGAGCAACGCCATCGCCGGCGCAGCGAGCGAACGGAGTGGCGCGCGTGGCGACCCGCCAACGAGGCCGACGCGATCGA
>JBDUCR010000066.1:0-11751 GCA_040003345.1 bacterium
TATGGGAATCCCATATGACGAGGGAGCATGCCACAGAAACTGGACGTCAAGCAGGGCACACTCGCCCTCATGATCCTGAGAACCCTCGAGGTACTCGGCCCTCTCCACGGATACGGCGTCGCGCGACGCATCGAGGAGACGAGCAAGAATCGCCTCACACTCAACTACGGCACGCTCTACCCCGCGCTGCTCAAACTCGAGCAGGAAGGCTTCATCACCGCGGAGTGGCGACAGTCCGAGAACAATCGGCGCGCGAAGTTCTACTCGCTCACCGCCGCGGGACGTAAGCAGCTCGCGCGCGAAGCGCGCGAATGGAATCAGACGGCAGATCTCATCGCCGCCTTCCTCGCGCTGCGACCGGAGTCCACATGAGCCATCTCCGCGCCGCGCTCGCGCGCATCGCCGGCGTCTTCGCCGGACGCAATGCCGACGACGAGCTGCAAGAGGAGCTGCAATCACATCTCGACATGGAGACCGCCGAGTACATCCGGCGCGGCTTGAGTCCCGACGCTGCGCGGCGGCAGGCGCGGCTCGCATCAGGTGGCGTCACCACTGGCGCAGAAGCAGTGCGCGCACAGCGCGGCCTTCCGTGGCTGGAAAGCATCGCCGCCGACACGAAGTACGCGGTACGCTCGCTGCGACACAGCGCCGCGTTCACGATCGTCGTCGTGATCACGCTGGCACTCGGCATCGGCGCAAACACGGCGATCTTCAGCGTCGTACGCGGCGTGCTGCTCAAGCCGCTGCCGCATCGCGACGGAGATCGGCTGGTCTATCTCCGGCACTCAGAGGACGGACCGGGCGGCGAAAGCATCGGCTTCTCCGTGCCGGAAGTTCGTGATTTTCGTAACGGCGCGAAGTCTCTCGGCGGCATCGCCGAGTTCTCGCCGTGGACGTTGACGCTTCGCAGTGACAACGACGCCGAGCGCATCCAGGTTGGGCTCGTCACCGGCAACTACTTCGACGTCATGGGACTCTCGCCGATACTCGGCAAGCTCACGCGGCCGAGCGACGACGGCGCAGGCGTGCCACCGGTGATCGTGTTGACGCACGAGTACTGGATGAAGCACTTCGGCGGCGACTCGAGCATCGTTGGGAAGCAGCTGCGCATCGACAACGCATCGGTGACGGTGATCGGTGTCGTTCAGCCGGCGCCCTTCTTCCCTGGACGAGTCGATGCGCTGCTCAACATGTCGATCAGTGAGCACCACATCAGCGCGACGATGGTGGAGGGTCGCACGCATCGCATGACGGAGATTGTCGCGCGGCTCGCACCCGGCGCCAGCGTGGAGCAGGCGCGCGTCGAAGTCGCGACCGTCAGTCGGCGGGTGCAGAACGAGTTCAAGGATGCGTATGATCCGGTGGCGCATCATCGCATCGCGGTGATTCCGTTTCAGGAAGTACTTGGTGAGCGAGCGCGACTCACGCTCTGGCTGCTCATGGGCGCTGCCGCGTTCGTGATGATCATCTCGGCGGCAAACGTCGCGAATCTCACACTGATGCGCGGCGTCCGCCGAGAGCACGAGCTGGTGGTGCGCGCGGCACTCGGCGCGGGCACATCGCGGTTGCGGCGGTTGCTGCTGGTCGAGAATCTCGTGCTCACGTTCATGGGCGCGATCGTCGGCGTCGGTATCGCGATTGGTGGCGTGAAGTTGCTCACGTCGCTGGCGGAGCGATACTCGCCTCGTGCGAGCGAGATACGCGTCGATGGCGTTGTGCTTGGATTCATGGTCGCACTCTCGCTGACGGTTGCGTTGCTCCTTTCGTTCCTCGCGTCGCTGCCGAAAGAGGGAAGCTTCGCATCGTGGATTCTCGCCGGTGCGCACAGGCTGAGCGGGTCGTTGCGGAAACAACGTTTGCAGCGTGGGTTGGTCGTCGCACAGATCGCAGTGTCGGTCGTGCTGCTCGCCGGCGCAGGGTTGCTCACGCGGACGATGATACAGCTCTCCAACGTGGACACAGGTCTCAGGGCCGAGGAAGTGCTCACGATGCAGGTGCCGCTCATGACGCCGGCGCAACTGCTTGCTGGTGGTGACGCTGATGCCAAGGAGCGATACGATCGCATGCGGCGCGAAGTGCGGGCACTTCCTGGCGTCACCGAGGTCGGTGTCGGATCGTCGATGCCGTTGCGCAGCAGCGAGGTGCGATTCGACGTCAAGGCCGAGGGAAAGACGCCACGAGTGGGCGAGCAGCTACCACACGCAGAGTTTCGAACGGCGAGTCCGGAATTTTTTCGCGCCGCGGGCGTCCCGCTCCTCAGCGGGCGTCAATTCTCGAGCACTGACCGGCGCGGTTCAGGTATGGTCGTGATCATCAACAAGATGCTCGCGGACAAGGCATTTCCCCACGAAGATCCGATCGGCAAACGGATCGCATGGACGGGTGACATCCTGCGATTCACTCCGATCAGTCCCGAGTGGCGTACAGTTGTCGGTGTCGTCGGCAATACACAGGACGGAGGGCTCGACGCGGAACGGCTGCCCGTGATGTACATGCCCTTTGCGCAGGAGCTCCCGATGGGTGGAGGACTCGTGATCCGCGCCGACAGCAATGCGGAAGCACTTGCCACTGCGGCAACGCGCATCGTGCGACGCATTGCGCCAACGGCATTGATCGAGAACGTGATGACCGTTGCCCAGTTCAAGAATCAGAGTGTGTCACCGCAGCGTCTGAATGCGATACTCGTGTCGTCGTTCAGCGTGCTTGCAGTGGTCATTGCGGCGGTGGGCATCGCCGGCGTGCTCGCATTCTCGGTCAGCGCGCGCACGAATGAGATCGGCATTCGCATGAGTCTTGGCGCCGACAGCGGTCAGGTGCAGCGGATGATTCTGGAGGAAGGCGGCGTGCTGCTCGTGATTGGTCTCGTCCTTGGCATCGCCGGCGCGTATGTGGCGGCCGGAGTCATTCGTGGATTGCTCTTCGGCGTCGCGCCACATGATCCGGTGACGCTGATCGGCGTGTCAGCGATGATGGCGATGATCGGCCTTGCTGCGTGCTGGATTCCCGCGCGTCGGGCAGCGCGCATCGATCCGGCGATCACCATGCGCGCGTGAGCTCTGGTTCACAGGAGCTGAAACCAACCGGCAGGCTGCTTCGTATGGGTATCCCATAGAGCGCGCAACCTGTGCGAGCCGGTTGGAATCTGCACGTGTGATGTCACGGGAGAATGTCCATGCGAACGACGTTGCTGGCGGTTCACATCATGGCGGGCTCGCTCGGAATCATTCTGGGGTTCGTTGCGCTCTATGCACTCAAAGGCGCGACGCTACATCGCAGGAGCGGAATGCTGTTCGTGTACGCGATGCTCGTAATGACGATCGTCGGTGCGACGATGGCCGCGGTGTTCGACAAGGCGCCGGAGTTGAATGTTCCTGCCGCGCTGCTGACTGCATATCTGGTGATCACGGGGCTCGTCACGGTGAGTCGTCCGGAAGGATGGTCACACCGGCTGGACGTACTGCTCATGTGTGTGGTGCTGGCGGTCGCTCTTGCCGACTTTTCGTTCGGCGTCCACGCGTTCACGAGCGCGAATGCGAAGCTTCACTGGGTTGCGATTCCCTCCTCGATCTTCGGCACTCTCGCGCTGTTGGCAGCCATCGGCGACGCGCGCGTGATTCGGTTGGGGAGACTGCAAGGCACGTCGCGCCTGGCGCGCCACCTGTGGCGCATGGGCGTTGCGCTCCTTATTGCGACGTCCTCGTTTTTCCTGGGACAGATGCAAGTGATTCCGAAGCCGATCCGCATTCCCGGCTTGCTCGCGCTTCCCGTGCTCGCGGTGCTCGCAACGACACTGTATTGGCTGTGGCGCGTCCGTTTCAGGCGGAGCTTTCGCGGCATCGCTGGTGTCGCCATGCCGAAGATTGCGTAAGCAACGGGGCCGGGATCTGCAAACAGATCCCGACCCCGTTCGTCAACGCTGGCGCGCTACTTCGCGGCGGGCGTGACTTTGATCTTTCCGGCGCAGTTGCCCGCGGTTCCCTTGAGCCAGAAGACCCACTCGCCAGGCGCCGCAGCGCTGGTGTCGAGCGTGAGCTTCACGGTCTTGGGCGCCGCCGCATCGGCCATTACGCCAGCCACCACGATCTTGCTCTCCGCTGGGAATTCAGCTTTCACCGAGTCGCCGATGGATTGCGTAATGGACGCGTTGATCGCGACCGGGGTGGGGAGCACTGGAAGAGAGTCGCGAACGGAGACTGAGCATTCGGCGTGCGAAGGCTTGGTCATCGGTGCCGGCGCCTGAGCCTCAGGCGCGGACTGGGTTGCCTTGGGGGCCGGGCTCGCCTGCGGTGCCTGTGCCCCGGCTGCGGACGCTACGGCGCCAAGTGCGAACAGGATGCCGGCGGTGAGTCCGGTGTTGAGCTGCTTGTGCATGACTCCTCCTTCTGCTGCATGGATTTCTGAAGGTGAATCACGGCCAAAACAAAGACCGCGTCGCGAGTTTGCTTCTTAGGGGGAAGCAGCACTGTGCAAGGCAATCAGAATGCCGTGCGATCCACTCTCGCAAGCTATTGTGGATAAAGGAATTACAAGATTGACTGTCGTGCGCAGCAACTGAAATTATCGGGGAACCGGGAATTTTTCCCGCGTCAAAACGCGCCTTCGCCGAGTGCGTTACCGAGCGCAGCTGCGCTCAGCGTGCGCGGCCGTCTGATCACCGGATCGAGCGCCCGGAAATTTCGTAAACGTCCAATTTCGTCCCGGGAAAAATTCCCTGTTCCCCGCCGCCGAGTCTGCGTCGAGCGATCGAGTGCGCTCGTAACGCATTGTCGCTACACGCGTTGTAAATTGCGCCGTTCGAGCACCGTCCGTGCAAAGGAGATCGGCGCGCGACCTGGTCCGGGTCGCAGCCTTAACAGGGTAAACCCGCCGTCCGCGTTCACCCTCTCACACCGACCGACGAAGGTGATTCTGTGAGACTCGCTCGCCTGGCACCAATCGCAGTGTTGTCGGCCGCCGCACTCGCGGCGTGCAACAACGAAGCAAAGCAGCAACTCGCCACGCTCGCGCACGCTGATTCCGTGCGCGTCGATTCGCTCTCTGGAGTACGCAAGGATCTTCTCGACGAAGTGATGACGTCGACGCAGTTCGTCGCCCAGATCAACACTGAGCTCGCAAAGGCGCGCTCGCTCGAAGCCAAGGTTGATGCCAAGCTCGAGACCACCGGCGAGGCGTCGGTGAGCGAGAAGGAGAAGGTGAATGAGGATCGCAAGCGCATCGTGTCGCGCATCAGCCACCTCGTGGCACGCCTCGACTCTGTGCAGACCCGCCTCGCCAGCACACGCGCACGCGCACAGAAGCTCACGCAGCAGGATTCCGGTCTCATGGCGCAGGTCGCCACCTACGAGAAGAGCATCGCCGACCTGCAGACAGCCGCCGAGAAGCAGCGCGCTGAATCGCAGGCAGTGATCGACAAGCAGTCGACGCAGATCCTCGCGCTCAATGGGCAAGTCGATACGCTGAGCCGCGTCCGTACCGCGCTCGTCGACACGGTGGGCCAACTCACGACCGAGAAGAACACGGCCTACTACGTCGTCGGGACCAAGGACGAGTTGATCGAACAGGGAATCCTTTCCAAGGAAGGACAGAAGCGCTTCCTGCTCGTCGGATCGCGGACCGTGGCACCCGCTCGTACGCTCGATCCGACCAAGTTCACGAAGATCGATCGCCTCGCGAACCGCACGATCAAGCTGCCGGAAGGCGAGTACGAGATCTTCTCACGTCAGAACGTCGAGTACGCCGATCCGGCAACGCAGAAGGACGGTAAGATCGTCGGCGCACTGACGATCAACCGGCCCGAGCAGTTCTGGGCGCCGTCGCGCTTTCTGATCATCGTTCGCACCTGACGCACGAGTCATTCGAGCCTCAGCCCCGGAGCGCGGAGACAGCGTTCCGGGGCTGATGGCTTTCACGGAGGCCCACACGACTATCAGATTGCGCACATGGATCTGCCACGCCTTTCCGTTCTGGTGATCGACGATGAGCCGGCGTTGCGCGAGGTGTTGTCGTTGCGCATCGCTGACTGGGGCTACGACGTACGCGCCGTGGAAGACGCAGCACAGGGTGAGCGTGAGATCGAGCGAAAGCGGCCTGATCTCGTGTTGTGTGACCTCGTCCTCCCCGGCAGCTCGGGGATGGAGCTACTCAAGCGTGTCAAGCGACTCGAGGCGCAGCTTCCCATTGTGATGATCACCGCGCATGGCAATGTCGACGGTGCCGTGGAAGCGATGAAAGCAGGCGCGACGGATTTTCTCACCAAGCCGCTCGATACCGTTGCACTGTTCGCGCTGCTCGAGGCCACGGCAAGCGACGTGCGCAAGCGTCGCCTCGGCCCGTCGCTCAATATTTCAGCGGGAAGCGACGCCAGCACGAACGGGCTCGTGGGCCAGAGCCGCGTCATGCGTCAAGTGCAACGGACGATCGAGTCACTCGCATCGAGCGATGCGTCGGCGATTCTCACCGGTGAGAGCGGCACGGGCAAGGAAGTCGCCGCGCGCGCAATTCACGCCGCGAGCAGCCGTCGCGACAAACCGTTCGTCGCGATCAACACGGCGGCAATTCCCGAAGGGTTGATCGAAAGTGAAGTCTTCGGACACGAGCAGGGCGCGTTTACCGGAGCGACGCGCTCGCGACCGGGCGTGTTCGAGATGGCAAACGGCGGTACGCTCTTTCTCGACGAGATCGCCGAGATGCCGATCGCGCTGCAGCCCAAGCTGCTGCGTGTGCTCGAGGAGGGTCAGGCGCGCCGGCTCGGCGGCACGAAAGACATCAAATTCGACGTGCGCGTGTTAGCGGCGACGAATCGCGCGCCGACGCAGGCCATTCGCGACGGCCGGTTGCGCGAGGATCTGTACTATCGCCTCACTGTCTTCGAAGTGCTGTTGCCGCCGCTGCGCGAACGCCTCGAAGACATCGCCGTTCTTGCGCAGCACTTCGTGCGCGAGTTCGCTCGCAAGCACAAGCTCGACGTCGATGGCGTCGGCGATGCTGCGCGAGAACAGCTCGAGCGCCACGCGTGGCCCGGCAATGTGCGCGAGCTGCGCAATGTCATCGAGCGTGCGACGATCGTGGCGCGGAGCGGCTGGATCGAGCCGCGGCATCTTCCGCCGTATCTGCAGGTGCTCAAGCAGGGAAGCGAGCCGACGCTCACCGTTCCGGCAGGTACCACCCTCGCCGAAGCGGAGCGATTGCTCATTCTGCAGACGCTGGAACGCGTCGGAAACAACAAGGCCGAAGCGGCGCGACAACTCGGCCTCGATGTCAAGACGATTCGCAATAAGCTCAAATCGTACGGACGCGACGAATGAAAGTAGGTGCGCGGCTTCGCGGTGCGTTTGCGATCTACATCGCAGTGCTCGCGGCCGTGCTGGTGTACCACGTGCGCACGACGCAGCATGCCGTGGACAGCGGCCGCGCACTGACGGATATCTCGTCGCGACTGCGCGTGAGCTCGATCGCGCAGATTACGCGTCTCGCGCAGATGAGCAGCGACGCCGAGAAGTATCTCGTCACCCGCGACAAGGGATACTTCGATCGCTTTCTCGAATCGGAGCGTGCGTACAGCGACGGGCTTCGAAGTCTGGCGAGCCAGGACCTGAGCGACGGCGAGCGCTTTGCGCTCGATTCGATTCTGGCTGATTGGCGCGTTGTTGATCGGCAGGTGCGCCTGCTCGCCGGCGTCGCGAGTGCGACGCCGCAGTCTGCGCGCGGAACGGTCGCGCGCCTGCAGTCGTCGCTCGACAAGGTGCGAGAGCGAACACGCCAGCTCGCCGCCGCCTCTCAGGATGCGATGAGCGAGGAAGTTGGTGCGTCCGAGCAGGCCGCGCGCGAGGCCGAGCGTCTCTCGTGGCTGGCCGGTGTTGGCGCGCTGCTTCTCAGCGTGCTGCTTTCGGCGATGCTCATACGATCCATCGTGGAACCGCTCCGGCGACTCGCGGAAGGAACGCGCGAAGTGTCGGCGGGCCGCTTTGGACATCGTCTCGAATCTGCGGGGAGTGATGAGTTCGCGCAGGTGACGCGCGACTTCAACTCGATGACAGAACGGCTCGATGAGCTCGACCGCATGAAGCGGGACTTCGTCGCGAAGGTGTCGCACGATCTCAAGACGCCGCTCTCGAGCATGCAGGAGACGATTGGCGTCTTGCTCGATGGGCTGGCGGGACCTCTTTCCGCGAAGCAGCGGCAACTGCTCGAGCTCAACCTCGACAGCGGGCGTCGTCTGTCGGCAATGCTCACGAAGCTGCTCGACCTCTCGCGCATCGAGGCGGGACTGGAGCCGGACTTCCAGATGCTCGACGTGAATCAGCTGGTGAAACGGAGTATCGATCGGGCGGATGCAGCGCGGGCGGAGCGTCTGTTTCAGCTGTCGTTCAACGAGCCCGAGCATCGCCTCCTGCTGCGCGGTGACGAGATCGCACTTGCACAGGTCGTTGACAATCTCCTCGAGAACGCGATCAAGTTTTCGCCGCCGGGCGGAGTGGTGAGCGTGCGCGTTGCGGAGTGGCCATCGGGCGGCGATCAGGTGCCATCTGAACATTCTGCCGTGGTGCGGCGCGCGGGGCTACGCGGGTGCGCGCTGTTGCTCACAATCGCGGACGAGGGGCCCGGCATTCCCGACGAGGAAAAGGAGAGGGTGTTTACGCGATTCTATCAGGCTGAGGCAGGGCGTGCCGCGCGCGGCCGTGGCGTCGGCCTGGGCCTGACGATCTGCCACGAGATCGTGACGGCGCACGGCGGCGCGATCTGGGTCACTGACAACGAGCCGCGCGGTAGTGTGTTTTCCATTCTACTTCCGGGCGCTGTCGGCGCCTCGGACTCGCGCGCGGGTGTGAGCGCGATCGCAAACGGTTCGATCGAGTGACACGTTCCTTCAACTGGGCAATAGCAACTACGGCTGCCGTTCTGTCGGTGTGCGCCTGCGCATCGCGGCCCTTCGACCGACTCCTCTCGGATCATCGATGGGTGGATGCGGCGCAGACGTTCGACGCCGATTCAACACTCATGAACGACGAGAGCACACTCTACTCGGCGGGCGTGCTCTTTGGGTCGCCATCGAGGCCGACGTATGATCCCGAGCGTGCGCGGACGTTGCTTCAGGCGTTGTTAACGCGCTTTCCGAACACGAGGTACGCGGCCGACGCGCAGGATCGGGTCGCGCTACTTGACGACGTGTTACGCGTGCGGACAATCACCTCGCGGACGCGCGAGCTCGAGGCACGGATCGCCGAGTTGACGGCGCAGCAGCAGCGCGCACGTGTCGAGCTTGATTCCGTCCTCGCGGCGAACGATGGGCTGCGCCGGAGCGCGGCGCGACTCGACGCAGATCTTCGCGATCGCGATGAGCAGCTGCGCGCACTCCGTCTCGAGCTGCGACAGCTCAAGGAGATCGATCTCAAGCCGCGCGCTTCTGGGCGCGCGCCTCGATCGATGTAGCACTGCTGCGGCCGGCCTCGCGTTATGACGTTGGCCTTGACTCGGCCGGCACGCCGAGCGTACGCTGTAGAGGGCCTGCTGGCGCAAGATTCTGCGCTCCTCCGCACGGATTTGGTGACGTGATTACGCGCCGCATGCGTATCCTCGCTGCATGCGATCCGACACACTGCCGAGGAGAGGTCCCACATGCTTATGGCCACGCACGCCAAGCGCTGGACGCTGGCTGAGCTTCACCGGTTGCCGGACGATGGCAACAAGTATGAGCTCGTTCGCGGCGAACTTTTCGTGACGCCGGCGCCGACGTTAGACCACGAGACAATTCTCGCGCGACTCACGAGAATACTCGATCCATTCGTCGCCGCGAACAATCTTGGATTGGTGTACCATCCCCGAGCCATCATGCGATTCGAGGGCTCGGAAGTCGAGCCGGACCTCATGGTGCGCCGGCAGCCGAGCGCCCGTGATGTCGAGTGGAACAACGCTCCAACGCCCATTCTCCTCGTCGAAGTGCTCTCGGATTCGACACGCCGAAGAGATCTCGTCTCAAAGCGTCAGCTGTATCTCGACGCTGGCGTTGCCGAATACTGGATCGTCGATCCGGACGCGAACAGCGTTCGTGTGGTGCGAAATGGTGAGAGCGATCAACTCGCGATCGAACAACTCACCTGGACTCCCGCTGGTGCAACGCGGTCGCTGGTGATCGAACTGCGCGCGATCTTCGGTTGAGCGTATTGCTTCTCACTCTCAGGGCGTCGCAGTTGCGTTGATGGTCGCGATCGGCAGTTGTCCGGCGGTCGCGACCAGCGTATTCGAGCCGGCTGCTGCGCCGAGCGTCCACTTGGTCGAGAGCTCACCGAGTGCATTCGTCACTCCGGATTGCGGTGTGATGCCACCCGCGCCGCCGGTGACGGTGAATGCAACGGCGACGCCGATCATCGGCTGATTCGCCGGGCCGACGACGCGTATCACGATGTCGTTCTTGAGCGCGGTGGCGACCTTACCGCTCTGAAGCTGACCTTGCGCGATGATGACCTGCGCCGGGAAAATCGCAGTCGCGCCAACCGAGACGGAGATCGTTCCATTCACCGTGGCCAACAGACTCTGCGCTGGTCCAGCCTGTCCCAGCGTCCAGACGAAACGCATTTCGCCGAGGGTGTCCGAGACCACGGTTGCAGGAGACAGCGTACCTCCGCCGATGGTGACCACCAGGGTCGCGATCTGCTTGGCCACACCGTGCCCATTCTCGTCCACCACGCGAAGGACGATTGCGCTCGGCAAAGCCTTGCCGGCCTGAGCGCTCTGCCCATTTCCCTGAGCGACAGCGATTGACGACGGCGTCGATACGGCGGGCGTTGCTGTGGACGACATGAACGGGCAGCCGCCCAGGAGTGCGGCAGACGCGAGGACGAGCGCGGCGCGGAGCGTCGAGCGGACTGCGGACATCGATGAGGTCTTGGTGAGGGAAGCCTTCGCACCCCAGTATCGACCGATGTCCTCGCCGAGATTAGCTACGACCGCCGTGGTCACGTTCGCTCGCGGGGGCGCATGCACGACGCCCGGTTATGGTTCGGGAAATGCTTCCGGCAATTCATGCACGCGCCTGCCTGGCTCCCGTAGAAGGGCTGTGCACAGCACAGTACTGATTCACTTTGTCAGGTTGCCATATGCTACTAAATAGGACCTTGGTTCTACTGCTCGTCCTTTGCGCCTGTCGTGAGAGCACGGTTTCGGTGCCGTCTCCGTGTGCGATGGCCCTGGCCTCCGCCAACGCACCCTTTTCGATCTTGCCAGGGCCGATGTCGCTACTTCCGGGATCAACAATTCAGCTGAGCGTGCTTTCCCCCGCGGAATGCCTTCCGGCGACATTCTCGGTTTCGCCGCTCGGGAGCGCGGTGGTCGGAGTGTCGCCGTCTGGGGCCGTGATCGCGGGTAGCGTTGGTGAGACCTACATTCGTGCGGCTGCGAGCGATGCAATCGTTCGGGATTCCGTGCACGTGTCGGTCGCCTCTTATCAGTTACTCGATCATCGTCAATAGTCACACGTCAGCGAGTGCAACACACCACGCCACCACGGGTGGCACCCTCACGTGCGTTGGAGCACTTGAGCGAGGTGCGGAACGCTCGCTCCGCTCGCATCGATGGAATCGCTCGCATCTCAACTGACCGATATGCTGCGGATGCGAATGGGAGAAGCTGACTGATGGAGCATACTCGCCCTGCACGAGCGCCGATGAGCACGACGACGGGTCCGATCTCGACGCGTATGCTTTTCATGTGCATCGTCGCAGCGGCGAGTGCGCTGGGGTGCATTGCGCGCGGAAG
>JBDUCR010000019.1:0-11736 GCA_040003345.1 bacterium
CCGCGATCTTTGACTGGCCGCCGATGTCCGATATCTGAGATCAGCCGTCAGAAATCAGCGGCACGTAGAGTCACGCCCACCAGGCGGGTGTTGCTCAGCGCGACGCGAACAGAAAGCCCGCGCCGCACATTGCCAAGGCGACAATCAAGCTCGTCCATTCGTTCGCGTGCGTCGGATTGGCGGCGACTCGTGGTAAGTGAACGATCAGCACCCAGGAGCCGAACATGACGCCAAGCAGCGTCGCGGCGAGGCGATCCCTGACGCGCGACAGGATGGCGAGGCCCGCGGCTATGTGTGCGCAGGCGGTGAAATAGGTGAAAAACTTGTGCGCCGGAATCCAGCCAGGAATCACGGACTCGACATACCCGTGATACATGAAGTGCGAGATTCCGAATGCGAGAAACGAGAGGCCGAATGCGATCCGCGCAGCGAGCGCGATGCCGGGCCAGAGGTTGCTCGTTGCTCCCTCCTCGCGCATCAGGCCAGACGACAGCCACCACGCCGCCGCGTCGATCGCGAGCACCTCGAAGAACACGACCCATTTCCCGCCGTTCGCCGGATTCGCGAGCACAATCGGCAACTGCAACGCGATCAGCCAAATGCCGAAAAGCACCGCGAGCGCGAGTGCGCCCCGGGGCGCGAGTCTCCGGGCGTTGATGAGAATTCCGCCGAGCAGAAGTACGACGCCGGAAATGACCGCGAGCGCCGGCCGCATTCCGAGCCAAGCCGGGAACGGCTCGAGCTGAGGCACGCCATCGAAGCGAACGAAACACTCGACGGCAAACGCGATCATCGCGAGCCCGTACACTGCGCTGCCGATGCGGCGGGTTTGCGCGGCCGGAACAACCATGGGCACCTCGGGGAAACGATCGCGTGCTGACACGGCACTCGCGGCAGACAAGTGCGCGGACGATAGAGTCCGACGGTTGTCTTCGCTAGCACCAATCGACGTGCGCCCGTCAAAACCATTACGCATGTGCACAGGGGTTGCCGCTTACGCGGAGGTAGGTTGGCGCGCTCGTGTTCCCAACGTGTGATGCTCGCGAAGCGCCAGACGCACAGCGGAAATCCGGCGCCGGGAAACGGGAACGGTTCGCCCCGACTCGAGCGCCAACAGCCCGCATCCTCGGCTCACCATGTCGAGGCGACGAGCTCGGCGCATATTCACGATCGAGCTGCGGTGGGTGCGGATGAAATACGCCGGATCCAGCCGAGCCTCGATATCGTACAGCGAGGCCGACGTCTCGATCACGCGAGACGCCGTGATGATGTGGGCCATATAGCCCGCGGACACGATCGCATCGATAGTGGCACCGGGTACATACTCGGTGCCGCCGCGAGACTCGACCACGACGATCTCTCGTGTATCCGGCGCGCGCACCAGCGACTCGGGCTGGTTACGCTCGTCATGCCGCAACGCGTCTCCTGATACGATGACGCGTGCCCAGTTGAGCAATGCGTGCTCCTCGAGGCGGTGGCGTACGCGCTCGAGCGCATTCTCTACGCGCGCCCGCGAGGCAGGGCGAAGCAGAAAGTCGATCGCGTCGCAGGTGAATGCACTCGAAGCGTCGGAGGCAAGCGCGCTGACGAAGATGATGCAACAGCCGCGCGCGCTATGATTCCTGAGTCCGGCTCGCGTCACGTCGGACAGCATCCGGGCGTCCACGAACACTGCGTCTGGGCGAACCTCCTCGATGTCCCGCAGCATCGTGCGCTCGTCATCAGTGGTACCGATGACTTCTGCGTAGGTGTCGCGCGAGATCGCGTCGGACAACAGGTGTCGCGCGAGAAAATCGGGGTCGGCAACGTAGCAGCGGACGACGCGCGCGGGCGTTTCGCTGCCTTGGTAACGGGCGACTGTGGCGACGGGTTGCGACATGAGTCACGATAGAGACGGCGATATTGCGCCGGAAGCACCAAACGACGCGCAGCCGACAAGGCCATTCCGTATCAAACGCGACCATTGACCTGTCCGAGGGGTTTAATGGTGACGGAAAATCACGAGCGGACTACCGGAGCATTGATGTCGCCACGAGGACGGGTGCCGGACACGGTGCCAATGCAGCTGACGTTGGATCCCCAGGGTCCGCCCCTTCATCAACAGATCTACGAGGCACTTCGCGCCGCGATCCAGCGCGGGGCGCTTCGCACGGGCGATCGTCTCCCCTCCAGTCGCGTTCTCGCACGCGACCTCGGCGTCTCACGAACGACGGTTCTCGAAGCGTTCGCCCGGCTGCTTTCGGAGAGCTATGTCACCGGGAATGCCGGCGCTGGGACGCGTGTCGCCGCGCCGTTCGCCTCGGCGATTGCCGGGCGTCATCCCACTCGCGACGCGACTCCGCATGTGAACGGGGCGGCGCGCCCTGTGGCGTCAACGCTTGCCGACGTTGAGTCACCTCGGCTCTCGCCGGCTGCGCACGCGCTCTTCAATGAAGGAAAGTGGCGTCGAATGCCACTCGAAGCCGTGCCGTTCGCGGCGGGCATTCCTGCGCTCGAGCTCTTTCCGATCACGACGTGGGCGCGGCTGACGGCGCGACGCTGGCGGCTCTCGGGCAAAGCGCTGCTGATGCCCTGCGACGCACGCGGCTACGAGCCGTTGCGCGAGGCGATCGCGAAGTACGCGGATACCGCGCGAGGTGTGCGTTGCACGGCGGAGCAGGTGATCATCGTCAATGGTGCGCAGCACGCGATCGATCTGTGTGCCCGGCTGCTCGTCGGTCCGGGTGACGACGTGTGGCTGGAATCGCCCGGCTTTCCACCCGCGCGTGGCATGTTCGCTGCCACGGGTGCGCGACTCGTCGACGTGCCGATCGACGCATCAGGTCTCGACGTTGCCGCCGGACGTGCGGCGTCGCCCGCTGCACGCCTGGCATTCGTCACACCGTTCTATCAATCGGCGCTTGGCGTGACGATGTCGCTCGAGCGCAGACTCGCGTTGCTCGAGTGGGCGAACGAGGCGAATGCGTGGATCGTCGAGGACGACTACAGTGGCGACTATCGATATGGCGTGACGTCAGCAACGTCGATTCAGGGCCTGGATACGAACAATCGTGTTCTGTATATCGGCACGTTCACGAAGACGCTGTCCCCTGCGCTGCGGCTGGGATATCTCATTCTGCCGCCAGCGCTCGTTCCAGTGTTCGCGCGCGCGCGGCTCTTGCTCGACCGTCATTCACCGGTGCCGGATCAGGCGGTGCTTGCGGACTTCATCACCGGGGGACATTTCGCGCGACACATTCGGCGAACACGCGCGAAGCATCAGGAGCGGCAGCGCATGTTCCTCGACCTCGCGGCGAAGGAGCTCGACGGCTTGCTGACGTTCGATGAGGCGCCGGCGGGAATGCGACTCATCGGCTGGCTGCCTGCAGGTGCGAACGATCAACGCATTGCCGAGGAGGCGGTTCGGCGCGGGGTCGTGGTCGAGGCGCTTTCACGGACGGTGGGGAACGACGAGTTGCCGCCTGGACTGATCTTCGGCTTCGTCGCGTACTCGACGACGCAGACACGCAGCGCGATGCGCGTGCTTGCCGGTGTCATTCGGGCGGTTCTCGATTAGTGCACGCTTGATGTCGTTCCGCAGATTACTGTGTGTTGCGGCGTGGCCAGGTATAATCGCTGCGAGAGTTGATCCCGACACTCGCTCGCGGTGCTCGCTCCTGCGGGATGACAAGGTTCGCGGTGCTCGCTCCTGCGGGATGACAAGGTTCGCGGTGCTCGCTCCTGCGGGATGACACGGGTTCGCGTTGCTCGCTCACACGCGACGCCTACAAGCGCCCACGAAACTTCGCGACGCGCATCGTGTTGCCGCACTCGCCGGACGAGCACCACCGCCTCGATCCATTCCGGCTGCGATCGAGAAAGAGCCATCCGCACGGATGGCGACCGCACTGCCGAAGCAGCGTGAGATCAGGCGAGGCGAGCAGTTCGGCCACCTTCACCATGATCGGATGCATCGGACTCGCGAGATCAGTACCGTCGTGATCCCACCGAACGACGAAGCCTGACTTTGTGTCCCACTGGGCCTCGGCCGCGGCCAGCGCGGCCACGTGCGCCGCGTGTATCTCCGCGAGATCTGGTGTCGCCGGCGTCAGTCCCTGTGCGAGCGACGAGAAAACGCGATACTCCGCTTCGCGAAGCGAATGTGCCTTCAGCAGCGCGTTCTGCGCACGACGCGGATGCGCTATTGCTTCGCGGAGTAGCCCGTCGGCGGCCGACTGCGTAATGGCGCCGACGCGCACCATCCATACCATCCACTCCGAATAATCGGTGAGGTGCTCGAGTCGTTCTGCACTCGCATGCCAGCCGGCAGTGTTCGCAAAATCGAGCGCAAGATGACCACCGACGATCGCAATGAGATCCGGTCCACCACCTGCCATGCTCTTCTCCGCCGTTGCTCACCCGCGCATCATCGTGCGAACCAGTAGCTGACTTTCATCAGCAGTGCGTTCGCCACTGGCGCGTTCCATAGCCGACGCAAATCGCGTCCGACACCGAACGATTCAAGATCGCTGTCGAACCGCTGCTGCGTCCAGACCAGGAAGAACGTCGAGCCCGGCGAATATTCGTAGCGCAACAGGCCGTTCAAGTGAAAATCGCGGCGCGAGAACGCCGGATCGAGGAAGGTGAACTGATTCGGAGCTCCCGCGTCGAACGTGAAGCGCGATGTCGAGTTGTCGAACAGCACCCGCGACGCTGAGAGCGTAGCGACGCGATCGTCTGCACGCGCCGCACGCGCATTCACTACTTCACGGAATGCATCGTACGTACCTCCACTGCCGAACGCTTGCGCGTACCCCTGCAGCGTGAGATGCGGGGAGAACGCATACGTCGCCCGTGACGTGAGCGACGCAGTGCGCTGCGTCAGTGCGCCAAGCAGATAGCGCGTCTGTCCCAGCGCATCAACCGGTTGCGCGACGTACTGCCAACCCGCCGCCGCCGAGCCGAACGACGCTGCGAGGCCGAGCTGCAGCCGGTCTGTGACGAACGCGGTGATGTCTGGCGAAACGGTGACGCTGTGCGATGCCGTCACCGGCTCGCTACGCACCGACGTGCTCAGCGTCAGCTGCCAGCGCTTGCGACTGTCGCTGAACAATGTCGCGGCCACTCTGTTGCTTTCCGGAAGGAGAAGCGACGGGCCGCCGCGCAACACCTCGGGATCGAACGACGAGAACTCGTGATCGACCGAAACCGTTCCGCCCCAGTAATTCCGCAGGTCAAATGCGCCAGCCAAATTCGCCACCGCAGCCCGGCGATCGCCACCAACCGTCCACCCAGCGCCGAGCTGCTGTGAGCCGATCGACCAGTGTCGCAACAGATGCCCCACCGGAAACTGTTCGTACTTCCAATTGACGGTCGTCAGAATCCAGTTCGCGTTGCGCTGGAATCCCGCGTCGTTCGCCTCGAAGCCCTGCGTGACGACGCGATTTGCAACGCCCCACTTCCAGCTTCCATTCACGTGCGCAAGGGTCACCTGTGCTGCGACGCCGTCGAGCGACGAGAGCGACGTATCACGCGCAACGGCAACCCCCGACGCGGTCGGCCGATCATACCCGTGCCTTGGTTCATCTCGCACGACTCGAATGGCATTTGGCGATCCGGCGAGCCTGCTCGTCATCACGAAGCCCGTCGCCTCATAGTCGTCGCCATGAAAGCGAATGCGTCCGTCGATTCCCGAGACGAGCGCGCTGCGTACGAGCATCGAATCAACGGCGGCGTTCATCCCTGAGCGGGACACGAGCGTCGTCATCGCACCGAGGCTCACGCGTCCGTCGCGAAGTTCCCGCGCGACGCGCGCGACCGAAAAGTTCGTGAGCGGCTCGACCAGCATCGGGCGCCGAACACCATTGCTGTCGATTGCCGTCGCTTCGGTGCGCGCCGTCTCACCCTGGAACACGCCGCCAGACCAGCCATCTGGCGTGCGCCCCGACGCACGCAGGGCGCCGAGCACCGTCGTCGCCGATGGAAGGTCGATGACCGCAACGGAACCTGCGCCGTGTGGTGATGCGCCGAGTCGTCGTGAGTAAAATGGATTCTCGTCGGCGAATGAGGTTTCGCGCGTGCTGAACTGCAATCCGGCGTCGAAGCGAAATAGATCCGCACCTTCAATGAAGAAGGGACGCTGCTCTGTGAGCAGTGTCTCGAAGGTCGTGAGATTCACGAGCGATGGATCGGCTTCGACCTGACCGAAGTCTGGATGAATGGTCGCCGCCACGAGCGTGTTGGGGGTAGGCCGAATGCGCAGGTCCGCGCCACTCTTTGCGGTCACGGCGAACGGGCTTTGATCGTGTACGCCGGTTGTCGCAGCGTAAGGCACAAACTCGGCAGGTGTATGTCGCGGAGGAACGACGATGCCCGTGACGTCGTTGAAGTGGGAGACGACGCCAAGCACCGTGGGCAGGCGCGGTGACCAGTTCGACGTTTCACCGCGATGCGGCGTATATCGATAAACGTTCATGCCGATCGTCAACGCATTGCCTGCATCGGCGTGTCCGAGCGCCATCTGCGAGAACGGGATGCGATATTCGGCGATCCATCCTTCGGCGTCGATGGATGTGGCGGCCTCCCACACGCTGTTCCACGACGGATCGTAATTCACGTCGCCATACCATGTGCCGTCGACCTGAACGCCGCGCGGGTTCACTCCGAAGCTGTATCCACTGCGGCGATCGAGTCGTGTGTCCATCTCGACGAACGTCCAGTCCGAGCTGACCTCATCGTCGCGGCGCGGATAGGGGGCGAGGATGGAATCGGGATGCGGATCGTACATGCGGACGGCGACGTAGATCGCCGCGTCGTCGAACAGTACGCGCGCGACGGTGGGGAGCGTTGCCACGTTTCCAGGCCGTGGCCGGCTCTGGATGAAGTCGGTCATCGGTTGTGCTGCGCACCACGCCGGATCGTCGAGTCGTCCATCGATGTGTGGTGCAGCGCCCGTGATGCGCGCTGCGGTCGCGACGCGCCGGGCGCGTGCGGCGCTCGAGTCAACGGTGTGGGCAGTGTCGTGGCGCCAGCAGTCAGCCTGCTGGGCGGGCAACTGTCGTGCGGCAATGAGCGTGACGGCGAGTGCGCTGCCGGTCACGGCAAGGCGTGTGTAATGAGTGTAAGGCATGATATACCATTACACTAATATTTCACGCCGTCAATGGGGGAATAGGGCCTCCGGTGGGCCGCCCGTTCGTCCTCTCCGGGCGCAGCCTGTCACACGTGAAGCGCGACACGTCACTTCCTGGTTGCAGCTCGCGTGCACACAGCCGAGAATCGACTAGAGGTACTGTGGTAAGGATGCGGATCTGTCCGCCCCGTCACAGCATGACAACGCATTCGAGGAGCACACTCATGAAGGTCGTTGCCGGTCTATCGCTCGTCGTCATGTTGGGCAGCGTCGTCGCCTGGAAGAGTCTCGAGCCGACTCCAGTTCCGTATCCCGAGGGATATCGCACCTGGACGCATGTGAAGAGCACGTTGATCAGTCCCTCGCACAAGCAGTTCGCGACCATGGGCGGCTTTCAGCACATCTACGCCAACGCCGCAGCGATTGCCGGCTATCGCGCGCGCGCGTTCCCCGAAGGCTCCGTCATTGCCTTCGAGTGGCTGGAGATGCGCGACAACGAGGGAACCTTTGTGGAGGGTGGCCGTCGTCAACTCGATGTGATGATGAAGGACACCGTGCGCTATGCGAGCACCGGAGGGTGGGGATTTCAGCGATACGCCCGGGACAGCAAGACCGAGCTCGCCGCGGCACCGACTCCGCAGACGTGCTTCGCCTGCCACAATCAGATGAAGAAGGACGGACTCGTGCTGAGCAGCTATAGCCCGTAAGTGGGTAGTTGGTCTGAACGCGTACAACGCCAGGGGCGATTCGAGCACACGGCGGCTACGTGAGGCTACGTTAGTTGTCGAACGCAGGCTGCCCCGCTCGTCATATACCGGTGAACGCCGCGGTCCTACCAACGAACAGGAGTATGTGATGTTGTTTGCGATGCTCATCTATGAAAAGCCGAGCGACTTTGCGCGTCGTGATTCGTCTGGCGACGGCGCAGCCTATGTGGGCGCCTGGCGCAAATATCACGCGGCCATTGTCGAGGCGGGGATTTTTGTTTCGGGCAGTGCGTTAGACGTGCCTGAAACCGCCACGACGGTGCGTATGCGAGACAGCAAGCGCCAGATTCAGGATGGGCCTTACGCGAGCGCCAAAGAGCAGCTGGGCGGCTTCACGCTGCTCGAGCTGCCGTCACTCGACGCGGCGCTGGAGTGGGCGGCCCGCTCTCCGGCCGCCGCCTACGGTGCAGTGGAAGTTCGGCCCCTGGCCAGCGAATTGGATCAGCACATACAACGTTGAGCACCAGCGCTGACGAGCAGGCGCATCGCGCGGTCGAGGCGGTCGCCCGCGAGTCTTACGGACGTCTGGTGGCGTTGCTTGCCGCACGCACGCGCGATGTCGCAGGCGCTGAAGACGCGTTGTCCGATGCGCTCGTGGCCGCGCTGACCGTCTGGCCTCGCGACGGCGTTCCGAAGAATCCGCAGGGCTGGCTCATGACGGCCGCACGCAACCGCATCATGGATCGCGCGCGGCATCAGCAGGTACAGGACCGCAGTGCGCCGGCCCTCGAGCACATGGCGCGCGAGTTCGAAGAGACGGGAGACCCCGATGGGTTGCCTGACGAACGACTGAAGCTCCTGTTCGTGTGCGCGCATCCGGCCATCGATGCGGATATGCATACGCCGCTCATGCTGCAGGTCGTGCTCGGACTCGACGCGGTCGCGATTGGACGGGCATTGCTCGTTGCGCCGAAGACGATCGGACAACGTCTGGTACGCGCCAAGACCAAGATCCGACAAGCGCAAATCGCGTTCGAGATTCCTGACGCGAGGCAGATTCCAGCGCGCCTGGAAGCCGTGCTGAATGCGATCTACGCCGCGTACGGCAACAGCTGGGAAGACGCCACCGGCGCCAACCAGCGGATCGCCGAGCTTGGCCAGGAAGCAATCTGGCTGGCGCGCGTGCTGCGCGAGCAGCTTCCAAACGATCCAGAAGTCCGCGGGCTGCTTGCACTGATGCTCCATTGCGAAGCGCGACGTCCGGCCCGCCGCAGCGCTGATGGCAGGTTCGTGCCGTTGTCCGAGCAGGATCCGCACGACTGGCGCATGTCGATGATCGCCGAAGCCGAAGGTGAGCTCACCGCGTCCGCGAACATGCGGCGACTCGGACGATTTCAGATTGAAGCCGCCATTCAATCGGTGCACGCCGAACGCGCACATACGGGCATCACTGACTGGACCGCGATCACGGCGTTTTACGATCAGCTCATGAAGCTCGCTCCGTCGATCGGTGCGGCGGTTGCGCGCGCGGCGGCGCATGCAGAAGTGCACGGACCGCTCGCCGCGCTACTCCTGCTGGATCAGATCGAAGCCGAGTCGGTCGCCTACCAACCGTATTGGGCGGTGCGCGCGCATCTCCTGCAGCTGCTCGATCGCAACGAAGCGGCCGTCGACGCCTATGACCGCGCGATCGGACTCAGTGAAGACGCTGCCGTCCGCAATTTCCTGCAGGAACGTCGCAACCGCTGACGTCCCGCTGCGGACCAGGAACCATCCGTAGACAGCCGATGTGCAAGTGCGGACGCCTGTAGAAATGGCGAACGCTCGGCTGTCATTGTCATGAAAGCCACTCAAAACTCAAACTACGCACGAGGGACAGATGTCTATCACTGACAAGACGGTCTTGATCACCGGAGCCAATCGCGGACTTGGCAGGGCACTGGTGGAGGAAGCGCTGAAGCGCGGCGCGAAGCGGGTGTATGCGGGCATGCGTGTGCCTGTGACGCACGCCGATGAACGCGTCACGCCATTAATGCTCGACGTGACGAACGCGACGCAAATTCGGGAAGCGGTCGAGACCATCGAGTCGCTCGACGTCCTGATCAACAACGCTGGTGTAGCGCTCTACGGCGACTTGAATGATCGGTCCGCGATCGAGCAGCATCTCGCCGTCAACCTGTTTGGCACTCATGGCATGACGCAGGCGTTCCTTCCGCTGCTGACTCGTTCTCGCGGCGCCGTCGCGAATGTCCTTTCGATCGCGTCGCTCGCAGCGTTGCCAATGATTTCGGGCTACTCCATCTCGAAAGCCGCCGCGTTCTCACTGACGCAGTCACAGCGTGCGCTCTGGGCTGGATTAGGCGTGAAGGTTCACGCCGTCCTCGCCGGTCCGATGGACACCGAGATGTCGCGGGACTTCGACGTACCGAAGGCCAGTCCGGAGTCCGTCGCGAAAGCCATCTTCGACGGAATGGAGAAGGGCGACGACGACATCTTCCCCGATCCCGCGTCGGAATCCATGGCCGAGAGTTGGATGAGCGGTGCGGCCAAGGCGCTGGAGCGTCAGAACGCGTTGCTCGTCGCCGCATAGCCGCACCGCAATACAACACAGCACATCACATCACATCATCTCAATTCAAAAGTAGAGGCAAACGCCATGAAAGTCATAACGCATCTCGCAGCGTTGGGAATTCTCTGGAGCACGCGCGCGCTCGCGCAGGGCGCAACGCTCGAAAAGATGCCGGAAGCGCTGGAGCTTCGCTTTGCGCTGAGCGCCGCGCCGCCGCACCTACGGAGTAACGCCACGACGTATCTATTGGATCCGGCCAAAGGGTACAGAGTCAGTCATCAGGGATCGAACGGCGTCAGCTGCCTCGTCATTCGCAGCGACTGGCAATGGGCAGACCGGCCGTTCCGTGATGACGTCTTCTGGCCCGTGTGCTACGACGCCGAGGGCTCGAAGACGCTGCTGCAGGACTACCTCCTCGCGGCGCAGTTGCGAGCCCGCGGCATGGATGTGCGGAAGGTGCATCAGGAGGTCGTGAAGCGGTTCGGCAGCGCGGCGTCGCCGAACCCGGCGCATACAGGGTTTGGCTATATGATTACGCCCATTCACCGCGCCTTCGGGCCGACATCAGAAGTGATCTCCATGAACATGCCGCACTACATGTTGTATGCGCCCAACCTCAAGGACGCAGACATTGGCGGGAATGGATTCAGTGTGAAATACCCATTCATGAGCAGCTCCAGTCCTGGCCGAGATGATCTCATCATCATGGTCGTGGGCGAAGCGGAAACGGCAACGATCCTCAAGGAGTCGAAGGACCTGATCGCTCAGCTCTGCTCGTATCGCACGTACCTCTGCACGACGGATGCAACACGCAACCTCGCAGGTCACATGGCCGGCAAATGAGGGTGCGGCTCGACGTGAGTGACCTACGGCGCTGAGCTCACCTGGTGGCGCAGCGCCTGCCGCACCGCAGCGATGCGTCGCCGGGAAACCGACACCGTGCGTCCCGAATGGAGCAGCAAGAGACCGCATCCTCTGCTCGCGGTATCGAGCCGCCGAGCGGTGCGCACGTTCACGATGATGGCGCGGTGTGTCCGGATGAAGAGCGCAGGATCGAGTCGTCGCTCGAGCTCGAAGAGCGGAGTCGATGTCTCGACGACGCACTCGGTGGTGGCGATCCGCACGATGTCGCCGCTCGACTCGATCACTTCGATGCACGAGAGCGGAAGGTATTCCGTACCGCCGCGCGACTTCACGACGAGGACGCCCTCGGTAGCGGACGCCTTCTCAGCCGGTGCGCGCCCCGCCGACAATGTGAGCGACGTACCCTCCGACAGCTCACGCGCCCAATCCACCAGTGCACGTTCATCGAGGCGCTGGCGCACGCGCTCGAGCGTGGTCAACACGCG
>JBDUCR010000108.1:0-3458 GCA_040003345.1 bacterium
CGACACTGCTCCTGCGCGAGGACAGGCACGTCGCTAGACTCCCGCCGTGGAAAATCTCACGCACTCTCTGGTCGGCGCCGCTCTTGCCGAGCTTGCCGTTCCCGCAGGCGCCAGTACGGCGCAGCGACATCTGTTCTTCGCGGCGGGTGTCATCGCGGCGAACCTACCTGACGCGGACCTGTTTTACACGGGCGTCACGGCCTCACCGCTGGGCTCACTGCTGCATCATCGCGGGCATACGCACACGCTCGTCGGGCTGGCGGCGCAGGCGCTGCTGATCGGTGCGGTGTGTCTGATTCCGGCCATTCGTCGCCACGTTGGTGGGTCGGGCAGCCGACTCTGGGGACTGATCGCCACAGCGCTGCTCAGCCACATCGTTCTCGATTCGTGGAACAGCTACGGTGTGCACCCGTTCTTTCCGTTCGACAATCGCTGGTACTATGGCGACGCGATCTTCATCGTGGAGCCGTGGTTCTGGGCGTTCCTCGGTGTCGCCGCCGTGATGAACGCAGAGAACGGACGATGGAAGATCGCGCTCGGCGTCGTGTTCGCTCTGGCGACGTTCGCGTTCGTGATGATCGGTATGGTGCCGCTGACGATGATGATCACCGTGACCGTCGTTGCCATCGGACTCGCGTGGCTCTCGAAGAAGTGGACGCCAACGCGACGCTCCGGCGTGGGACTCTTCGCGGTGGTGGTTTACGTCGCGATGATGTTCGGGCTCAAGGGCACTGCACGGAATCGAGTGGTCGAGTCGATTCAACCGGCGCTGCATGGTGAGCTCATGGACGTCGTGCTGAGTCCACTGGCGGCGAGTCCGATGTGCTGGACGGCGATCGCGATCGAGCGGGACGAGGGTGTTGGCGAATACGTGATGTCGCGCGGTGTGGTGTCGCTCGTGCCGCGCGCGCTGGGCAACAGGCTGTGCGGAACGCGCGGCGCGGCGCCGGCGGAGTGGAGGGAACAGGAACACGAGTCGCTGGCGACGCTGCGTGCGCTCGAGCGCAGTGATTGTCGCGTAGCAGCGTGGCTGCAGTTTGCGCGCGCGCCGTTGCTGAGTGAAAAAGCGGTGGCTGACTTTCGCTATGGTGATGTGTCGCCGGGCAATTTCACGTACATGGCGCTGGCAGCTCACGGAGTGCGGCAATCGTGTCCGGTGCATCTGCCACCTTGGGGGAAGCCGCGGGCGGATCTGTTATCGCCGTAAAGGCATTTTGCGCCTGTCTACACCTTAGCGCGATGCCACCGCTTTTAAAGAATGATGGGAAAGAGCGGATCATCCTGAAACAGCGGATCGCTCCCGGACGCGCAGCGCTCGCTCAGGACGACATGACGCCGCGCGAGAGAAGCCACACGCCGAGCGCGCCGATCAACACGCCAATGAGCTGGCGGAATCTTTCTGGCGAGAGTCCCATCAGCACGCGCTCACCGGCAATCGTGCCGATCAACACACCGACTGACGCAATACTGACCGGGACGACGAGCTGCGACAACTGCGAGCCAGCGCGCCACATGTAAATCGGCGCGCGCGCAGCATCGACCATCAATCCCGTCGCTGTCGCTGTCGCGACGAACACGGCGGGCGGAAGATGCCAGCTCAATAGCGCAGCGGAACGCAATCCGCCCTGATTGCCGGCGATGCCGCCGAAGAATCCCGACACGAGCCCAAACAGCCACACGAGCGGCCCGCGCGGATTCCATTTCGACGACCAGTTCGTGAGTGCCGTCGCCGACGTCGCCAGAAGCAAGAGACCGAGCACGATCGTCAGCACACGCTCCGACAGACTCGTGCCCACCAGCGCACCGGTGAGGCCACCAATTGCGCTCAGAATGCCGAACTCGCGCAGGATCCGCGTGTCGATGGAATGCCGAAGACGCCAACACCGAAGCGCGGTCGCGATGGCATGCGGAATCGTAACTGCCACGACGGCGAGCGGCGTCCCCAATCGAGTTGCGAGCAACGGCGTCAACACACTGCCGATTCCAAAGCCCGCAAGCGATGCGGTGGTGCCGCTCAGAACTGCGGCAACAAAGAGGAGAGCGAAAAAGAGCACGTGTCGAACTTAGTCACGCTGCACAGGCAGAGTGAAATAAAAGCTGCTGCCTTCGCCGGGCGTGCTCTCCACCCAGATTCTGCCCTCGTGTGCTTCGATGATGCCCTTCGCGATCGCGAGCCCGAGTCCGATGCCGCGATGATCGCTTCGTGTTGCCTGCCAGAACTGTCCGAACACATGCGGAAGCTCTTCGGCGGGAATGCCAGGCCCCGTGTCGGTCACACCCATCTGCACTTCATTGCCCACACACGCGCCCTTCACGGTGATCCGCCCACCCTTCGGCGTGAACTTGATCGCATTGCCGATGAGGTTCGAGAACACCTGATGAATGCGCGGCGGGTCTGCCTTCACCGTTGGCAGGACATCCGCGTGATCGAGCACGAGGTCGAGCGAACGCGCCGTCGCGAGTGCGCGCAGCATCTCGATCGCCTCGTTGAGCAGCGTGAGCGCAGGCACGGAACGCGGCTCGACAGCAAGACGCCCATTCTCGATGCGCTTCACGTCGAGCAGGTCCTGAATGAGATGATTCATCTGCTTGCCCGCGCGACGCATGGTCGTCGCCTGACGGCTCTTCACGGGATTCGCCGCCAATCCTTCCTCGATCAGCTCCGACGCCATGAGAATCGTGTTCAGCGGATTTCTCAGGTCGTGCGCGACGACGCCAAGTATCTGATCGCGCGCGCGCGTCGCCAACTCGGCTTCGTGATAGAGTCGCGCATTTTCCACCGCGAGCGCAGCACGACGTGCGAGCTCTTCGGCCAACGCGAGATCATCGGCGTCGAACAAGCGACCCGACTCTGCCGCGTAGAGCACGAGCACGCCCACCGCTTTGCCCGACACCTTGAGCGGGACGGATACGAACGAACAGGGCGCCAGCTGTGCGAGGAGGCTGCCGTGATCTTCGTCGAGCGCTCCGGCGGCCACCATCTCGACCGACAAACGCGGCGACAATGTGGACTCACCGTCCTGCAGCGCGCGCGTCAGATGCGTTGACATCGGCGCACCGGCGCGCACCCAGCGCCGCACTTCCCACAGCACTTTTTCCTTCTCGGCGTCCACGTGCGCAACGGCGACGCGCTCGATCTCGCCCTCGGCGCCGATGAGATCCACGGTGCAATAATCGGCGAGCGCAGGTACCGCGAGCTTGGCGAGTCGGGAAAGCGTCGTCTGATAGTCGAACGATGTACCGAGCAACCGGCTCGCCTCTGCGAGAATAGCAGCGCGTCGTTCGGCGACTTCGGCCGCAGCGCGTGCCGCTTGTTCGTCGATGAGTCGGCGCGCCGTGCCTGCCGCTTCTCTGCGCTCAGTGACGTCGTGTCCCGCGCCGATGATCATTCTGGTCGCTCCGGACGCATCCGTCACGACGCGTCCCTGCGAGCGCATGTAGCGGACGTCATCAGGCGC
>JBDUCR010000514.1:0-35653 GCA_040003345.1 bacterium
GGAAATCAGAGCGGACGGCCCACGTCAGAGGAACTCCGCGTTACATCAGGACCGCAACGTCGTACAAGGCGTGCGTCCACGCAGTAATGCCGAACCCACGCGTGAGGTACAGCGCACTGAACGCCAACCCGGCGAGAAACCGGAACACGAACGACTGGATCTTCATCGGCTCGCCCAACGGACCGATGTAGTGAAACGCCGAGAAAAGCAGCGCACCCAGTACGGTGGCGATGACGCCGGCGCCCACACTGCCAAGGCCGATCAGCCGCAGCCCTCGCGCGAGCGCAGCGACGATGATGACACGAAAGAGCAATTCTTCGTAGAGCCCTGCGCCAAGCGATAGCGTGAGTCGCCCAATCGCACTTCCGCCGATGGTTCCCCCGCCCGCGGCCAGCGCATGCAACGGCCCGAGCAGCTGCATCGTTGCCGTGCCGATGACGACACCAAACAGCAGCGATAGAATCAACGCCTCACCGAGCATGAACAGGAAGATCCGCGGACGCAGCGGTCCGCCACTCTTGTCTCGATGAACGAGCCAGAGCGACACGCCGATCACGAGCGCCATGAACACCAACGGCCCGCGTGGACCGAGCATCCACGTAAACAGACCGGTGAGGATGACGTCGGCGCCGTTGCGAATTACTCCGCCCTGCGCGCGCACCGGTGCGATTGCCTCGAGCAACTCGTACAACAGGAGCAGAGGCAGCGCGAACAACAAACTGTACCGGTGCGACCGGCCGAGCTCCCAATAGCTGCGCGCAGCGCCGCGCGCGTTGCCTTCCATCAGCGCGGAGCCGTGATCTTCCAGAAGTCGATGCCGCCAGCCTGCTGTCCGATATCGATCGTCGCAACCTTCGCGAGCGCACGCAGATCGATGACGTCGACCGCACCAGGCTCGGAGCCCACGCCTTCCTGCGTCACGAACGCATAGCGGTCATCCGACGACACCGCGACACCCGACGCCACTCGGCGCGAGGTCGGTACCCGTGCCGCTTCCTTACCCGATGCGATGTCGATGATCGACGACGATTTCCCGCGCTTGTTCGTGGTGATCAGGTACTTCCCATCGTGCGTGATCGCGAGGTTGTAGACGCCGTCCCCGGTGGGAATGCGCCGCGTCATCGACCAGCTCGCGACGTCGATCTCCACGATGTCGCTGCTCTTGTTGCAGGCGACGAAAATCTTGCTGCCATCGGCCGACGGCTGTACCCACGTCGGCGAGCAGCTCACGTCACCCGGCTTGGTTGGCTCCATGCCGTGCCCGCTCATGTCGTGCGCTCCGCCCGCAGTCTTGTTCGTCGCGGGGGGACCCTGCATGCCCATCTCCTTGCCCTTGGTGAGCACGAAGTGGCGCGACACGCCGAAAGTGCGAGTGTCGATTTCGACGGCGAGGTCATCCATCATGCATCCCGAATATTGCTTGGTGCCCTGTACGTTGATGCGCGAGCCATGCGGCATCGTGCACGTCGGAATGCGCGCGACTTCGACCATCTCGTCGGCGGCAACGACCGACATGTCAGAGGGCACCATTTCGCCGTGCAGATTGAAGTTCACGACGTAGACGAACGCGCCATCGGGTGTCACCTGTGCCGTCGCCGGAAAGTTGCCGAGCATCACTCGGCCGGCCAGCGAATCGTTCCTGGTCGCGTACTTCCAGAGGAAGCCGAACGGTGTGCCGTGCGCGGTGGTGACGTAGTAGAATTTCCCGTCAGGCGACATGGCCACACCGTGCGGTCCATCGACATCGGCAGGCATGATGCCCGTCGTGTTGATTCGCTCGACCTTGATGCCGGAGGGCCCGAACCGGATGAGCGCGATCTGGTCATTTCCCTCTGAGGCCGCGAACATCCAGTAGTCTTTGTCTGGCGACGCCGGGGCCGCGGCGACGGAAGGATTGGCGGCTGGCGTGGGCGCGGGGGCGATGTTGTGCGACGGTGCTGGACTGGCGCACGAGGAGAGCGCTGCAGCCGCGACAAGAGCGGCGATGATCGATCTGGCGGACATGTGCGGTATGAAGAGAGCAGCTCGCGGACTGAGTGTCGCGGATGAGTTTTGAAAGTGACGGGAGTGCGCCGTGAGGGGCAAGCGGTCGACTGCTGGTGGCTCGAAGGAGAAGTGCTCGCTTCGCTTGCGTTGCGAAACTCTACGTGACAATTTGGGTATGAGATTCTGTTCGCCCGCAAGTCGAACCCGAAACGAAGGAGGTGATCAATTGTCTACTGACCATCGTACGGCACGGATCGCCGTAACCATCTAACTGGCTGAACGGTTAGACGACCAGCGACTCCGTGCCGCCGGTCACGTACTGTGGGGCTTGTCGCAACCCTCGGGCGTCGCGGCAAGTCCCACAAGGACTTCTGGCATCTCTAATGCGACTGGCTCGATCTCTCGCTTCCGAGCGTCGAGCAGTCGGCCGTTGTGAAACGAAGGCGTTGGTGTAGCGCGCACGCCACACAGCCTGTGTCTTCGAATCCACGAATCACGATTGAGGGGCCGGACCCGTACGAGCTTGCAAACAGTAAAGTCAATGGCATCAAAGGTTTAGAATTCTTTTGCAACAATGGTTGAGCTGGCAGCGCGTTTGCATAAGGAGACGGCCCAATTTCGCCGCCGCCCCCCAAGAACGAGGAAAGCCTATGCGGTCAAGTATCAGAATCACATTGCTGGCAGTGGCGATGATTGCTGCGCCGGCCGCTCAGAGAGCGGATGCGCAATTTGTTGATCAGTCGCAGAACATCGCGAACGCGTTCAACGCGTCGAACCATCGTGTTGGACAGACGTTCAAGCCCTCGGCGACCAACGTCGTCGGTGCGGGCGCATTCATCCTCAACCCGTCCAACTCGATCTTTACCGCGTTGCTGTCGGTCGAGCTGTGGGCGGGTGGCATTGCCAACACGCCAGGCGCAGTCCTCATCGCATCGGGCACACAGAGCTACACGCTGGCCGCGCACGCATCAGGTTGGGTCGATGCGTTCTGGTCTGCCGTGACCGTCACACCAGGCACGACGTACTTCCTCGATTACGGCTCAACCAGGGATGTGGCCCGTTTCGGCCGCTTCTGCTGCACCAAGCCGATTCCGTCGCTCGCGTACGTTGACGGCGATCTCTATCGCGGAAATTCCTCCAGCTTCGGCACCACCTACACAGAAGTAGCGGAATCTGATCTTACATTCCGCGAGTATGCCGTAACCACAACACCGGAGCCGGCTACGGCCGCGCTTCTCGCAACTGGCCTTCTCGGCGTGTTCGGCATCGCGCGTCGTCGCAAGGCGTAGTTCGCAGCTCAGTATCAACGTAGAATCAAAGGGCATCCCGGCTACGGCCGGGATGCCCTTTCTGCTTCGACCTGGGCCAAAACGCGCTTCGCGCAGCTCACCCCCTGCCCGTGCTGCCAAACCCGCCCGCACGCTCCGTCGTTCGCTGTACATCACCCTCCACGAACGAGAGCGGCAGGTAGCGCGCGAACACCACTTGCGCGATGCGCTCCCCATGAATGATGCGCCTCGGCTCCGGCGACTCGTTGCGCACGATGACCATCCACTCCTCCGCGTAGTCTGCGTCGACGGTGCCCGGCGCGTTCGGCACCGTGAGCGCATGCTTGAAGGCCTGCCCACTTCGCGGCCGGATCTGCGCCTCGACACCGTGCGGCAAGCGCGTGCGAAAGCCCAGCGGAATGAGCGCCATCTCGGCCGGCTGTAACACCACTCCCCAGTCGCCGCTCTCCTCGGTGGCCACGATGTCAGACTGCACCAGACCATTTGAGCCGCGCACGATACGCTCACGCAGATACGCGCGTACATCATACCCAGCCGAGCCCGCTGTCGCTCGTGCTGGAACAACGACATCTGCGTGGAGCCGCTCGATCAGCGCTTCGAGCGAGAGAGAATTCTGATGCAAATCGTCGTTCATCGTCTCGAGGTTGAGGGAGATCACGACGTGAAGCTAGCGATGCGCAACGCATCAGGTAGCCGTGGCATCAGAGGCGAATTCAGTGGTAACCTTTATGCTGGGCACGCGTATACTCAGAGGCGCTGACACCCCGGTTCAGCGCCGCATCCGCTTCAAGGAGCCTTCCCCGCATGTCCGTTCGTTTCGCGCGCCTGTCTGCGGCGCTTCTCGTAGCCGCGCCGCTCGCCGTGCAACTCCACGCGCAGAGTGTCGAGTACGCGGCCGGCACAACCAGGTATCGCATCTCCACCACGACGAAGGGTACTCAGTCGAGCCCAATGGCCAATGGTGATTTCGAGATCGCACTCAAACAGCAGATCACCGTCAATCTGATGAAGCGAACGAAGGACACCGTGACGGCAACGATGACCATCGATTCGATTTCGCTCAAGACCGCAGGCCCGGCGCCTGACGTAAGCGCGCTCGCAGGCAAGAAATGGGTTTCGCTGCTCTCCCCCACGGGAAAGTTCTACAACAGCAAGGCCCCCGAGGGGTCAATTGACCCGGCGCTGACACAGATCACTGAGTCCGTGGCGCATCTCCTACCGTCGTATCGCGGCAGCCTCGCGAACGGAACCACGTGGGCCGATACCGTCAGTGGCAAGGTGTCGCAGCAGGGCATGGACGTTGACCGCACGAGCATCGCGACCTACAAGGTTTCCGGCGACACGACCATCAGTGGTGAGAAGGCCCTGCGCGTCGAGCGAGTGGCCAGCGTGAAAGCGGCCGGAAGCGGCACCATGCAGGGCACCCCAGTGACGATGGAAACGGTCGGGAACAGCACCGGGGCGTTTTTCCTCACGCCCAAGGGTGTCTATCTCGGCGGCGCAAACACCGACGACGTGAATCTCAAAATCACGATCATTGCACAGAACGCCGAGATCAACATCAAGCAGGTCGTCCAGACCAGGACGGAAGCGATCAAGTAGCCTCGCTTCCAACGTGCGACGAAAAGGGCACCGTCCGCATGGACAGTGCCCTTTCTCGTGCGAGTTCACCGGCGAGTTCGCGGGTTAATTCGCGGGTTAGTTCGCGCCGACGCGACCCCCGCTTCCCAGCCAGTGTCCGAGACGACTGCTGAGGGGCGCGGTGCGCGGCGAGGAATGCGAACGATCGGTGATCACGGCAGGAACAGTAGTAGCCAGGGATGCACTCGGCATCGGCGGCGGCGTCGTGTCGCGCAACGCCGCCCACAGCGGAAGCGCAACACACTCCTGATACGGACGACCCGAGCATGACGCGCGTCCGTTCGCCTCTACGTGGCGCTGTACCTTACCAGGATAGGCGCGACAATCCGGAGTGTTCGAGCCACTCACGCATCCGTTGTAATTGAGCAACGCGATGCGTGTGACGTCGCCGGCATCGAGCGTATCGGCTGTGCGCTTCGCAAAATGCTTGAGGATGTACACGCCGTAACGCAGGTTGGTCTCGTCGTTCTTCAGGTCGCGGCCGAGGATCGGGCCGAGATTCGGCGTCCACAAACGCGGCATGACCTGCATCAGACCCATTGCACCCACGTTCGACCGCGCGCGTGACTTGAACCGGTCATTTTCCGTGAGCATGACGCCGAGGACCAGGGCGGGAGGAATGCGGCGATGGTATGCTTCACGCACGGCTACGACAGCGATGGAATCGGCGCGGTCACCGTCTATCTTCCCAGTCTCGCGAAGATCGGCCGCGAATGCGTCGATGTCTCGCTGGAATTGTGGATGGCGCATGGCCAACGGCTCGGGAAGGCTGAGCCACGGGGCGCGAATCGACGCGGAGTCGAGATAGGCTGCCGCGAGCACACGTCCTGCCACGGGCGCCTGTCCGAGGAACACGGGATGCACCTGAGAAGCCATGAAAACGACGGTGCCTGCGGCCGCGAGTCCAACGCCAAGCTGACGAGCAATCGGTGCGATTCGAATACGAGCCTCCGGTCTGGCAGAACTACGGGCCGAGGCAGGCACGCTCCAGAGGAGGTGCCAAGTAGCGACCACCAAGGGTAACATGAGTTGCAGGCAAAAACAAGCTTATCTGCAACATTTGTTGCATCAAGACCAGATCTGTCAAGGGGCAGAGAGCGGCACCCTTCTTTCGATCATGAGATTCATCTCGCACCCGAACCGACTGCCGTGAGCGAAGCGCCAAAACCGATTCCCGCCGAAGGTGTCTGGAGCGGCGATATGGCCGATTTGCCGAACTGGGACGCCCTGCCCCGCCGTAACCGGCGCAGGCGGCGGCGCAGTGCGTATCCGGTGTGGCTCAAGTATGTCGGCTGGTGTTTGGGTGTGGCGGCGTTGATCACGACCGTACAAATCGCCTATCACGCTGTGCGCTCCGATCCGCGCGATTCGAGAGTCTTCGCTGAAAGGGAGCTGCGGCTGAGCGCATTGAAGCCCAATGAACGCGTTCTGGCGCAGGTGAGCGTCTGGCAGCGTCCTGCGATCGACTATTTCCGACCGACGCGCGGTCTGCTCGTCCTCACCGACGCTCCCGGCGATTCGGCCAATCCGATCGGCGGACGACTGATCTATCTCGGCCTGCAGCCGCGCGATCCGCTCAGTCCTCAGGACGCGCCGCCGACCTTCGATGAGCGCGACTGGCCAGTGGATACGCTGGTCGCCGCGACGGCAACCCGCACGCTGATGTACCTCTCGCCGGCTATTCGAATCGGCACCTCAAAGGAAAAGCTGACGCTCGGTATCCCGTCCCTCGTCGTGTCGGACGCCGATTCGTTGCTCCACGCCCTACAACGGAAGTACACGCTGATCCGTGCAATCGGTTGGCAGCGACGTGAAGCTCGTCGCGCGCGCGATCGTGCGCGCATCATCATGGTGCACGAGGGTCGCCGTGAGTGGTATCACACGGTGCGGCGGGGAGAGGCGCTGGCGTCCGTGGCAAAGCTCTACAACACCACGCCGGAGGAAATCCGCGCGCTCAACAACATCACGGGCGACCGGATCAAAATCGGGCAAAAGTTGAAGGTGAAGGGCTGGACGAAAACGCCGGTGGCATTTCCAAACGGCATTGTTCCAGACTCGCTGCCGTAGGCGAGCGACTCGCGACCGAGACTACTGCACGGTCAACTTCGCCTGCCCATCGAGGATCACGCGCAAGACGAACGCCGTGCCACTCGCTGCCAGACCGGCGATGCGGATGTCATCGACAGTTCCCGTCACCGCGACGCCGGGCGCGAGAGGCCGATTGAGCTGCGCAGAGAGTTGGTGACGCAGCGAATCGAGCTGCATGCCGATATCGAGCGCGCCGTGTCCCGTGGCCTGATCGAGTGCACGCTTGATGCGGTACGAACCGAGCGTCGCCTTGAAGCGACTCATCGCGTTGTCGCTGGCGAGAGTGTACCGCGGCTCGGAGATCAACAGCTTTCGCGTTGCACTGTCGTACTGCACGCGACCAAGCAGGTACAGATTGCCGCTCACCGTGCCGTGCACGCCCACGCGCACGACGGCAGTGTCACCCACACCCCAGATCTTCACGTCATCCACGGTGAGATCCTTGCCCGCGATCTCGCCCTTCATGAGTTGAGTGACCCGTGCGCTGAGATCCATGAATGGCAGCTCGATGTCGACCGGTACGTGAATTCCGGAGGACGGCGGCGCGAGACCAAGGGGTGGCAAGGGACGGCGTTGGCCGGTGGGGCGCGCCCCGATGGATGCGTGCGGATGCGCTGTGATGACGAGTGCGGTCGTGAGGGCATCCGTGCGACCGAGCGGGCGAGCCAATGCGATATTGTCGGGCAACATGCTGAGCCACGCGGTGCTCGATGAGTCGAGTGCGATGGGGCTCAGCATCGCGCGCCACAGTGAATCCGCAGTGGGGCGCAAATCCGCGAGCGCGGGCAACGCGCTGTCGAGCTGTTGCTGCAACTTGGCGAGCTGTCCGTCAACGATGTGTCGCATCAGCGGCGTGGCGTCCATGCGAAGCACCGTGACCTCGCAGGGGTCGGGAAGCGATGCGGAAAGTGCGGTGTTGCGCGAGGCGAGGCGCCAGTCATTCCGCCAGTACAACGCGGTCGCCGCGTGCAATTCCGCGCGCTTCATCTGCTCGGGCGCATAGCCACAGCTCGCGAGGCCGGGCATGCCAACGAGCGCGACGCGTCCGCGATAGCGAAGGTGCGCGAGCAGATCGACGCGATCGCCGCTCATACGGAGCTCGAGCGAATCGCGCCGATATACGTACTGATGGCAGACGGCACCGCCAAGTGCGACGCATTGCGACTGCGTGAGTGAATCGGCGAGTGGAAACTGTGCGGAGAGTGCGCTCCGGATTTTACCGAGCGAGATGGAGATCGGCAGAACGATTGTCGCGGGCTCGGCGGGAGGGAGCACCGCGCCGGTGCGTGGCTCGAGATTCGGCACCGGCACCTGCATGCTGCCGCCGCACGACGTGATCGCGGCGATCGCGAGCGCCGCACAGAGCCACTCGAGCCTCGTCATCAACCGGATGAAGATGGTTCAACGATTCCCCGACACTCTCCGAAACCGATGCGACGCTGGCCGTCGCGTTCGCACCATCCACGCATGATGACTTCGTCGCCGTCTTCGAGAAAACGACGCGTCTCGCCGGTGGGTAGCGTGAGTGGTTCCGTGCCGCGCCACGTGCGCTCGAGCAGACAGCCGCGTGATTCCTTCGTGTCGCCGCTCACGGTGCCGCTGGCGAGAAGATCGCCGGCCTGGAGGCTGCATCCGTTGCTCGCGTGATGCGTCACCAGCTGCGCGACGGTCCAGTACATGGATGTGAAGTTGCCGAGACTCACGCGCATCGGAGCGATGCCTTCGTCGCGCATGCGCGCTGATGAGATGAGGACTTCGAGCGTGATGTCGAAACCGCCTGCGAGTGCGTTCGCGCCGTCATGCAGGTAGGGCAACGGCGCCGGATCTCCCGCTGGACGCACGAATGCTGGCGCGCGAAATGGCGCGAGCGCCTCGAGCGTCACGAGCCATGGCGAAACCGTCGTCGCGAAATTCTTGGCGAGAAATGGTCCGAGAGGTTGATACTCCCACGCCTGGATATCGCGCGCGGACCAGTCGTTCACGAGACACAATCCAGCGATGTGCGATTCGGCGTCGCCGATCGGAATAGGATTGCCGAGTGAGTTTCCCGCTCCGATGAACGCGCCGACTTCGAGCTCGTAGTCGAGCCGACGTGTCGGTCCGAACGACGGCGACTCAGCGCCTTCATCGCGCGTCTGCCCGTTTGGCCGGCGCACGCGTGAGCCAGTTGGCACCAGCGACGACGCGCGACCGTGATAGCCGATCGGCACCCACTTGTAGTTGGGAAGCAGCGCGTTGTCGGGACGGAACATGCTGCCCACATTCGTCGCGTGATGAATGGACGCGTAGAAGTCGGTGTAGTCGCCTACACGCGCCGGAAGCAGCAGCTCCGCGTCCGCCATGGGAGCGAGCAGTGCGGCGCGTACCGACTGTGCCTGTTTGCCTTCGTCGGTGTCGTCGCGCAACAGCGTGATCGCACGCGCACGAAGCTGTGAGACGACCGGTCGTCCAGCCGCGAGCAGCGGATTGAGCGATCCAGTGAGCACGCACTCGTGGACGATGGCAGCGAGCGCGTCGTCGAGCAGTCCCTGCTCCGACACGGCAACGAGATCCAGCACCTGATCGCCGATGGCAACGCCGGGGCGCGGCGAGCGCTCTTCCGAGCGGAACACGCCGAACGGAATGTTCTGCAGCGGGAAATCGGTGTCGGCCACTTGCGCCGAATCGACCCACGATCGCGGGTTGCTTTGTTCGGGCGTGGCGCCGCTACTTCGCATTACAGTAGCCCGAGTTGCTGAAGGTCATCGATCGGCTCGCGGAATGAGCATGAGCCGAATGCGATGGCGAACGTGCGTCGGGCGTTGCGGGCCACATCGAGCGTGAATCCGTGTTCGCGCCATGCAACTCCGTGTTCACCGAATTCAATCGAACGTGGATCGCGCTCGTCGAGGAACTCGGCGAGCGTTGCTTCCGGCATCCCTCCCTGCGCGAACGCGGCGGCGACGAACACGTTCAGGAAACCGAACATCGTGTCACGCGGCGCATCAGCAGCGTACGTGAGGCGATATTCACCGCGCATGGGATGATGAAGACCTGCGGTCGCCTTGAAAGGCACGCCGTGGTTCGAGCAAGCGACAAGGAAGCGAGCAATTTGCGCGGCCGTCGGAAAGGCGTCAGGGGTGACACCGCCCGTGCGAATTTTCGCGCGTACACCACCGCGTGCGATACGCTCGATGAGCATCAGAGGATCGTCGCGTACGGGGATCTCGACGTAGACTGTGCGCGACGTGCCGAGCGCCTGAACCACGGCATCGATCTCGGCAGGAGTTGATGCACGCACTTCGACCGCATCGACGAGGACACCACGGTTCTTCTGTGCTTCGAACGCGTCGATGATGCTGCGATCTGCGACAGTATCGCCACCGATCAACGCGCTCACGCGCCACGGTCTGCTGTCTGCCGCCGCATCAGCGGGGAGTACGCGTGCCAACTCCTCCAGCCTGGACGCTGGCACGATGAGACGGCCAAGCGCCCAGCTATCCGCCGACGTGCGATAGGACGCGAAGTTCGACAGGACATCGGGTAGCGGCAACGCGGCGGGAGGAAACAGCCCCGCGTAGTCGATCAGTTCAGCGAGGAGCTCACGCAGAGTTGCCGCCGGCATTTCGTCAGGCTTCGGACTTTGGCGCGAGAATCGAACCTCGGCACTTCGGTGAGCCGCATCGGCAGGCATAGAACTTTTCATCCTCGTCGGTGTGCTCGTCCGTACGCTCGTACTGGTAGTCGTAGGCCAGCTCCTCACCGGCCTTGATGCTGCGCCTGGCGTCGATGAAGATGCGCTTGCGATCATTGGTTGCTTCGCAGTTGCCGTCGCACGAGTGATTGATGAAGCGCGCATCGCTGCCATTCACAGCGCCGTCGATGCACCGCTTGTCATCGACGGTAAAGAGGAAAGTGTGATGGCGCTTCATGTGCTCGTCGTCGTACCGCTTGTCGGCGGTGCGCCAGGAGATGCGTTGTCCGAGGTACTCGATGATGCGCGTGCCCTTCTTGATGTTTCGTGTCGCGAAGGCGCCAGTGCCCTGAATGGCCGATGTGCGCAACTCGATGTACGGGTTGGGCTCTTCCTTCCAGGGATAGCGAGCGTTGATGCCTCGCTTCGCAACAGCGCGCGCTGTTCCGCTCTTCTTCAGCGTCTTCTTCTTCGCCATCAGTTGAGACCCGGTCGCGTCTTGCGGTAGGCCTCGGCGGCATGTCGGAGTGCCAGCAGGGCGGATGCTTCGAGCTCATACTCCATCTGCATCGAGCCCAACTTGATCGCCGAGTGCTTGCCCGAGACGTTCTTGCCGAGCTTTTCGCAGCCTGCGTGGCGACGCTGATACTCCCGACTCGCGTGCCAGAGTGTATTGGCCTTGTGCCACCAGGCCTCATCGCGATCCGGATGAATGTCGGCGGCGACGGCTGAGTACGCGCTCGCCAGCTCTACAAGCGATCCGTCGCACATCTTGCAGAGTGCGTCGAGATGCTTGTGCTCGATCTCCGGCTCTTCTGTTTCGGAACGCCGGGCGGAACGATCATGCTGCCGGCAGCATTCGAGGGCAGCGCGGTAGAGGGCATCCGCGCTGTTCCGAAGGATGGCCATCGGATCCTGCGGCGGTGCATCAGTTTTCTGTGAAATAGCGTTGGGCATGACGATCCATTCGGAGAGCATCGGCGGAGCAGTCGCAGGGCCGACACGAAAGATCATCATTCACGCGGTCAACTCCAAGGGCTCGGAGGACTGGTGTCGCGGAGAATGTGCGGTTAGGGGACGCGGGATGACGGGACTAGGGGATGACGGGACAAGGGGAACACCCTCACAGGTTTACTGCACCGTGATCGTTCCCGTCATCTGCGGATGTGTGGGGCAGATGTAGTTGAAGGTGCCGGCGACGTCGAAGGTGCGAGGCACGTTTTGTCTCACTACCACTGGAATATCCGCCGGCGCGCCGGCCGCAGCGGCGAACCGAACATCGTGTCCAGTGCCGTCCATGCCGAGTGAAAAAACGACGCTCGCACCCTTGGCAATAGTTATCGTATTCGGGCTGAACGATGCGATGCCAATGGTGAAGATCGTGTCCTTGCTCGAGCTCTGGGCGACGACCTTCACATTGAACGTGCCCTTCACGCCGGCAATGTCGGCGGAAACGGAGCCGCTTCCTGCGCTGACGGCGGTCACCTTCCCCGTCTGATCCACCGCTGCAATCGACGGCACGACAGACGTCCAGATAGTCGAGCCCACATTTGTCAGTGTAGTACCCGATGCATCCGTCGCCGTTGCCGTCAACTGCGTTGACTGACCGACGTTCAGCGGCGTTGCTGAACCCGCGATGGTGACTCTCGATACCGTGGGCGCCTTTGTGCCGCCATCCGAGCTACTGCCACATGCCGTTGCAACTCCGATGAGGACAATGACGGCGAGATTCTTCATTCCCTTCACGATCACCGTGTCGCCCCGCGCATTGTGGGTGTCCATGACGGAAAGACAACGCCGAGATTCGTGTTGCCCAACCGATTCTGCACGATCTCTGCGAGAATGTCGCGATAGTCGATCGTCACTTTCAAGTCCTGTCCGTTCTCGAGATTCGCCTGTGCAAGGCCGGGCCAGTTGTTCACCATCACGCGACCGCCAGCAATGTTCTTCCCCATCGCGAACATCGTCGTTCCCCGACCGTGATCGGTGCCGTTGCTGCCGTTTTCGCGAGCGTTCCGGCCGAACTCCGAGATGGCAACGGCTGTCACGCCGTTTGTCGTGGCGGTGGAGATGACGTCAAGATAGAACGCGGCGAGCGAGTTCGAGAAGTCCTGCATGGTGCGGTACATCGATCCGGCGATGGGGTCCTGCCCCGAGTGCGTATCCCACCCGCCGATGTCCACCTGTGCCGCCTCGATGCCGATGTCGGCCTTGATGAGCGCCGCGACGGATTTGAGCGCGTTGCCAAAGCTCGACGTCGGATATACAGCGCCATTCGCCGGCTGATACGTCGCGAAGCCGACCGTCTTCAGCAGCGCGACGGTATTCGATGCGTCGAGGGCCGCGGAATGAATCGGCTCTGACGCGGTGCCATAATCGTTCTGCAGAAATGCGAGACGCGCGGCCGACGTATTGGCTGCTCCGGCGAGCGCAAACGTCGCGGGATTCGCGATCGGCAACGTCTTCGGCGCGCCGACCAGCGTCTTCTGCAAGCCCGACGAAAGACCGAGCGCGCGAAGCGGCGCATTGCTGCGAACCGGCGGCGCGCTCGCGAGGTGGCGGCCCAACCACCCCGTCACAAGCGACGGGTCATTCGGCTTGCCAACTTCCATGTAGCGCTGCGCATCGAAGTGCGAGCGCGAGGTGTTGAGCTGTCCAGTCGCGTGAACGATGAGCAGGTCCGTCGCGCTGTATGCGGTCATCAATCCGGCCATCGCCTGCGGAAAGGCGAAGAAGTTGTCGAGCGCGATTCCCTTGGTCGTCACCGCGCCTGCTGCGTCCGGACGCGGAATGGCGATCGTTGAACGTCCCGTGTAATACGCCGGATCACCGAAGGGAACGCAGAGCGAGAGTCCGTCGGCACCGCCGCGCATGAACACCGAGAGAATGACGTCGCGCGTCGACGCATAAGACTCCGCGAGAACGACCTTGGGTAGCCACGCGGGGAAGTACGCGGAGACCGCAGCAGCTGCGGAGCCGCCGGCCGCTACACCGACGAACTGTCGCCGCGAGAGCTCACGGTATTCGGTACAGCCGCACTCGTCGTCATGATTGTCGATCGTCATTGCGGCCTCAATACCACTGGAAGGAATTGCCGCTCATCGCAAGCGCGATCGTCTCGCGAACGTGTGCGGCCGTGTATGTGGTAGCCCGTAGATATGCCGTGAGTGATGCCATCAGTGCAGCATCCATCTCGCCGGCGAATAGCCGTGTGTTGATCAGGGCAACAGTGGTGTCAGCCGTGCCGCCTGCCATGAACGAACTGGCGTCCACGATGACTTCACCCGTCGACAACCCGGCGAAGAACGACGCGAAATTCCAGCGCGTCATGACGTTGCCTGCCCAATACTCGACCTTGTCGGGATAGCCGTCAGGCGTCTCCCAGATGTAGAGCGGTTGACCAGTCGACTGCAGTTGTCCGTTGACGTTCACGACGCCCGTGACGGTTGGCGACATCGTGCGCAACGCCGACGCGATGAGATGGAACGGGCGCTTCAACTTCATCGGCGCGGTGCGAAGCCACGCCGAGTTGAGCGTCGCGCGAATCATGGATTTGATGTCGCCATTCGTCGCTGTGTACGTGGACGCAACCGCAGCAATCTGAGTCGGATCGGGATCGTACGACAGAAACCAGCGGAGCATCTTCGTCGCAATGAACGTCGCGGTGCTCGGATGATCGAGAAGGACGTTGATCATCTGCTCGCCCTCCTTGATGCCTGCCGCGCCGAGCGACGGCGATCCCGCGGGAATCGTGACGCCGAGAACGGTCTTGGTGCCCCAATCGTGAATAGCGGGATTGAACGAAAAGTCGCCACGACCGGCAATCGTCCAACCCGTGAGGACACGCGACAACTCCGCCACGTCGGTTTGCGTGTATCCGCCGCTGACGCCGAGCGTATGGAGCTCCATGATCTCGCGAGCGTAGTTCTGATTCGGCGAGCCGGAGCGACTCTGATTCTGATCGAGATACGCCATCATCGCGCCGCTTTTCGCGCTGGCAAAAAGCAGATCACGGAAACTTCCGAGCGCGTGCTTGCGAATGACGTCGCGGTCGTCGACGGCCTTGAGGTAGCCGACCTTCACGATCGAGATGTTGAAGTGATCGCTCCAGAACTCGACCATGCGCTCGTAGAGCTGCCGGTTCGAGAACGCGGCGCGATACACGGTGGCCTGCTGCAGTTGTCCCTGCACGACGAATGCGGTTGCGGAGAACAGCTGCGTTGCGCTCTGCGAGAGAAGCGGATACTTGGCGACGATGAATGCGTCGACGGTAGAATCGTCGATGTGGGTGTAATCGAGCTGCCGCTCCATGAAACCGCGGAAGCCGTATTTCCTTGCCGCCGTGACATCGGCGTCCGTGACGCCATACGTGATGCGGCGCAGAAGGCGCGTCGTGTCGCTCGCCCATTCAACGGGCGCGACGGGCGTTTCATTCGGGATGTTCGGCGTGCTGGGTATGGGCTTCGCTTTCGGAAGACGGATTCCCTGCGCAGACGCCTTGTTCGGCGCCAGCACGGCGGCCATTGCGGCGGCGCCAGCCACGAATAGCGCCCTGCGCGATTGCGGTGGCGGTGAGGCCGCTGTTTCGGTCTCCATCTCGTGCGATGGTATATCGGCGACGCTCATGCGCGATCCTCCAATGGAGACCTATTCGGTTGCCAGGTGTGACGTGCACAACCGGACGCCGTTAAGGATCGGCTCCTGAGCAGGTGGAGCAAGTGACCATCATCACAGGCTCAGCAGCAATGACCCCAGCGTTTGCCGATATGGCCGTCAGGCCAGCGAGCGCTCGCCCCTGCCACGCGCCGCGACGGGCCAGCTGGTCTCGAGCATGTCGCCACGAATGCCGTACACGATATCGTTCAGATGTACGACGATGCAGACGTGATTTGGGATCACTCGTACGCGTTCGCCAACCTTGGGTCGCCAGGAGGTCTGTGACAGATCGAGTACGCCATGCTCTTCCGACATCCGTTCGACGACGACGTCTGGATGCTCGAGCAGCTGTCCGAATCCTTCTCCCGCCGCGCCACGAACTGGCTCGCGACCAAGTGCTTTGGTGCCCGTGTCAATGACGGCCTGCCCCGGCACTGCCGTGGAGACGACCGTCGCGAGCACTGTGAGCGCGCAGTCGTCCCAGCCGCATGCTCCGATTACGGCTGTCGTGCGGTCATTGTAGACGTATGTGCCGGGCCGAATCTCGGTGACACCCTCGATCTCGTGCGAGCGCCAGAGCGTTGGCGTCGAGCCGCCGCTCACGACGCGCGGGCTGACATCCGCCGCGTCGAATTTTCGCAGCACCGAGGTGAGCGACGCACTCAGCTCGGCGAGCTTCGCGTCCTGATCATCGACCGGCTCGCGCACGTGTCCGGGATAAAACGCAATGCCGGCGAAGTCGAGCGACGGCTCTTCGCGCACGAGCCGAGCGAGGGCGATGGCCGCATCGACCACGGGGACGCCGACTCGATGCATGCCGAGATCGAGCTCGATATAGACACCCACCTGTCGACCGGCGCTCGCCGCTGCGCGCGCCATCGATGCAATTGCCTCGGGAGAGTCGAGTGCGACCGTGAGCCTGACGTGCGCTGGAAGTGCAGCGAGACGCTTTGCCCTCGCATCACCGACAGGTGGATACGCGACGAGAATGTCCCCGCCGACGTCGGCCATCACGCGCGCCTCATGCGGCGTCGCGCACGTTACGCCCAGAGCGCCGAGTGACAATTGCTGTGATGCCACGCGCGGCGACTTGTGCGTCTTCACATGCGGACGCAGTGCGAGGTTGTGCTCCTTCGTGTATGCGGCGGCGCGCGCGAGGTTGCGCTCCATCCTGTCGAGATCGACGAGGAGAGCGGGCGTCTCGATGTTCTCGAGTGTAAGGTCGGTGGTAGTCACGCAGAGAAAATCAGACGCGAGCGGCGGATGGGCAAGTCGTCAGCCTTTCCGGAATTCGTTCCGTCTACTCACAGCCGCGCGGCGAATGCATGTTGAATGATGGCTTGCGCCTCCGCCTGAATACGGCGCAGGTGCGCCTCATCCACGAAGCTCTCGGCGTACAGCTTGTACACGTCTTCGGTACCGGACGGCCGTGCAGCGAACCAGCCGCTGTTCGTCGACACCTTGAGACCGCCGATTGGCGCGCCGTTGCCAGGAGCCGTCGTCGCGAGATTCACGATGCGCTCACCGGCGAGCTCATTCACGGAGATGTCACCCGGCGACAACTTCGCGAGTGCCGCTTTCTGCTCGGGTGTCGCTGGCGCGTCGATGCGCTCGTAGGCCGGTGCGCCAAGATCTTTCGTCAAGTCGCGATAGAGCTCGCCGGGATCCCTCTCCGTTACCGCCGTCATCTCGGCGGCGAGCAGTCCCATGATCAAACCGTCCTTGTCCGTCGTCCACACCGATCCGTCACGACGGAGCATTGTCGCGCCGGCACTTTCTTCACCGACGAAACCAAGGGCGCCGGATGTCAGTCCGTCCACGAACCACTTGAACCCAACTGGCACCTCGTACAGCGGACGTCCAATCAGGCCAGCCACTCGATCGATCATACTGCTGCTCACGATGGTCTTTCCGATGCCCGTGTGAGCTGGCCACTTCGGCCGGTGCGAGAAGAGATACCACGAGGCGACGGCGAGATAGTGATTGGGATTGAGCAGACCGCTGCTTCGAGCGACGATGCCGTGTCGATCGTGATCAGTGTCGCAGGCCCACGCGACGTCGAAGTCATTCCGCATCGCGATGAGTCGTCGCATCGCATAGGGCGACGAACAATCCATGCGAATGCGTCCATCCCAATCGAGCGTCATGAAGCGGAAGGTCGGATCCACTTCATCGCTCACCACCGAGAGTGACAGCTTGTACCGCTCGGCTATCTCGCCCCAGTAGGCAACTCCCGCTCCGCCAAGCGGATCGGCGCCGAGGGAGATCTTCGCGCCGCGGATCGCATCCATGTCGACGACGTTCACGAGCTCCGTGACGTACTCATTGAGATAGTCGTGCGCGTGCGTCGTGCCCGCCTTGTGCGCGCGAGCAAACGGCATGCGCTTCACACCTCGCAGGTCGTGCTCCAGCAGCGCGTTCGCCTGATCCTGAATCCAACCCGTCGCACTGGTGTCGGCTGGACCGCCGTTCGGAGGATTGTACTTGAAGCCTCCGTCTTCCGGAGGATTGTGCGAAGGCGTGACCACGATGCCGTCGGCGAAGCCACTCGTACGACCACGGTTGTAATTGATGATCGCGAGCGACACTGCAGGTGTCGGCGTATAGCCGTCACGCGAATCGATCATCGTTTCGACGCCGTTCGCTGCGAGTACCTCAAGTGCCGTGCGAAACGCAGGCTCCGACAGACCGTGCGTGTCGATGCCCAGAAAGAGTGGACCGTCGATGCGCTGCTGTGCGCGATACAGGCAGATCGCCTGCGTGATTGCAAGAATGTGTCGCTCGTTGAACGAGCAATGGAGTGACGTTCCGCGATGGCCGGACGTGCCGAAGCTCACGCGCTGCGCGCGGTCGGCAGGATCCGGAAGCTCGGAGTAGTACGATGCAACGAGCTTCGGAATGTTCGCGAGATCCTTCGGCTGCGGAAGCTGACCTGCGCGAGGATGCACGTTCATGATCGTCAAGAAAGGGGCGAAGTGTGCGCTGTGAAGCCGTCGCTATTTCCTGCGGCGAAGATGCGCCGGCGCGACCAACCGCTCCGCGAGTGCCAGCGCGCCATCCACAAGGAGTGCCAGCCCTGCCGCAGGAAGCGCACCTGAGAGTACCATGCGCGAGTCCGCCAGCGCGAGACCGGCGACGATCGGCTCGCCGAGCCCTCCCGCTCCGATGAAGGCGGCCAGCGTCGCGGTGCCAACGGTAATGACCGCTGCGGTGCGCACGCCTCCCATGATCACCGGCGCGGCGAGTGGCAGGCGCACTTGCAGCAATCGCTGCTGAGGCGTCATACCGAGCGCCTCGGCTGCGTCGACAGCGTCCGGGTCTGCATCGCGCACTCCACTGAACGTGCCGCGCACGATCGGGAACAGCGCATAAAGCCAGAGCGCTACGAGCGCCGGAACGACGCCGACGCCGAGAAATGGAATCGTGAACGCGAGCAGCGCGATGCTCGGCACCGTCTGTATCACGCCAAGTGCACGGATGACGGGCTCGGCGAGTGCGCGCGAGCGTTCGAGCGCGAGTCCGAGTGGCAGTGCGATGAGAATCGCCGCGAGCAGCGCACCGATGACGAGCTCGAGGTGGCGGACCGTGCGTTGCCACAGCGTCACGCGTTGCGCCCACAGGTAGATCGCGAACGATGACGTTACACTCGATGCGCTCGTGGCAACGCTGTCAGCCGCGCTTCGGGTGCCGACGAGCCCCAGCGCGCGAAGCTCCGACGCTGCGACGGACTGCACCGACTCACCGTCCACCTCGACACGCCTGTTGAGCGCGCGCATGGTGGTCTCGTCGAGTCGGCCGCTCAGCTCGACGAGCGCGGCTATCGCTTCAGGGCGAGTGCGTGCGAGCCGCTTACCGACGAGCGCCGCCGCTTCGTACGGTGGGAAGAAATGCTTGTCGTCGACCAGCGTGACGAGATCATAGCGTGCGAGCAAACCGTCGGTCGAATACCCATCGACGACATCCACGGCGCCCGACGCAAGCGCCTGATATTTCACAGCGGGCGCAAGCGGTCGTACTTCCTTTGGCGCGAGGCCATACACGTGGCGCAGGCCGGCAAGACCATCTGCGCGGCCGATGAAATCCGCCGTGAAGCCAGCGGTGAGATCAGGAGCGACGCGCGCAAGATCAGACAATGTCCGGAGGCGGAGGCGCGTTGCCGTCGCGCGCGTCACGGCGATCGCATATGTGTTCTGAAAGCCGAGCGTCGGCAGCCACCTCACTCCGTACGCGGCCGAAAAGCGACGCGCAACGTGCGCTTGGACACGACGCGGATCTGCGCTCAGTGAATCGGTGAGCGAATCATGAAGAATTGCGACGAGGCCGGTGCCCGTGTATTCCGGATACACGTCAACGGCGTCCGTGCGGAGCGCCGCAAAGGCAATTTCCGTTGCGCCGAGTCCCGGTCGTCGTTCGACCGCGATGCCTCGTGACTCGAGGATCTGCGCGAAGAGCTCACAGAGTAAATACGATTCGCCGAACGGCTTCGACGCCACGACGACTGCCGGCCGAGCGTTGTCTGAAGACGTAGATTGTGCGCGAAGCGGTGTCGCGCGCGTTACGAGACAGGTGAGCGCCAGCAGGGCGAAACGATTGACGTGCGTGTTCACGATGCCACGAGACTCGCGGCAGCCGTCGTCGCTCGCTCGATCAACATCTCGACGTACGGCGTCGCCGGCGTGTTGCGGAGATCCGAGAACGTGCCGCGCTGGTCGATGCGTCCGTCGTGCATCACGACAATTTCACTCGCGAGCCGCGCCGCCTCGGCGAGATCGTGCGTGACGAGCAGCGTCGTGATCTGCAGCTCGGCGCGCATGGATGCGAACGAGCCTTGAACGTCGGCGCGTGTGATCGCGTCGAGCGCTCCGAATGGCTCGTCAAGCAAAATGACTCCGGGACGCGCGGCGACGGCGCGCGCCAACGCCACGCGCTGTCGCTGTCCGCCCGAGAGCTCGTGCGGAAATCGATTCGCGAATTTATCGGGCGCGAGTCCGACCAGCGTCAGCGCAGCCATCGCCGCGTCGTTCGGCGACGACTGGCCGAGCAGCGTAGGCACGAGCGCGACGTTGCGCAGCACGCGCCAATGCGGCAGAAGTCCGCCGTGCTGCGGCACATATCCAATGCGACGGCGCAAGTCGGCGACGGGGTGCGTCGCAACGTCGACTCCATCGAGAGTGATGGTCCCGCTCTCTTGCGTCACGAGGCGGTTGAAGCAGCGAAGGAGTGTCGTCTTGCCCGACCCACTTTCGCCGACAATTGCAACGGCAGTTCCCGCTGCAACGTTCAGCGACACATCGCGTACGGCGATCACGTCGCCATACCGACAGGTGATGCTGCGTGCCGACAGCGCAGGAGGCGCCGGCACTATCTGTCTCCGCGACCGCCCTCGACGGAAGCTCTCGCCTTCTCCGCGCGTCCGACTTCGATCGGCATTGCGGCGCCCACTCCAATGGAGCGACCAGTCTCAGACATTACGCGCGTGACGAAACGCTGCCCTTCGCCGATGCGCTCCACTTCGATGGCGATGGAGTCGACAGACTGATCGAGTCGGTTGAGCCGCTCGGCCAGTTCCTGCGGAAATGCGACGGCTGCCGCCGCGCCGCGTCGCCAGATGCGCCGCGCCATTGCAATGGAGAGTGGGAAAAACACCGCGACGATGAACATGCCGCCGAGGACGAAGACCTCTTCGGGCGGACCGTCCCGATGCGGACGCTCCGGTGGCGGCACCGCGCCGGGAACCGCGGCCTGCTTCGCGACCTGTTGATCGGCCGCAGCCAGCTGCTTGTCGACGTCCGCAATGTGCTTGTCGACTTCGGCGATGCGCGTCTCGATGCCGGTCTTGCTCACGTCATTGACATGCGGCTCGTTCAGCTGATTCATCAGCCCGCGACGCTTGTCCTCGAGATTCTCGAGTTGCTCTGCCAGCACCTGACGCTGCGCGTTGAAGGCTCTGTACAAAGCCTGAGGCGCGTCGACGCCAGGTTTGACGATCACTGGCGTGCCTGTCTGTACTCGCGCGGTCGGTGACGCGTCTTCTGCTTGCATCGGTAGCGGGTCGAGGGACACTCCAAGTTACACACAGAGTGCGATCCTGAAACTACGGCGGTGCCTGGCGTCCCGTTTCACCCCGTGGAATCACGGGACAAGTACGTCCTCGCTAGAACGAGGCGCGAAGACCCGCAGTCACGGTGCGACCGGGACGGATCGTCACGTTGTCCGGCTCACCCAGCTGGCCGCCGAGCAGATTGTCGCCCGTGAACAGGAGCGAGACGCCTCGCGCGAGATCGCGTGAGCCTGTCAGCCGGAGATGCGTATCTCCGTCGTACGTGCGCCAGAACGCACGCAGGTTCGAGCCGGTCAGATCCTTGTCCTTCGCCGTCGTCCCGTTCGTCTCGGCGAAGGTTTTCGCGAGGTTGTAGCGATCGTAGTTGATCCAGTCCATCGCGCGCGTCGCGCCCACTGACGCGTACCACTTGTCGCCGACATAGGCGAGGGTGACACTGCCAGTTTTTGCGGGCACGGCGAGCATGCGGTCGCCAGGCTGCAGGTCACCCATGTAGCCATTCGCGAGTGCGCGTACGCGGCTATCGACCGCGCTCAAGGCGCTCGTGAGTGTGAAGGCACCCTGCGTCAGATTGCCCTGAAATTCCCAGCCAGTGTTGGTTATCTCGCCGACGTTCTGCAACTGATAGCGCACTCGTCGCTCGATCGTGCCGCCGTGCGCGAAGGTGTCAACGGCAATTGAAACGTTCTGGATGAGCCCAGTCACACGCTGGTCGAAGCGCGTGAGCTGCAGCGTCAGCGCCCGTCCGAAGTACAGCTCGAGCCCACCCTCATAACCGGATTGCACTTCCGGATCGAGCGCGGGCAGCACACCACCGATGCCGGCCGAGCTCCCGTAGCTCGTGGCGTATCCCTGGTTGCCGGTATAGCCGGATGCCGCGCTCCGTGCCGGAACCTGTGGTGGACGAATGCCCTTGCCGTACGCAGCGCGCCACTTCACCTCGACGTCGCCGACGTTATTCACCACCGCGAGGCCCAACATGGGAAGCAACGGATAGCGATTCGTCCCGGAGAATGCATCGTTACGCTCGAGACGCAATCCACCGGTGAGGAAGATTGCATCGCTCCACGACATGCTGAGCTGCGAGATCAATCCGGTGTTGTGATTCCAGGTCTCGTGAATGGCCTGGACCGCCGTTGGGAACTCTCCGAAAGCGCCAGGCACCTGCGTCGTGACCGTTGCCCCCTGGCGCAGTACCGAGTGCTCGATGCCGAGTGTGAGCGTTCCCTGGGCGTCCCCATCCGCGTTGAAGTGCGCGACGCTGTTCTCGCGCAGCGTGTAGCGGTCGCCGTAGCCGCGCGCGGCTCGAAGCGCTGAATCGACCGCAGTCGACAGGATGGGACTCGTCGCGTCAGCGACGTGATCGAGATAGTATCCGTCGAGCCCCGCGAGAATCGAGTGCGTCCACGCGCCTTCGCTGGCGAATGCCGCGCTCGTGGACAGCGTGTACTGTCGCACCGATTGCGTCAGGTCACTGGCTGAGGCGAGCGGCTGTGCGGAGCCACCACCGCCGCCAGTCGGCGGCACCACGGGAAGCAATCCGCTCAGGATCGGATTCTCTCCCATGCCGGAGCGCTTATCGAACAGCCGCGCGGACATCGTGAGGGTTTCGCCCGATGTGACGAGTCGTGCGTCGCTGGTTGCGGCGAGTGTCCGGGTCTCCGACGATGGAAACAGCGCGCCCGTCTGACCAAACGCCAATGCGAGCCCTGCGGACTTCACATTCGTTCCCGCCCGAACGTTGATGCGCTGCTCATGCGTCGGCACGAGGCCGGATGCGAAGGCGCTGCCCGCAGCGCCCGCCGTACTGCGAACGGAAACCGACGGCGCCGAGAACGCGGCGCCGTCATGTCGCGTGAGCACATTGATCACACCGCTGATCGCATCCGATCCGTAGAGCGCAGATCCCTGCGGGCCACGAATCACTTCCACGTGATCGACGACATCAGGGTTCAGCTGCGTCATGAGCAGCGGGTTCGCGACTTCGACGCCATCGATGTAGATCTTCGGCGCGCTGGAGCCGAACGAGCTCGCGCCGCGAATGCCGCCGTACTGCGCGACAAGTGACGACGGGGATTGCGACCACGACCACACGCCGGCCACCGACGCATTCAGCATCTCGGCCATGTTGCCGAGCGACTGGCGTCGCAGCTGTTCGCCGTCAATCACCTCGACGCCGATGACGAGTGGCCGCCTGGGCGCAGCGACGGCGTTGCCCGTGACGACGACGCGCTCGAGCACACTCACGCTGCGCGCCGTGGGCTCGGTGAGCGGTGCGGGCGTCGCGCCAGGCGAGAGCACGATACGCCCCGAGACCACGAGCACCTGCACCGTCGTTCCGCGCAGCAGCGTTGCCAACAGCGTCCCAAGGGGTTCGCTCTCAGCGGACAGACAGACGCGCTGATCGACGGGAAGGAAGTCCGCTGAGTACGCGAGCTGTACCTTCGATACAGCGGTCAGATGGTCGAGTGCATCACGCAGCGACACGTCGCGAACGTGCAAACTCACGCGCGTATCGAGTGGCGACGTCCAGCCGCCCGACGGTACGGGCACGAGCGGACGCTCGTCGCACGCGCGCTGCGCGAACACCGTGAGCGGCGAAAACGTACTCAGCACGAGGAAAAACATCGCGCGGCGGAGCGATGTGGCGTTGCGCATGATGTATACGCAACAATATGTGGCGCGCTCGCGCGGCGCCATTACCGCGCGGGCGACGCCCGCGGCGGGGAGACGATCCGAAGCGTCGAGCCGTCCTCACGGAGCCCTCCGCCGAGCAATGCGGCAACAATGCGGCCGACGTCCTTTGCCGACGCCCGCTCGAAGGTCGCCGTGACCGTCTTGCCCGTGAGCGCCGAATCCACGCGCAGGTCAACACCATACCAGCGACGCATATCGGCAGTGACCTGCTCGACCGACGCATCGCGGAAGATGAGCTTGCCAGTTGTCCATGCGAGATCGTCGCTCGTGGCCGACGCCCGCTCGACCCGCACCGGGCCTGAGCCTGGGACCATGGCTCGGTCGCCGGCCTGGAGTACCACCGGCGCGATCCCGACCCGTCCTTCGACAGCCACCGCACCAGCGGTCACGACGATCCGTGCGCCATCGGCATCGTCGCTGTGTACGGCGAAGACAGTCCCAACGTCGCGGAACGACGCCGCCGCCGTATGGACAATGAAGGGCCGAGTGGAGTCGTGCACGACGTCGAAACGCGCCTCGCCCTTGAGCGTGACCTCGCGCGAGGTCTTCGTGAAGTCCTGACCAACCGTCAGCTGGCTGCCAGGACCGAGCAACACGCGGCTGCCATCGGCGAGAGTAAGCGAGTCGAGCTTGCCGACAGCCGTCGCAAATTGCGCCGGCGCGACCGTCGTGCCCTCGCGCGACGGGGAGGCAGCACGCCACAGCATTCCCGCGCCAGCGACGACGAGCACCGCAGCAGCGGCACGAAGTCGCGCATCGCGCCAGCGCGCGCGATATGTGTCGAGGGATATCACGAGGGAGCGACGCGGCGCGGCGATTGGACGGCCTTCACCGCGTCGCGCCAGGACGGACGCGAGCGCCGCTTCGACTTCCGCTGGCGTTGGCGCAGTGGGCTCGGGCGCACGCAGCGCGTCGCCGAGCGTCCCGATCAGGGCAGCACGCTCAGGCCTTGCCTCCAGCATGCGACGCATCGCCTCACGCTCGTCGGCGGTTCCTTCGCCGGCGAGGTAACGCGCCATCGCGTCCCACTCGTCGTCCGGAATGCTATTCGGGAGGTTACCCTGATCGGTCATGCTATTGAGACACCTGTGTATCTCCGAACCCCATGTCGTTGGCCGAATGGCCACGCGCGACGCAATATCGATAACGTCGCGCTCGAGTGCGAACTTTTCGAGTTCGCCAGAAGTTAGCATCCTGAGTTAATTTGCTCGCCCACCAACAGTACTCCTTACGTGGACGAATCGGAACTCCTGTCGCGACTGCGTGCGGGCGATGAAGTCGCCTACTCGACGATCTTCCGGGATCAATATCCCGGACTCGTCGTGAACGCCACACGACTGCTCGGCGAGCGTGCGCTCGCCGAGGAAATTGCGCAGGACGTCATGCTCGAGCTCTGGCGTCGCCGCGCCTCGCTCGTATTGACGGGCCCCATTCGCGCGTACCTGCAACAGGCGACGCGCAATCGCGCGCTCAACCGTCTTCGCCAGGGACGCACCGCGCAACGCGGCGAGGTGTATGTGCGCGGGCCCTCCGAGTCGCCGGCGGCGGATGCTCTTGCGGTGTCCGGCGAGCTCCAACTCGCCGCCGTAGCGGCTATCGCGTCGCTCTCCGAACCACAGCGCGAAGTCTTCGAGATGAATCGCCAGCGCGGCTTGACGTACAGCGAAATCGCCGATCAACTGGGCATTTCGGTCAAGAGCGTGGAAGCGCGAATGGGCCGCGCGCTCAAGCAGCTTCGCGAGCACCTGGCGCCGTGGCTTCCGGACAGCGGAGGATGGTGAGCACAAAAACATGAATCGGACATGCATGCACCCCACCGGAGCACGCACATCCGACCCATGTTCCCCTCAGTGTTCTCACTGGTCGCCGAAGTGGCAAAACAACCGCGCGTCCGGCTCCCATATGCATGACACGTCGCGCCTGAAATACCCTACTCCTCAGAACGGAAGCATCGAAAACGAAAGACCCCGCGCATCGACTGTGAACGATGCACGAATTTCCGGTTTGAGAAACCGTCGATCGAATCGATTGTCCCGATGCTCGTGGCTGTACAGCACTGCCTTCTGTCCAGCGAAGACGCCGAGGAAGACGCCCATGGCGATGTCGCTCGTCCAGTGCTCGTCGAGATATATGCGTGCGAGTGACGGCAGCACGGCGGCCGTGTAGAGCGCGGGAGCGATCACGCCGCGGTGTGGCGTGTTGCGAACACGCATCTCCTGCGCAAGTCCCGACGCGGCGGCGAAGCTCGCCATCGCGTGCATCGACGGCCACGAGCGATAGTTGTAGCTCGAGAATCCGCGGAGAAACTTGAACTCCTTCGGATCCCCGTTGCGCTTCTCGCCATTGTCGTCGTCAATCACATACGGCCGCCCGCGACCGAGGGCTCCACGAACCACCTGAATCAGCATGGCCGTGGATGCAACGCCTTCCGTGGTGTGAAACGCCACATCGGCGGTGCCGCGATCGTCGGTGAGTCGCGCAATGCCCCATACGAGGCCACCGGTGATCATCAACACCGTTTCCGTCGAGCGGCTGGCGCGATCGGCAGCGGTCTTGAACGAGGGATGTCGCGCGTGAAAGCCGGAATCGGAAAAGAAGTTCGCAACGCGCGTATCCACGGTGACGAGCGCCGCTGACACTGCGGTCGCGCCGGCGAGCAACGCGAGGTCGCGTCCCTCGAGCAGCACGCCAGACGATGATGACGTCGACTGCGCAAATGCGGTCTGCGAATTGAGAAACCATATGGTGCTCAGCACCATTGCTGCGCGGCGACACCACATCAGTGCACGTCCCCACTCGCGCGATGCCGCGGCTGCAAATGACGGCTGCTGTTGTACAACGCCGCCGAGAGGGCTGCGATGATGACGCCGGCGCTCCATCCGCCGAGCACGTCGGTGGTCCAGTGGACGTCGAGGTATACCCGGCTCGCGCCGACGAGCAAGGGAATCAGCGCCGCGAACGCGACGGCCAACCGGCCGCTCACGAGATGCTCACGCCAGAATACATAGGCGAGCGTACAGCAGATGGCCGACGACGACGTGGCATGTGCTGAAGGGAACGAGTATGTGCCTTCGATTACGTTGCCAAGACCGGACGGCCTTGCTCGAGCGAAGATGTTCTTGAGCGTGAGATAGCCTGCAACGGCAACAGCAGGTGCAACCAGGACTGTGGACGCGACGATGGTTCGGCGGCGATAGAGGAGAATCAATGCGCCTCCGACGGCGACACACACCAGTGGCGTCACCGATCCGAGTGTGGTCACCGTCTGAAAAAACTGCGTCAGCAAGGGCGACCGGTGCGCGAGCACCCAGGCGCGCACCGCCGCGTCGAACGAGGTCGTCTCATGATTGAAGACGTCCTCACCGACCTTTGCAAACGCCACGAGCCCGACCATGGCGAGAATCACCACCGCAGCCCAGTTGCGCAACGCATGGTCGCGATCTGTCGGCGCGGTGTCTGCAGACTTGATGGTATGCCGTTCCGGATTGTGCATGCCGGGGGGAATGCAGGATTCGGGCAACGAGCACGCGCAGCGGCGAGCGGCGTCGCGCTCTGCGCGTGAGCACCGGCACTCTACCGCGATGCGCCCATGCCCGAAATGCCGATCTCGCCGTAGAATTAGCGACGGCGTGCTCGTTGCTCGCGGAAGCCTACACCTCGGAGGCGAATGAAGCTGGCAGTCTCAGCGTATGGATGCTGTGTGTTCGCTCTTTTCGCGTCATGTACGCGTGAAGCGCCGTCGACGACACCGGAACCTCCGGACGTTGCCGCCCCCGCTCCCGCGCCGCCCGAGCTCTCTCGGTTCAGCGTCCCGCTCGAGTACGACTTCACGTCCGTGCTCCGTCTCGTCGAGCAGATCGTGCCGAAGACCTTTGGATCGATGGACAGTGTGAAGACCGTGGGCGACGACACGCGAAAGCACTATGCCTTCGAGGCGGTACGAGGACCGTTCACCGCTTTCGCCGACGGCAATCTACTGCACCTGCGCGCGACGTTCGCGTACCGCGCGCGGGGCTACTACAAGCCGCTGATCGGACCGACGCTGAGCGCGGGGTGCGGCAATGAGAAGGAGCGGCCGCGCGTCGTCGTGGAGCTCGCGACACCGATCGGACTCACGAATGAATTTCACCTCGTATCGCAGGCACGCATCGTCCGCGTGGAGCCGTCAACCACGGAACAACGTGATCATTGCGATGTGAGCATCCTGCATCACGACGTCACTGGCCGGGTGGTCGAGGCGGCGCGGGCCGGCCTCGCGAGTCAGCTGCCCAACATCGACAAGAAGGTGGCGACGGTCGATCTCACGGAGCACGTCACCGAGTGGTGGGGCATGCTCGCGCGTCCCATCAAGCTGCGCGACGACGTCTGGCTCCTCCTCGGACCCGAGCGACTGCGCGTCGGGCACGTCAGCGGCAGGAAGCGCATCCTCGTCGTGCCGGTGAGTCTCGACGCGCGACCGCGCGTCGTGACCAGCAGTACGGAGCCCGTCGCTCCTGCGGTGGCCTTGCCCAAGCTCGAGCGCGATAGCGCATCCGAGGGCTTTCACATCGTGATCGACGGCGTCGTCGATTACGGAATAGCGTCCCGCGAACTGACCTCTGCGCTGACGGCGAAATCGTTCACGCAATCCGGAAAAACGATCACGGTCAAAGAGGTTGCCGTGCTTCCGGAGTCGAAGGGCCGTCTTGCGTTGACGGTGCGCTTCACGGGCGACGCAAATGGGTCGCTGCGGCTCATCGGCACACCGAAGGTAGACCATCTGCACTCGATGTTGTCCGTTCCCGATCTCGACTTCGATCTGCAGAGTGACAGCAAGCTGTTGCAGACCTACTCGTGGCTCAAGTCGGATGGATTGCGCGCCGAGATGCGCAAGCGTGCGCGGTTCTCGATGGAGCCGGCGCTCGATCGTGGCCGTGCTCTGCTGATCGAAGGGCTGAATCGGAAGATCGGCGACGCGCTCACGCTCAGTGCAGTGGTCGATTCAGTCGCAGAGCGTGGACTCTTCGTCACGCGCGACGGGCTCGTCGTTCGCGCCGAGGCTTCCGGTCATGCGAGGGTGTCGGTCAAGCAGCAGTGAACAGGATCACACGCCGCTGAACAGGCTGTAGCCGCCATCGACCGGGATGACGGCTCCCGTCACGAATGACGCCGCGTCGCTGCAGAGCCACTGCACGACACCGATCAGCTCTTCCGGCCGCCCGAAGCGTCCCATCGGCGTGTGGGCGATGATGTTGTTCGAGCGGTCGGTGAAGCTGCCATCGTCGTTGATCAGCACCTTGCGATTCTGCGTCGTGACGAAGAATCCGGGCACGATCGCATTCACGCGAAGTCCGTCGCCGTGCTTGCGCGCGAGCTCGACCGACATCCAGCGCGTAAAGCTGTCGATGCCGGTCTTCGCGATCGAATAGCCGAGCACACCACTCAGCACTCGGCTCGCCGCCATCGACGAGATGTTGACCATGCACCCTGAGCGCTGAGCGGCCATCGTTTCAGCGAATGCCAACGCGGGAATCACGGTGCCGTGCAGATTCAAGCGCAGCACTTCATCGAACGCGTCGAGCGGCACCTCGAAGATGCTGCGATTGTCGTTGCGGGCCCGCATGACGTTTCCGCCGGCGGCGTTGATGAGAATGTCGACGCGACCCCATGCGCGCAGGAGCTCGTCGCGGGCGGCGCGAATTCCCGTGTCGTCGAGTACGTCCGCGACAATGACCATCGCCTCGGCGCCGGTTGCACGAATTTCCTCGGCCTTGGCCTCAGCGGCATCACGACGTCGGCCAAGTATCGCGACGCGAGCGCCTGCTGCGGCGAGACCGGAGGCCAAGCTCGCGCCAAGGACGCCGTACCCACCGGATACAACTGCCACTCTGCCGGTGAGATCAAGGGAGCTGATGGACATCGAACACTCAGAACGACGGGGAGAGGGCGCTCGGAAAGGCAATGTAGCGGTCAGCGAACGAGATCCGCATCGGCACGTGCTTCCGCAGAATGCCATGAATCAGTGCATTTTGCCCGATGGCCAGCTACGACGCGGTCGGTCATGGTAGCGCTCGCATCGTCATGCCGTCGGGCGAAAAGTCTGAAACGGCTAAAAAACCCACAGCGGCGTGCGGACAATTTGACAATTGGTCAAAGCGGCCCCGGCATTGCCTACTGCGGAACCGCCAACGGTGTGTCTGCCGTTGCCCCACCCCCCGCCGTTTGTGTCTCTCACCGGGCGAAAGCTCGACAGGACAACCCCCCCATGCGTACGCCGACGCAGGCTCGATCCACCGCATACCGTGTTTCACTTTTGGTCGCCTCTGCCGTTCTTCTGGCCGCATGCGCCGGAGAGGTCACGTCACCGGCTCCCCGTATGACGGCGCCGCAGGGCGCTGAGAAGGCACTGGTGGGCGTCATCGATGGCGTCTACACGTTCACGATCAATCCGGCGATCGACCAGTCGATCAAGCTTGGCGCGAGCCGTCTCGACCTGCCCGCAAGCTCTGTCTGTGCGCTCGCCACCAGCTCGTATGGCCCGACCGCGTGGGATTCGTCCTGCGATCGCGAAAAGCTGCCAGTCGTGATTACGGCTGTCGTGAAGAACGCCGCCACGACGCACCCGAGCGTGGAGTTCTCCCCGGCAATGCGCTTCGCTCCGGACAAGAACGTCCAGCTGTATCTGTACGTCACCGACGCCGCGACGCTGACCAACATGACGGTCATGAAGTACTGTGGCCCGTTCAACAGTGTCTGCGTTGATGAGTCGGTGGTCGACAAGACCCTCTCCACCACAGTCGACAAGACTGCGCAGTTCGTCTCCCGAAGGATCAAGCACTTCAGTGGGTATGTCGTTGCCGAAAATGGCGACGGAATCACCGGTGGCCAGTAAGGAGCCAACCGGATTCGCAGCTCGCTCATTCACTGCAGGTCCTCGCTGATCCAAGCCTCGTGGTGCGCAAACGCGCGCCGCCATCCCCCGGAGACTTTCATGAACCGCCGCCTCGCATTCTCGATGACGCTGGGTGCCCTGGCCCTCGTCGCAGTCGCAGCACATAGCGCCAACGCACGCCCCGTGCGCCACACCGTTCAGGTGGCTTCGGTTGCCAGCGCCGATGACAGCACCGTCGCTGAACACTCTGGCTACATCATCGCCTCGAGCTGATACACGTTTCACCAATCTGCTCTGCCGTAGCGCCTTCGCGCACTCTCCAGAGCGGCATGCAGGGTCGGTCCAACTCGGACCGGCCCTGTTTGCGTTGTGTGCGATTCGAGCGATGCGCGAGCCACACGCCGCTGGACGCTTCCGTCGAACGGACCCAGATTGATAGACTGCTTCGTCGCGCGTGCCGCGGCACTCCGCCAATCGGAAGGGACATCTCATGAAGGTCAGCTTCAAGGTCAACGGACAACCGAAGACGGTAGACGTTCCCGCCGACATGCCGCTGCTCTGGACACTGAGAGATACGCTGGACCTCAAGGGCACGAAGTTCGGGTGCGGTGCGGCGCAATGCGGCGCGTGTACCGTCCACTTCAATGGTGTTGCGACGCGCACCTGCGTGCTTCCGGTCTCCTCCGCGCAAGGCGCGAATATCACTACCGTCGAAGGACTTTCGCCTGACGGCACGCACGCATTGCAACGCGCGTGGGAAGAGCTCGACGTACCGCAGTGCGGCTATTGCCAGGCGGGCCAGCTGATGTCCGCATCTGCGCTGCTCGCGAAGAATCCGAATCCAACTGATGCGGACATCGACGCCGCGATGAACGGGAATCTCTGCCGTTGCGCCACGTACCTGCGCATTCGCGCCGCGATTCATCGCGCGGCGGAGCTCAAGGTCGAGGCCACACAGGCCGGCGCGCCGAAGCGCTTGAATGGGAGAAAACAATGATCGGGCCAGCGAACGTTTCGCGCCGAGATTTCCTTCGCGTCTCGGCGATTGCTGGTGGCGGAATTCTGCTCGCGAGCTATGTCGAGCCGCTCGCCGCGGCAGAGTCGCTCGGCGAAAGACCGGCAGCTGATGCGACGATCAATGCATTCATTCGGATAACGCCGGACGGTATCGTCACGATCATCGGGAAGAATCCGGAAATCGGACAGGGCGTGAAGACGATGCTTCCGATGCTGATCGCCGAAGAGCTCGATGTCGACTGGGCGAACGTGCGTGTCGAGCAGGCGCCGCTCGATACGAAGAACTACAGTCGCCAGGCCGCGGGCGGCAGCACGGCGACGCCGAACAACTGGCTGCCGATGCGACGCGTTGGAGCGGCCGGTCGCGCGATGCTGATCGCGGCTGCGGCGCAGGCGTGGAGTGTTCCGGCATCCGAATGCGATACGGAGAAAGGCATCGTGCGTCATCGTGCGAGCAACCGCTCGATGAGCTACGGCGACCTGGCGACGAAGGCGTCGTCAATTGCACCGCCGGATCTCGCGACGATTCCCCTCAAGGATCCCAAGGCATTCACGATCATTGGTTCGCGCGTGCGCGGCGTCGACACGCATTCCATCGTCACCGGCAAGCCGATGTACGGCATCGATGTCACGATGCCTGGGATGTTGTATGCGACGTTCGTGAAGTGTCCGGTGTTCGCGGGAAAGGTGAAGAGCGCGAACGTGGACGAACTGAAGAAAATGCCGGGTGTGCGGCATGCATTCGTCGTCGAAGGCGGTACGGCGCTGGCGAGTTTGCTCCCGGGTGTGGCTATTGTCGCCGACAGCTGGTGGCAGGCGAAGAGCGCACGCGGCAAGCTCAAAGTCACGTGGGACGAAGGCGCCACGGCGAGCCAGAGCAGCGCCGGATTCGATGCACAGGCGGCGGCGCTCGCAGCGCAACCAGCGCAACGTTCGCTGCGGAAGGATGGCGACGTCGTCGCCTCGCTCGCGAGTGCAGCGAAGACGGTAAAGGGCGACTACTTCTATCCCTTCATCGCGCACGCGTCGCTCGAGCCGCAGAACTGCACCGCGCACATGAAGAGCGACGGCCAGCTCGAAATGTGGGCGCCCTCGCAATCACCGCAGGATGGACGCGCGCTCGTCGCACAGACCCTCGGCATCAAGGACACTGATATCACGGTACATATCACGCGCTCCGGCGGCGGATTCGGCCGTCGCTTGATGAACGACTACATGGTCGAGGCGGCGTGGATCGCGAAAGAAGTGAAGGTCCCTGTGAAGTTGTTGTGGACGCGTGAAGACGACATTCAGCATGACTTCTATCGTCCCGCAGGATACCACTACTTCACCGGTGGCGTGGATGCCTCGGGCAACGTCGTGGCGTGGCGCGATCACTTCGTGTCGTTCGGCGAAGGAACGAATTTCGTCGCGTCAGCGGGAATTGGCGGAACGGAATTCCCCGCGCGTTTCATTCCGAACTTCTCGCTCGAGAGCTCGGTGATGGCGCTCGGTGTGCCGACGGGATTCCTGCGCGCACCCGGCAGCAACGGTATCGCGTTCGCCGTCCAGTCGTTCATCGACGAGCTCGCACATGCGGCAGGAAAAGATCCACTCCAGTTTCGTCTCGATATGCTTTCGCACCCGCAGCCGGAAGCGCCGGTGGCGAGTGGACAACAACAGCCGCCCCCGTACGACGCTGCGCGCGCGCGCAGCGTGCTCGAGCTGGTCCGCGACAAGTCGGGTTGGGGCAACACGTCGCTGCCCAAGGGCACGGGCATGGGTGTCGCCTTCCATTTCAGTCATCGGGGCTACTTCGCTGAAGTCGTTCAGGCCAGCGTGAGCCGCGCCGGCAAAGTGAAGGTGGAGAAGGTGTGGGTGGCCGGCGACATCGGCAGCGAGATCATCAATCCGCTAAACGCCGAGAATCAGGTGCAGGGCTCGGTGCTCGACGGCATTGCGCAGGCGCTCGGCCAGGAGATCACGATTGACAAGGGACGCACCGTGCAGAGCAACTTCCACGACTTTGCCCTGCTACGCCACGCGCAGATGGTGCCGGTGGAAGTGCATTTCGTGAAGAGCACCGTTCCGCCAACGGGACTTGGAGAACCGGCGTTGCCGCCAGTGGTGCCTGCGGTGTGTAACGCGATCTTCGCAGCTACCGGCAAGCGCGTGCGTTCGCTTCCGTTGTCGAAGCACGATCTGCGCTGGAGCTGAACGGAACGAGCGTCAGTCCGGAATGGCCACCGGCGGAACTGTCGGTGGTGCTGTCTTGCGATACACACTTCGGCAGAGCGCGCGATTGCATGAGGTAGATTCGCAGGCCTTCCGCACGCCGATGCGTGCACCTCTTGACGTGTCCTGTCCGCCGACGGAACATGGCAAGCCATCGCGACGTTCCCATTCACCTCTCTGCCGACATCTCATGAGGCGTCAGACCGCCAGCGCCGTTCTTCTCCCTCTCCTGTTGCTCGCCGCAGCGTCCACGCCGGCCGCGGCGCAGGCGCCGAGTCCGGATTTCTCGCTGGCCAAGCCAGGGCGCGATCCCAATCAGCCGATCGACGAGGAGTACACGAAGAAGATCAAGGAATACACCACCGAGCCTTTCTTCCTCTCGCCCCTCGTCGACTATCTGCCCGCATCGAAAACCGTTCCGACACCCAAGGCAATCCTCGGCGACATTGCGGGAGCGAAGAACTATTTCCCGTACTCGAAGGAGGTGTACGCCTACATGCGGCTGCTCGAGAAGTCGAGCCCGCGCGTGAAGGTGTTCTCCATCGGCTTCACGGAGGAAGGACGCGAGCACATCGCGGTCGCCGTTGCGTCGGAAGAGCTGATCGCCAAGCTCGACGCCAATCGCGCGAAGCTCGCCAAGCTGGCGGATCCACGCTCGATCAACATGGACGACGCGGAGGCCGCGCGGATCGTCGCTGACGTCGCGCCGGTGTACTACATCACCGGAACGATTCACTCGACGGAATCCGGCGCACCAACGGCGTTGATGGAGCTCGCGTATCGTCTCGCGGTTGACGACAGCCCCTATATCAAGAACATCCGCAACAACGTCATCACGCTCATCACGCCGATCGTCGAAGTCGACGGGCGCGATCGAATGGTCGATCTGTTCCGGTGGCACATGGCGCATCCAGGCGAGACGGTGCCCAACCTGCTCTACTGGGGACACTACGTGGCGCACGACAACAATCGCGACGCGATGGGGCTCACGCTCAAGTTGTCGCAGAATGTGTTGAACGCCTACATCGGCCAACAAGCGCAGGTGCTGCACGATCTGCACGAATCCGTCGCGTATCTCTATGACAACACCATCGGCGATGGACCGTTCAACGCGTGGATCGATCCACTGCTGACGAACGAGTGGCAGATGATCGGCTGGAACAACGTGCAGGAGATGACGCGCATGGGCATGCCCGGCGTGTTCGCGCACGGCAACTTCGACACGTGGTCGCCGGGCTATCTCATGTTCCTGGCGGCGATGCACAATGGTATCAGCCGCCTCTACGAGACCTTCGGCAACGGTGGTACTGCGGAGACGGTCGAGCGAACACTTGGACCGAATGACACGCAACGCACGTGGTACCGCCAGAATCCGGCGTTGCCGCGCGTGATGTGGTCGCTCCGAAACAACAACAACTACGAGCAGACGGGATTGCTCGTCTCGCTCAACTACTTCGCGA
>JBDUCR010000200.1:0-3444 GCA_040003345.1 bacterium
GTGAGGTAGAAGCCGGATCCCTTGAACGCAAAACCGGCGGCCGACATCATCCGCTCGGCAGCTTTGCCGCACTCTGGACATATGGCTTGTGATTCGGCGCTGCCGATGGAACGGTAGAAAACCTCGAACACGTGGCCATCGGGACAGCGGAACTCGTAAGTTGGCATCGATATGAGACTTAGGCGATTCGGTCCGAGCCGTGTAACCTAGCCAGGGCGGCCAGCCCGTACAAGGTCACCCTGACACCCGCAGCATGGCGTCCTGCCCATGCGTCGAACACATGGGAACGACACGTCAACAGCGGCAACTTCCCGGAGGAAATTGCCGCTGCACCGTCCTACGCGAGCTCGATGTTGAAGGTGTGCGTCAGTGCGTGAAGAACGAAAATCCGACGAACGCCGACAGTTGATTGGCCGCTTTCACGTTGTCATGCTCCAGGGTGCGCGCGAGCGCGGCCTCGAGTCGCCACGCGAAGCGATTCGCGATCGGAATCTTTGTGCCCACTCCCGCTCCGAGCGACGTCGCCGTGAATCCCCCCGACCCTCCCACGAACCCAACGGTCGTGTGAACAACGTCCACGAAGGGACGAACATATGGCTGCATTTCGGAACGCGAGGAGTTGAAGTGGAAAAGCGCGCCCGCGCCAACGTCGAATTGCGTGAAGCTGTCACCGCTCTCGCTCGAGTGCGAGAGTCCGAAAGCCGGCTCGATGGAGACTGTCGGCGAGACGAAGAATCCGACGCGCAGGCGTTGAATGGGAATGGACACCGTCGTGACGTGTGGCGAATCCATCCCGTAGCTGAACGCTGCGTCCAGTCCAAGCTCGATGGGACTTTCCTTCTGAGCGCGCGCGGACGATGACATGGCAAGAACTGCGACGAGAGCAAGAACGGTCTGACGCATTGCAAGGCGCATTACGGTGAGCTCCATTGGGGGTGAGTCGCGCGGCGCAATCGCCCGTCCCGCGCGCGCTCACGCCAGCCTAACGGGAGGACATGCGTCGATCAAGGCGGAGCGACCACTCTCGTCCTACGTGTTCGGGCGATACGCGCCCCACACACCACTGAGGACGTCGCTGATCTCACCAACACTCGCTCGGGCGCGCACGGCGTCGATGATCAGAGGCATCAGGTGCGGGCGAGCTGCCTTGCTATCGCCTGCGTAGCTCTCCGCCGCGTGCGAGAGCGCACCGAGTGCCGCCTGCACCACGCCGGCGTCGCGTGCGGCGCGCACAGCCTGCAAGCGCGCAACCTGTTCACGCTCGAGCGCGGAGTAATCCGGCGAAGGAATCACCGGCGGCTCGTCGCCGTCAGTGAACTTGTTCACGCCGACGATCGTCGTCTCGCCACGCTCGACGCGCAGCTGAAATTCATACGCCGAGCGCGCGATCTCTTCCTGGAAGAATCCCGCCTCGATCGCCTTCGCTGCGCCGCCAAGCTCGTCCACACGTTGCAGCAGCGCCTCCGCATCGCGCTCGAGCGTGCTCGTGAGACTCTCGACGTAGTAGCTGCCGGCGAGTGGATCAGCCGTGAGCGCAGCTCCACTCTCGTAGCCGATGATCTGCTGCGTGCGTAGCGCGAGTGTCGCCGCTTCCGCTGTTGGAAGCGATAGCGCCTCGTCGTAGCCATTGGTGTGCAGTGACTGCGTTCCACCAAGTACCGCCGACAATGCCTGCACAGCGACGCGCACGACGTTGTTGAGCGGCTGTTGCGCCTGGAGCGTTACGCCGCCCGTCTGCGTGTGAAAGCGAAGGCGCGCGCTGGCGTCGCTCGCGCCGAAACGATCGCGCATGAGGCGCGCGTACAAACGTCGCGCGGCGCGAAACTTCGCGACCTCCTCGAAGAGGTCGTTGTGCGCCGCGAAGAAGAACGACAGCCGTGGAGCGAATGCATCGATCGCGAGGCCGGCATCGATCGCACCGGCGACGTACGCCATCGCGTTCGCGAAGGTGAACGCGAGCTCCTGCACGGCAGTCGCACCGGCTTCGCGAATGTGATAGCCACTGATCGAGATCGGATTCCAGCTCGGCACCTGCTCCGCGCAAAACCGGAAGATCTCGGAGATGAGTGCGAGCGAGGGAACGGGTGGATAGATGTACGTTCCGCGGGCGATGTACTCCTTGAGGATGTCGTTCTGAATGGTGCCGCTGAGCTTTGCGCGCGGAATACCGCGTTCCTCGGCGACGACGACATACATCGCGAGCAGTGTGGACGCCGTCGCGTTGATCGTCATGCTCGTCGAGACGGTGTCGAGCGGAATCTGCGCGAGCAGGACGTGCATGTCTTCGACGGTATCGATCGCCACTCCGACGCGGCCAACTTCGCCGAGGGCGCGCGGAGAGTCGGAGTCGATGCCCATTTGCGTTGGCAGATCGAACGCGACGGAGAGTCCCGTCTGTCCCTTCTGGAGCAGCATCCGGAATCGCGTATTCGTTTCCTGCGCCGTGCCGAAACCGGCGTACTGGCGCATGGTCCAGAGGCGGCCGCGATACATCGACGGCTGCACGCCGCGTGTATACGGGTATGAGCCGGGATCGCCGAGATCGCGTTCGTACTCGATGGGCGCATCGCCGGGCCGGTAGACCGGCTCGATCGGCAGACCGGAAGGAGAGAGGATTTCGTCAGGCATTCTGCAAAGCTAACGCCTCGGCGCGGGCTCGCTTCCGTGGCGCGGCCAAGGCTGGCGGTACATAAGTATGTTGTATAATTTCTGTATTGTCACAGTACCCTGGGAGAACGCATGTCACGAAAGTCAGGCCCGCATCGCGTGTCCGAGCCCGCGCTCGCGAGGAAGAACATGGACATGAGTGTCGCCAAGCTGGAGGTGGCGCGCGAGCTGCTTGGCGCTCGTACGGATACCGAGACGGTGGATCGCGCCCTCGACTATGTAATCTTTCAGGGTGATGTCTTCGCCGCGCTCGACAACCTTGCAGCGCTTGGTGGGCTCAACGACGTGTTCGTGCGCTCAACGCCCGCGCTGCGTCGCAAGCGCTGAGTTGGACGTAACGTCCGATCTCTACGTCATCGACACGAATGTCTATGTCGGCGCACTGCGCAATCGCGAGGAGATGCTGGGACTGAAGCAGTTTCTGCTGCGCGCGGGCATGCGGGTGCGGTTCGATGGCATCGTGGCAATGGAGCTCTTTGCAGGCGCGGGCTCGCCTGAGCACGTGGACGCCGTGAAAGCGCTGGTGTCGCCGTACACGTTACGCGACTGGACGACCGCGCCACCGTTCGCGGCGTGCGCTGATGCGGGGCGCGTGCTCGCCGAGATGGCGTTTGGAAAGCGAGGCGGCCGCCGGGCGATCGCACCGTCACTGCTCAACGACGCGATGCTCGCCGCATCGTGCCGCGACGCGGGTGCCGTGCTCGTGACGAACAATGCCGCTGACTTCACCGCGCTCCAACGTCACTTGCGCGGGTTCCGGTTTCTCGCGCCATGGCC
>JBDUCR010000049.1:0-11548 GCA_040003345.1 bacterium
AGTACAACTCGTACTACCGCCGTTTGGAGAGTTGTTGGTGCCAAGGCGGTGCGTCATGGAATTCCTCGGACGTCAGTGTCTCGAACCACTAGCAGCGGTCGTCGCGCGCCATGAGGCCGGTCAATGCAGTCTGCGCGTCGCGCTCAGTCAGGACGCGCGTAAAGTTCGAGAAAGCCACAGTCGGGGCACCGGTAGACACTGAGTGGAATCACCTCAGCCTCGTGATACTTGATGCCTCCGATGAAGCGACGAGCTTCGGGCTCGCCGGGCGCCCAGCTCGATTGAAAGACTTGAGCGTGCCCCATATCGGGCAAATGCCCGCGGTCCATTACCCTGTCGCACTTTGGGCACTTCGGATGAAAGTCGGCCATCCCCTTCTCGGTGTGTGTTGAAAGTCGTTTTCTTAAAGGGGATTGCGCGGCAAGAGGAGCTACGACACGGTGTCAGCGATCAATTGAAGTGCTGGCGCGTCAGGTCGCCCTCTCCGCAACGACCACCGCCTGAATCCACAGATCCTTCGCTCCAAAGTCGTACGACTTGAGCCGAAAGCCATTCTGCTCCAGGCAACGCTGTGCCATCTCGCGTGACGTCAACAACGAGATCTCCGCGGGATGCAGCTCCGTCCTGCTCCCGCTCTTCGCGAGCAACTTGTGCGCGAGCCCGAGCACACGGACACTTGTCGCACGCGCATGCGGCCAGAAGAGAATCACCTTGCCAAGTGGCCGCAGCACACGGAATGCTTCAGCGAGAATACGCTGGATCTCCTGCTCCGTGAAATGCTCGATCACTCCAAGGCTATAGTAGCCGTCGAACGAACCGTCGGCGTACGGGAGTGCGAGGATATCGCCGTGCTGCACCCGAAACGCACTCGGGTTGTGCGACTGATACAGCCACAGCGCTTCAGCCGAGATGTCGAGCGCGGTGATGCGCATGCGCTCGTGCAATCCCTGATCGACCTGCCCGCCGCCGCAACCGGCATGCAGCAGTAGCGACCCTTGCCCAACGTTATTGCGCAGCACGCGGTGCAGCCGAGGTCTGATGAACGCTCTGCGATAGAGCGACGCAATCGTCGCATACGTCCGCTTGCTCAGCTCCTGCGACTGCTTCCAGTACGACTCCCAGTGCTGCGGATCGTTCAGCGTCGGCTCGATGGCGACTGCCGGAGCCTGGAGGTGGAACGCCGACGGTTGCTGCCGATATCGCGCCGCGATGCCGAGCATGATGCGCACGCTGTTGAGCGCCGCCTTGAGCGTCATCTTCGAGTGACCGTACGTCCTCGCAGGTAGGACGATCGGAATCTCGTGAATGCGGCACGCATTCTTGTGCAGGATGAAAAGACTCTCGAAGAAGAACGAGTAGCTCTTCGACTGCACGAGCGTGAAGATCTCCTGCGGGATGCGATCGAGCCGATACGCGCGAAACGCACCCGTCGCATCGTACGGCAGGCCGAGCACGGCGCGCGTGAGGAAGTGGCCCATTCCCGTCATCATGCGACGGAACAGATTCCAGCCCGGCAAACTGTTCATCGTCGTCCATCGCGAACCGACGACGACGTCGGCGGTTTCCGCCGAGCGTAAGAAGTCGGGAATGTCTTCGGGGCTGTGGCTGAAATCGCAGTCGAGCGTGACGAGCCGCTGGTACCCACCGGCATACGCGTGTGCGATGCCGTCGAGATGCGCGCTGCCGATTCCGTTCTTGCCCGTGCGATGTAGCACGGAGAGGCGGGGATAGCTGGCGCGCAGCTCCTCGAGCAGCGAACCAGTGCCGTCGGGCGACGCGTCGTCGATGAAGAGCACGTCCACGTCGAGCCCAAGCGCGCCAATGGACGCCACCATGCGTGGCGCGTTGTCCCGCTCATTGTACGTCGGGACCATCACGAGCGTCTTGAGCGGAGCGGACACGTCAGTCACGGATACGACTACGCTTCGGCAATGGAGATCTCAGGCAGCGGAAAGATCATCTTGCCGCCACGTCGCATGAACTCGGCTTCGCGCTGAATGAGATTCTCGCGAAAGTGCCACGGCATCACGAGGAAGTATTCGGGATTGCGTGCGTGAGCGTCTGCTTCGGAGATGATGGGGATGTGCGTGCCCGGTGTAAAGGCGCCGTACTTGTCCGGATTCACTTCGGCAATTGCCGGAATCTGCTGCGCCGTCAAACCACAGTACTGAAGAATGACATTGCCCTTGGTCGACGCACCGTAACCGAAAACCGTTGCCCCTCTGCTGCGAATGTCGGCAAGCAGTGAGAGCAGTTGCTCCCGGTGCGACTCGACGCGATTCTGGAACGCCGTGTAAGGCTCGAGGCAATCGAGCTTCGCGTCGCGCTCCAAGGTTTCGAGCGCGTCGATGGCCTCGGTATTCGCCTTGTGTGGCGCGTTCTCATGGCACACGGTGACGGAAAAACTTCCGCCGTTCACATCGTTGAGCTCGACGTCGATGACGCGAAGACCGGCGCGCCCCATGAGCCACTTGATCTGCTTGAGCGCGTAGTACTCGAGATGCTCGTGGCAGATGGTGTCGTACGCGGTCTGCGTGAGCATCGTCGGCAGATAGCTCTGCTCGAGATACCACACGCCCTTCGGCGCGAGCACGGCGGCGATCTCCCGAACGAACGCAAGAGGATCCTCGAGATCGTAGAACATCGCGATCGACGTCACGATCTCCGCGCGCTCCTTGCCGTACGACTTCGCGAATGTCGCCGCGGAAAAGAAGTCGGCGATCTTGTCGATGGCGGGATCGTAGAACTGACCATACTTCGCGATGGTCGGATCCATGCCGACGCGACGCGCGGTTTTCGGCATGAACGACAGCAGCGTGCCATCGTTGCTCCCGATGTCGAGCACGATGCCGTTGTACTTCACGGGATGCTTCTCGAGCAGACGACCAACCGTTGCGCCCAGGTGGCGCACCATCGACTGATTGAGCCCCGAGCGGTAACCATAGTTGTCGCCGTACATCTCCGATGCGTCGTACGTGTGGCGCAGCTGGACCAGCCCGCACGCGTCTTCGCCAAAGCACTTCACGAGCTCGAGCGGACCTTCCGTCACCTGCTCATTCGGCGAGCGCGGAAAAATCCCCGTCAGCTGCTGAACTCCCAGCGACAGGATCATCTCGAGTCTCGTGTTGCCGCAGCATCGGCAGGCGGAAAGCTCGGTGGGTTTCATCTCAGGAGTTCATCGACGTGTGAGTCCAGCGAACGAGCCCGTTCACGGAGTGTGACGGAGAAGGAAGACGGAAGCGATCGACGCGTTGCCAACGCGCACGCCGAACACCTCGGGCGCATACGGATACGGCTGTGGGTGGAACCGATAGTTCGTGATGAAGTAGTCCGCCGGCTGACTCATCGGCACAAATCGGACACGCGCCCGGTCACTCGGCGACAGCATTACCGAGTTCACTGCCGCGGGAAAGTTTGCACCGTGAATTCGAATGATCGAAGACGTGTCAGTGCTGACGATGTACTCGAGAGCCTTGCGATACGAGAGGCCCCAATAGTCGAGCTCGAAGCGCTGCTTGATCTCCGCCATGTCGCGGCCGGCAAGTCGGTTGAAATAGACGTGCTCGAACGGATGGTTCCTCACCATGAACGCGACGACAGGTGCGAGACAAAGCAACAAAGCGCCCGTCAAAACGCCTGACACGAGACGTCGCTTTTCCTCGCCCGCGAGCCTCTCGGCACGAGTGACGATCGTCTCCATGCCGACCGCAGCGAGGTAGACGAGCGCGGGATAGATGAAAAACAGGTGGCGCCATGAGTCGTACAGGATCGGACGTAGCACCACACAGCCGATCACCGGAAGAAAGAACCATGAGAGCACGATGACGTCGCGCTGCTTTTCGCGGAGCAGGTAGTCGATTGGTTTTCGCACGACGCCCAGGATGGAGGCGAGCACCCCGACGACGAACAATGCCGTGATGACGATAGGCGTGGTGATCAAAATCCACGTCGGCACGTAGTCCCACGGCAGCGCGGTGGCGGGATACTGCGTGCCGCGGAAGAGGTCGGTGTTGTTATATGGATTGGTCGTGGAACCGAGCACCGCGTCCTTGATGATGCCGATGGGATCGAGCCGCATGACGGGCCAAACGACGGGCAGCACGAGCATCACCACCACGCCATACGCGAGCAGAAACAGCACTGTCCGCGATGAAGGACGCCGTGCAAGCGCAGCGACTCCCGTCAGGAGCATCGCGAAGATGCCGAGGATGCGCGTTCCGACGAGTATGCCCGTCGCGATGGCGTGCACGAGCACGGTTCGCCATCTGGGATCGTCGAGCACCGTGTCCAGCGTGAGCATGGACGCGACGAACATCGTCAGGAACGCGATGTCCTTGACGTTGTAGAAGGCGTGCGAGAAGAGCAGTGGACTGAGCACGAGACACACGCACGACAAGAGTGCGATGCCTGGCCGGAATCGTCGTCGGCAGAACAGATAGAAGAAGACGACGCCGATGTAGAAAATCAGAAAGTTGGCGAGGTGCCGCATCTGCATCACGAGACGCAGATCGTTCGAGTGCAGGAGCAATTCACCACGGACGAGCAGGATCTCGAATGCGGGGCCGAAGCGCTCGAACGCCGGGCCATCCGCTGCGCGAACGGAATCGAGCGTCGCCGCATCCGGGACAACGTCCAGCACGTTCATGTAGCCGAATTTGCGCGTCGGGAACTCGTCCCACGAAATGCCGTAGTCGCGGTAGACGAATAGCCCGATCACCAGCAGCGCGACGAAAAAGACGATCGTCGCTGCTTTGATATTTCGGGATTCGGACTGGTCGGTCATCGGGATCGGTCGGGGCGCACGGGCTGATTGACTGCGGGGCTTCGACAGACCTGCGAGCAACGAGCGCCCGATGCTCAGGATACGATTTCCGTTGGGAGAAAGTCACAGTCGGCGCACGTGGGCCCACGCGTCATCCGCCTACTCCGCCTTTCCCCCAACATTCTCCTTCGACAAGCCCAACCTCTCCAACCGGCCTACCGACCCGCGACATACGGCACCAGACTCGGCATCGAATCCGCCGCCGTCTTGTGCGGCCCGAACCGATACCACGTCCTGTCCCCGAATCGCGATCGCAACACTTCGTTGTGCGGCCCGAGATCGAGCGCGTAGACGACGTTACCTCCAAGGTGGCCATCCGCGCCAATCTCGTTGGCCGGAAAAAACGGGGCATACGACGCCGAGCCTGCGTCGTCGCGGCGAACATCCTCGACGCACGCCAGCGGAATCGTTGGCGGATCCTGCTTGTCGAACGCCGCCGCGCCTTGCGCAAGACGCTCGACCCGACCCGCCATCTGCGCCGGCCGACGTGACATCTCGGCGTCGATCGACATCCGCACCGCGCACGATGTCGTCGAGCTCATGAGACGCGCCGCGTTCCCGCGCGTGAGCCCGAGCCCCCAGAGGTTGTGAAGATTGCGCGCCTGTCGTCCCTCGTTGATGAAGACCAGTGCGTGGTGCAGGTTGCCGTCGCGCGCGACCTGCGCCGCATCCGTGCGAAGAATCGGCGACATCTTCCGGTACATGCGCACGCGCCCCATGACGCTGTCGCTCATCCCGAACGCGAGCCACGCGACGAGCACACACGCAGGAAGCACGAGCATCGCCGCGCGACGTACCGCGCCGCGCATGGCGTCACGCGCTGTCTCTGCGATGACGAACGGAGCACGCGCCGTGAGGATCACGATCGCCGGCAGCGCGTTAAACAGAAAGCGTGGCCCGCGAAAGCTGCCGTCATGCCAGTACAGCGCATACGCGATCGTGTGCACGAAGAGAAAGCCGATGAGGAACAAGTCCCATCGCGTCGGACGTCGCATCGCGAGCAGTCCAACGCCGATGATGCCGATCACCGGCAGCGGCCATTCGAACAACAGCGTGTTGAGCTGCAACAGATACTTCGACGCGAACGTGATCGCGCGCCTGGGCGTGTGCTCAGTGCCGTAGGGATCGAGATGAAATCCCAGTGTATGCGCGTTGCCGTAAAGCACTTCGTATCCGAGACGCAGCGGCGCGCCGTTCGTGCGCCAGTTCACGAAGAAGAAGATTGCCAGCGGAATCAGGCCGGCGAGAATCAGTACTCCAAGAGAGCGCAGGATGACAGCGTTGCCCCTGCGCACGCGCGTGAGCTGCATGACGCCGATGACACCGGCCGCAACGAGCGCGTCGAGAGGACGCACGGCAAACGCGACACCCAACGCGAGCCCGATGAGAGCCGCGGCGCGATTCGCTTCCTTGCCAGTCGTTGCGTCCAGCCACACCGTGAGCTGGTACAGCGCGACGCTCGTGAGCCAGACCACCGGCACGTGGTTCATGAAGCTCGCCGCCATGAACAGCGCGAAGGGGCACAACGCGAAGAGGAGAGCACTCACACGCGCGACGGGCTCGCCGTACGCGCGACGCGCAAAGCCGTAAACCGAGAACACCGTGAGTCCGAGCAGCATCGGATTCACGAGCCATGCAGCACGCAGCGCGAGGCCAACGGCGAGAAACGCCGGCCCGCCGATCGGAAACTGCGAATACCACCGGCCAGTGTCGATCATGTTGTCCATCCCGAAAAACTCGGGATTGGGATCGGCCGGCAGCGCGAGTCGTCCGCTCAACAGAATCCTCGCATGAAACAGCTGCGCGACCTCATCGGCGTTGTGCGGCTGCCGCCCAAAGCAGATCACCGCAAACGTCGCCGATGCGGCAAACGCGAACAGTGCGGCACCACCGAGCAATACCGGAGCGGGGATGCGCATGAAGCGCTCGCTCACGGCCGTCCATGCGCGATCCACACGCGCGCCAAGCACCAGAACGAGAACCAGAATCGCAACGAGCATCGCGCCGCCAACGACGATCCAGATCTGCTGCGCATGCCGATACCACTGCACGGCGTCGCCATCCGTCAGTTCGTTCGCCAGCGGGTACAGGCCGAACACGAACAACACGAGCGCGGCAACCATCGGAATGGCTGCCGCGCTCGATGCACCGCCTCGCGATGCTGTCACGCTATGGAATCATGCGGTACTTCTCGACACGGAACTCGTCACGCGCCGCGACACCTGCCGAGCCCTCCTTCATCATCGCCTCGATCTCGTTGATCTCGCGCGGCAGCTGCGACAGCCACTCCACGCCCTGCGTGGTCGCGATGTAATCGTCCTCGATGCGCACGCCGATGTGCTTGTAGAGATCGACAGCCTTCCGCAATCTGGCCGCAATCTCACGATTGCGCGGAGTATCCGGAATCTCCTCGAGAATGTGCTCGCGCACATACACACCAGGCTCAATCGTAAACGCACTCCCCGACTGAATCTTGTTCGTAAAGTAGAACTGCTCGGGATCATGAACTTCGAGGCCGATGCCATGCCCTAGGCCATGCATGTAATACAGCTGGTACTGCTGGCACTGCCTCGCCTGCGCTCCGGTGGAACAGTCGTACGTCGCAGACGGTGAATCGATGAGACCAAGTCGCGTGAGTCCTGCCGCGATCACTGCGCTCGACGAGTCGGTCATCAATCGCGCCGAGTTGCCGATCGTGGCCTGACGCTCTGCCGCCTTTTGCGCGTCGCGTACGAGTTGATAGATCGTGCGTTGCTCTGGCGAGAACACGCCGTTCGCCGGAACTGTGCGCGTGACGTCCGCCGCGTAGCCCTTGAACGACGCACCGACGTCCATGACGACGAGATCCGCCGCGCCAATGAAGCGATCGTCCGCGTTGTAGTGCAGTGTCGTCGAGTTCGGACCGGAGCCAACGATCGTCGCGAACGACGGGCGGTCAGCACCGTTGCGCCGGAAGGTGTACTCGATCAGCGCCTGCAGCTCGAACTCGTTCATGCCCTGCTTCACGGCGGGAATGACCTGCTTGAGCCCGCGCACCGTGATATCCACCGCGTTGCGGATCATCGTCAGTTCGGCGGCGCTCTTCGTGCCGCGAAGCTGCTCGATGACGTTGTTCACCACGGTGAGCTTGAGCGATTGATTCTTCTTCTTCAGGCGATCGAAGACCTGCTCGTCAGGCGTCCTGTACACCGGCGCATTCGGGTCCTCGCCACTCCCGGAGACCTCTCCCACCACGTTGAACATCATCCCGACGGCAGCGAGCGAGTCGAGCACCTTGGGCAAGTCGTACGACGAGCGACCGCGGATGCCCGTCAACGGGCCAACACCGTCCACGCCGATACGCGCGCCCGTCCACACCTCACGGCTCGGCTGCTTCGGCCGCACGAACAGCGTCGCCGAACGGACGGCGCCGCCCTCCTTGATCATCATCAGCGCCGCGTCCGGCTCCTTGAAGCCGGTGAGATAGTAGAACGACGGCGTCTGAAAGAACGCCATGAAGTCCTGCGCCGGTTCATGGCCGCCGAGCGCGACGAACACTCCGTCAGGCATTTTCGCCGCGACCTCCGAACGACGTCCGGCGTATTCCGACTGCGACTGTGCCAGAAGCAGCGATGGCGAGAACAGAACGGCAACGCAAAGACGGCGAATCACGAACCCTCCTTCAGGCTGAGCTGCGCGCTCATCGCACGAACACGCTGATGACATACAGAACGAGGCCCACGAGACCGCCGACCAGCGTTCCATTGATGCGAATGAACTGCAAATCACGACCGATCTGCACTTCAATTTTTCGCGAGGCATCGGTGGCGTCCCACCCTTCGACAGTCTTCGCGATCAATTCGGCGACTTCGGGCCTGTACTGATCGACGACTCCGAGGACGAGACGTTCCACCGCCTCATCTACATCCTGAAGAAACACGGGGTTCCCGAGCGCCCGCTCCGCTATCGCGCCGATAGCGCGCTCGAGCGGCTCCGGAGACGGCGCCTCAGGGCCGGCGTACTTCGCGAGGGCATTCTGCGCGGAGCCGAGCAGCGCGTCGGACAATTCCGAGACGGCCGGATGCACGAGCAACTTCTCCTTCATCGCTTCGGCGCGCGCGATGGTCTCCGGCGAGTTGTGCAGCTTCTCCACGAACGTCCGCAGCGCGTGGTCGAACTGCTCGCGCAGCGGGTGGTCCTCGTCGGACGCAACCTGCTCGAGCGTGCGCTCGATTCCGGCGACGATCTTCTGATAGAGCTTGTCGTCCACCGCACCCGGTACCCACCACGGACTCTCCTCGGCGATTCGCACGCGAATGAGCTCCTTGTTGTCGCGCACGATTCGACTCACGAGCTTGACGAGCTTGTCGAGCATCTCCTGGTGTCGGTCATCTGTGGTCGCCAGCGCGAGAAGATCGCCGAGCAGCGGCGCGATCTGCGCCTTCCGGAGCTGTTCGACGAGGGTGTCGTGCACCGTCAATCGCAACTCGTCGCTCGGGATGGACTCGGCCGCCCGTGCCACGCCGCCGGCGATCGCACGCGCGACGCGCGTCTGATGCTCGGGTTCGGCGAGCCAGCGCGCGGTCCGCTCACCAAGCCTCATTCCGGCCAGCTGCCGGGCAATGACCTCGCGCGCAAGGAAGTTGTTGCCCACGAAGTTTCCGAGGCTGCGGCCGATGCGATCCTTCCGCTGCGCGACGATGGCAGTGTGCGGAATGGGAATGCCGAGCGGATGACGAAAGAGGGCCGTAACCGCAAACCAGTCGGCGATCCCGCCCACCATCGCGGCCTCGGCCGTGGCGCGCACGAGGCCGAGCCAGAATGGCGCAAGGTTGGGGAAGGAATGGCCGATGATCGCCACTGCCACGAACAGCGCCGCGAACACGGCGAGCAGCGCCGTGGCCCGGCGACGCATGATGGCATACTGGCGAACCTTTTCGGAATCGTCTTTGACGACGAGCATGGACGCAAAATATGGAGGGGAGCAGGATGGCGCGTCGGCATCGGCCCAGAGCGTGGTCGTGACGCACTCGAGGTTGCGGGCCGCGTTGCTCGCTCATTCATTTCGCGCCGATGCCGACACGACGACAGTCATCCCTACGCGATCGCGCGCTGGCAGTTGCGCCGGTGGTGCTCATGCTGGCGTTCGTGGCCTGGAGTGTCGAATTGTTCAGCCGCGCTGAAGAAGGGCGAGCGTGGGTCCGTCATACCGAGGCGGTGCTCACCACGGCCTCCAACGCGTTCGCGCACCTGAGGGATGCCGAAACGGGCGAGCGCGGCTTCATCATCACGGGCGACGAGAAATATCTCAAACCCTACAGTTCTGGCCGCGACTCGGTCGGGATCGAGCTGACGAGACTGAAGACGCTGACGAGCGATAACAAGAAACAGCAAGACGTACTCGCGAGGCTCGAGCCGATCGCTCAGCGGCGCCTGGCCAAGCTGGACCGGGCAATCGATTTCCGGCGCAGCGGCGACGTGGGCGGCGCGTCTGATATTGTAAAGGAAGGTGTAGGCAAGTTGTTGATGGACAGTGTGCGGACCCTCTTCGCTGACGTGCAGAACGAGGAGCGACGGCTGCTCGAGCAACGATCAGTGCAGGAGCTCGCCGATCAGGACAGGCTAAAAGTCGGGTTGCTCCTCGGCGTCATCTTCTCGACGGTGATCGCATATCTCGTGTCGCGACGGTTTTCGCGTCAGGCCGCGCGCCAGGCGCTCGTCTCGGAGGAGCTTGCCAAGCGAAATAATACGCTCCAGGAGCAGGCGATCGGTATCGAAGCAGCGAACCGTCAGCTACAGGATCAGCAGGTCGAGCTGGAGACGATCAACCGGCGACTGCAGGAGCAACAGGCCGAAGTCGAAGCGGCAAACCAGCAGCTGCAAGAGCAGCAACTGGAGCTGGAACTGAGCGCCGATCAGTCGCGCGATCACGCCGAACAACTTGCCGAGACGCTGGAACAGCTACAGCAGGCGAATGCTGCGAAGGGAATGTTCCTCGCCAACATGTCGCACGAACTGCGCACGCCGCTCAACGCGATTGCCGGGCATGTGCAGCTGATCGAGATGGGGCTGCACGGGCCCGTGAGCCAGGAACAGCACGCTGCGCTGGACCGAATTGCACGCGCTCAGCGTCATCTGCTCTCGCTCATCAACGACGTTCTCAATTACACGCGGCTCGAGGCAGGGCGGGTTCCCTTCTCACTCACGGCTGTGGACGTCGGTCAAGCGATGAACGACGTGTCCGCGATGGTCGAGCCGCAGATGCAGGCGGCGGGGCTGTCGTTCAGCAGCTCGATGGGGACGGAGCCCTACGTCGTCTGGGCGGACGAAGAAAAGCTGCGCCAAATTCTGATCAATCTGTTCAGCAACGCGACCAAGTTCACACCATCGGGCGGACGCGTGTCGTTTGGAATTGCTCCGCATGAGACGAATGAAACGCTGGTTGAGCTTCGTGTGTCCGATACGGGCATTGGCATTCCAAGCGACAAGCTCGACGAGGTGTTCGATCCGTTTGTGCAGCTTGCCGCAGTGACGGCTCCGTCGAATCAGGGAGTCGGCCTCGGCCTCGCCATCTCGCGCGATCTCGCTCGCGGCATGGGAGGCGAGCTGACGGTGTGGAGTCGCGAGGAGCTGGGCTCGACCTTTACGCTTACGTTGCGGAAGGCTAGCGCCGGGGAGCAGGATGATAGGACGATAGGATGATAGGATGATAGGATGATAGGATGATGGGAAAGCGGCGACTCGCGC
>JBDUCR010000435.1:0-11541 GCA_040003345.1 bacterium
GTTTCTGCGTCCGCGCGCGATCGTACGACGACGTGCGAGACATCGAGTACGGACGGCCCGCTGTAGCCGATATGTGTGAAGAGAAATCCTCCGCTCGCCGTCGACGAGCGCGACGCACTCGTTGCCGTCAGCGTCACCGACAATGACACGCCGGCGAGACTCGCGTACGGCGACGGCGTTGCGACGATTGGCGTCAACGCCGCATACGTTGGCCGAATGGAGTGGCCGAGCTTTGCGAGCACGCGAAGTCCGATGCCGTCGCTGCCGGTCTGTGGAACGGATAGGCCGCCCGTCGCGACGATCACCGCGTCGGCATCGAGCGACGGCGCGCCTGCGCAGTGCACTGTCCATCCCTGCGCAGCTTGGACGACGTCGATTACCTGCGTCTCCGTGAACAGCGACGCGCCGCTTCGTTTTGCCAGCGCGAGCAAGCCATCGCGCACATCGCGCGCCTTGTGCGAGGCAGGAAAGAGTTTCTTCGACTCGATCTCTTCGACAAGCGGTATGCCTGCGTCGTGCTCGAAGAACGCGATCTGTTCGGCGAGCGGCCAGCTGCGCACGAGCTTCCGCAGCGTATTCGGTGAGGAGTCGGTGACGAATCGCGTTTCGTCGAGCGACGCGGGAAGCACGTTGCAACGTCCGCCACCGCTGATGAGAATCTTTCGGCCACCGTCGCGGGTTCGCTCCAGCAGTGTCGTCTGCGCGCCTGCCTGCGCGGCGAAGATTGCTGCCATCGTTCCCGCCGCTCCCGCGCCGATTACGACCACGCGTTTGGCGCTCATGGTCCCATCTTCTCGAACGAGAGCCTGCCTTCCCATGTTGCGCCGTCGTCTTTCGAAGGCGCGAGGGCGAGCCGATAGCGATCGTGATACAGCACGACGCGCCACGGCACGCTGTGCCCATCGCTCCAGTGTGCGATCAGCGATCCATCCACCTCGCGCGTCCAGCTGCCCTTCGCGCCGAAGCCGGTACACTTGAGACCACCACACGCGTACGCGCCGTCGGTGCGGAGCTCGAGTGTGTCGGCTCCGTCGATCCATCTGCCGGAAAGCTGCGCGACCGATGGCACGATGGGATTCACCACGAGCGCAGGCTTCCTCACGAGTTGCGGCCACATGAGCGAAAGCGCCGCACCGGCGAGCAGTGCCGCGGCGACTACCCGTCGCATGCGGCGCGGCCGATCGCGCAGGCCACCCGGCGCGATGGCAGCGCCAAGGACGGCGAGAACGAGCAGCGCCATGATCGCGTAGGCGCCGTGAGGATCGGCCCAAAGTCGGGTCTGTATCATGTACCGTGGCGCGTGGTCGCTTCGGCGGAGGTCGAGCGAGGATAATACCTGAAGGCCACGCGCCGCGTGCGCTCGTCAGACTTCGAGCTCGTCACCCTCCCGCGCCACGGCGACATACAGCACCGGCATCAGAAATACGCTGATAAGGAGACGCGAGAAGAGTCCGCCCACGATCACCAGCGCGAACGGCCGCTGCGAGTCCGATCCGACCCCTGTCGAGAAGGCGGCCGGCAGTAATCCGAGCGCCGCGACGAGACCCGTCATGAGAATCGGACGGAGCCGCAGCAATGCCGCTTCTCGTGTCGCCTCGAGAATGGGACGCCCTTGCTGGCGAAGCTCGTTCGCATATGAGATAAACACAACGGCGGTCTGCACTGAGACGCCGAAGAGCGCGAGAAATCCGATGCCCGACGAAACCGAGAACGGCGTTCGCGTAAGCCACAGCGCCGCGATGCCGCCGAGCGGCGCGGAGAGAATCACACCGCCCACGGTGATCGCCGGAAACTTGAAGTTCTGATAGAGCACGAAGAGCAGCATGAATATCAGCGCGAGCGTCGCGGGGATGACGAAGCCGAGCTGACCGCGCGACGCCGTGTATTCCTCGTATTCACCGCCCCACACGACGCGATACCCCACTGACAGCTTTACCTGCGACGCGACGCGCTGCTGCGCGTCCTTCACGGCGCCCGCGAGATCTCGGCCCTCGACGGAATACTGCACGCCGATGTAACGCGAATTGTCCTGACGATAGATGAACGACGCGCCGGTGTTCACTCCGATCTTCGCCAACTCACGCAACGGCACCTGTGCGCCACTCGGCGTCGCGACGAGAATCTCACCAATTTGCTCGGGCGTCTGTCGGTACTCAGGACGCAGCCTGACGACGAGGTCGAACGTGCGCTCGCCCTGTACGACTTGTGTCGCGGCCTTGCCGCCCACCGCGGCTTCAATCAGCCCGTTCACATCCGCGACGTTGATACCATAGCGCGCAATTCTGTTGCGATCGATATCGATGGTCAGGCTCGGCTGTCCAAGCTCCTGCACGAGTGTCACGTGCGTAATGCCAGGCACGCCATCGAGCACACGCTTGATTGCCTTGCCGCGATCCTCGAGCACGTTGAGATCCGTGCCGAACAACTTCACGTCCAACGAGCTCTTGAGACCAGTCTCCGCTTCATCGACAGCGTCTTCGGCCGGCTGCGTGTAGTTGAAGTTGACGCCGGGAAAAATCGAAAGCTTGTCGTTGATTGCCGCGATGAGCTCCGCCTTCGAGTGATGCGATCCCCGCCATTCGCTGTACGGGAGGAGCCCGACGTAAAACTCCGCGTTGAAGAAGCCGGTGGGATTCGTGCCGTCGTCCGGGCGTCCATGCTCCGACGCCACCACCGTGACTTCGGGAAACGACTTGATCGCCGCGCGGATCTGCGGCACGAGCTTCGACGACTCGTCGAAGGAGATCGTGTACGGCATGGTCGCGCGAACCCACAGCGTTCCCTCATCCAGCTTCGGCATGAACTCGGCGCCGACGGACAGGTAGAGCACCACTGCGAGAGCAAACAGCGCGCACGAGCCAGCGATGATCGCGCGTGGACGCGCCATACTCCACGTGAGCCCGCGCTCGTACTGCGCCTGAATCCAGCGGAATACAACGTTCCGTCGCTCTGTGGTACCGAGGCGCAGGAAGACGGAGCAGAGCACAGGAACGACCGTGAGTGTCACGATCAACGCGCCGATCAGCGCGAAAATCGTCGTGTCGGCCATTGGCTTGAACAAGCGGCCGGACGGTCCCGACAGCACGTAGATCGGCAGGAAGCTCGCGACGATTACTCCAATCGCGTAGACGATCGGGCGGTCGACCTCACCCGCCGCTGCGGCGATGACGTCGCGAATTCTTGCGCCACCTTCGCGTCGCAACGACAGCTGCCGATGGATGTTCTCCACCATCACAACGGCGCCGTCAACGAGAATGCCGAAGTCAATCGCGCCAATCGACAACAGATTCGCCGGAATGCCCTTGAGATCCAGACAGATGAACGCGAAAAGCAGCGACAGTGGAATCGCCGTCGCCACGATCAGGCCGGCGCGCACGTCGTACAGGAAAAAAATCAGAATCACGACGACGAGCAGAATGCCGCGCAGCAGATTGTCGCGCACGGTGTGCGTCGTCAGCGCGACGAGCTCGCGGCGATCGTAGAAGGGATGGATCTTCACGTCCGCCGGCAGGATGCCGTTATTCAGTTCTGCCGTCTTCTGCTCGACGCGCTGAAGAATCGTCTGCGCCTGTTCACCAGTGCGCATCAACACGATGCCTTCCACGGCATCGTTTTGAGTCATGTAACCGAATTGCCCCAGCCGAGGTGCGTGCCCAATGACGACTTCAGCGACATCCTTCACCAGCACTGGCGTGCCGTCGTTCACCTTGAGTACGATGCTGCCGATGTCCTCGAGCGTGCTGACACGACCCAGTCCACGCACGTAGTAAAACTGTCCGCCCTCGGCGTAAAAACCACCGCCTGCGTTGCCGTTGTTGGCTTCGAGTGCCGTGGCGACATCACCCGCCGAAAGGCCAGCGCCCGCAAGCTTGCGTGGGTCGAGCAGCACCTGATACTCCATCGTCTCGCCACCGAGCGACGAGAGATCGGCAACGCCTGGCACCGAGCGGTATTGCTTGTCGAGCACCCAGTCCTGAATGACCTTGAGCTCCATCGCCGAGCGATCCGGGCTCTGAAGGACATAGCGATAGACGAGTCCGGACGGTGACGTCAGCGCCGTCATACCGGGCGTCACGCCGTCCGGCACCGAGATGTCGGCGATGCGCTGAAACGCCTGCTGTCGTGCGAAGTAGCTGTCGGTTCCGTCCTCGAAGGTCAGCCGCACGTCCGACAGTCCGTACAGCGAAACGGATCGCGACACCTTCAGCTTTGGCAGGCCGCTCATCCCATTCTCGACGGGAACTGTGATGAGTCGTTCGACTTCTTCCGCCGCATGACCTGGCCACTGCGTAACGATCTCCACCATCGGCGGCGAGATGTCGGGATACGCGTCGACCGGCAGTCGCTTGAGCGACCAGATTCCCATACCGATGATCATGATCGTGATCAACAGAACGAGCAGCCGCTGACGGAGCGCTGCACGGACGATGCGGTGCACGATCGATGGCGCTGAATGCGCCTCGAACTCCTCGGCAGTCGAGATGGGCGGCTCGGGAGGCAGCTCGTTCGGAGTCGTCATCGAGTCGCTCACTGGCTTCCCGCGAACTGCAGAAAGAGCGCGCCGTCAACGACGATGCGCTCGCCCGCCGTCAGGCCGGCGCGTACCTCGTACGAATCGCCGACGCGTGATCCGATCGTGATCGGACGTCGAGCAAAGTGATTGTTAGGTAGCGCGACGTAGACGAATGGCAGATTCTGATCATCGCGCAGCACGGCTGACGTAGGAATCAGAATTCCATTCTGACCCTCGCTCGCGCGGATGGCGACGTTGACGAGCATGTCGCGCTTGAGAATGCCACGCGGATTCTGCACGAGCACGCGAACCGCGGTCGCCTTTGACGCGGGATCAACGAGCGCGCCGACATACGTCACGGTGCCGGTGATGGGAGTCGGATAGGCGCTCGTCGTGATCGTCGCGTTCTCACCCGCGCGGACTGCGCCGAGATCCGTCTCGAATACGTTGGCCATCACCCAGACGGTCGAGAGATCTGCAACCGTGAAGACCTGTGTTGTCCCCGCTTGAATGAGCTGCCCTTGATTGACGAGTTTCTCGACGACGACACCATCGATTGGCGCGCGGATGACAGCTTCGGGCGCGGCGGTTGGCTTGTTGTCACGTACGGCGGTAATCGCGGCTTCGTCGACACCAAGTGCGCGAAGCTGCTCCATCGCCGCATCGCGATCTGCGAGCGCGCTCGTGGCATCTGTTTGCGCCTGCTCGAGCTCCCGTCGGGGAATCGCATCGTTCTTGAAGAGCTGATCGTCGAGCTCCGAGATGCGCTGCGCATTGCGATACGCCGACTGCGATTTGCGATACGCCGCCATCGCAGTCGCGAAATCGGGCGACGTCACCGTCGCGAGTGCCTGTCCGCGCCGCACCGCCGATCCAGGATTCACCAGGATCTTGGTCACCGGGCCAGACACGGGCGCAAGCACTTGCGTCGAGCGGTCGCCGTTAAAGGCAACCGTGCCGGTCGTCTGCACTGTCGCGCGATACGCCGACATCGCAACCGTCGCGACGCGGATGCGCGACGCCTGCGCCGCCGATAACGCGATGTCGTGCGCATCCGTCGGAGACGCTTGTGCATTGGCGGTCCTGCCGCTGTCCGCGCGCGGATTCTCGGAGGTGCCGCCAGAGCAGGCCACAAACGCTGACACGAGCAGTGCAGACGTGGCGCGCGAAGTCGAAGAACGGTTCATGGTGCACTCCGCGTGGGAAGTCGATCGAGTGGTGTGGCGGCCGCGCGCTCGAGATCGGCGCGAGCGCTATTCGCTGCCGCGAGGGCGTCTGCGTACTGCAGTTCTGCGTCGAGCAGATTGCGGCGGGCGTCGAGTACATCGAGCGCCGATGATCCGCCGAGTCCATAGCTCACCGACGACACGCGATATGCCTCGCGCGCCGCGGGGAGCAACGCGTCTCTTATATAGATGGCCTGCCGAAGCGCCGCACTCGCCGTGGCGTGCGTCGCACGCAGATCCTGCGACACCTGCGCGAGGAGATCGCGATAGCTCGCGGCGAGCTCACGCTCGCGGTGCTGGCTCTCCGCAATCTCACCCTTCGAGTGCTGCCAGTAGAAAATCGGAACAGGTAGCGCGATGCCCGCGGAGAACAGCGCACCCGAGCCATCGGGACCGTAGTCGCGCTGCGCGGAAAGCGTAAAATCCGGCAGCCAGAATTCACGAGCCAGTGTCGTCGCCGCGTGCGCTCCAGCGCGCTGACTCGTTAGACCGGCGAGCTCGGGCCGCGCCGCGATTGCAGCCTGCTCGAGCACATCCACGTCCGGGAGCGGCGGAGGAACCGTTAGCGAATCCTTGACCGCCACCGGAGTGCCGAGTGGTTGACCGATCAGCCGGTCGATCGCATCCGCCGCCGTCACGATGTCCCGTTCGGCGCCGATCAGATCATTGTCCGCCTGCGCAAGCGCGACCTGCGCCTTGATCACGTCGAGCCTTGCCGCCGTGCCGCCCTGAAAACGCGCTTGCGTCTTCGCGACGAAGTCCGCGGCGAGCGCCTTGCTCGTTTGCAGAATCGCGTAGTGTTTGTAGGCCACGAGCAACGTGTCGTAGCTGCGCGAGGTCTGCGCGGCGAGCTGTTGCCGCGCACTTACGTAGTTGAACTCTGCGGAGTGAACGTCGGCCGTCGCGACGCGATTGCGCAGCCTGAACTTGTCAGGGAATGGTACCGAGATCCCCACAGCGGCGTTCTTCTGCTGGGCGCTTCCGAACTGAAGGAGGCGGGGCTGGTCGTCGAGCGAGTAGGTGAGAGCGGGATCCGGAATCGCCACCGCCTGCACACGACGCGCGCGCGCCTGTGCCGTCTGTTCGCGCGCGACCTCGAGCTGCGGATTGTTCGCTAACGCCGCGGAGATCGCCGCGCCACGCGTCAGCGCGAGCGAATCGCGCCGCGGGCTCGCGGATGTCTGCGCACTCGACACAGTGGCATATGCCACTATGGCGAGCGTGACTATTTCGATTTTCATCGTTCTCGTCTGTGAGGTTGTGGCGCTCACGCGGCAGAAGCCGCGGGCGCGGAACTACCAACTCACAGCGAGATAGGTGGGGCTCGAGAGCAGTTCGATGCCGAGAGCTCGACACCGACCACGAACGTCACCTTCTGTGCACCACAACGCGTGGAGGCCTGAGGAACCTCACCCAGCTCGGATCGGGATTCGGTCCGTCCATGCACCGACAACAACTGACAGGCGGGACAGGAATCGGGGCGGTGACCCGGGTGCGGAATAGTGCGCGGCGCTTCCACATGCGCGCCCAACACGCGCTCTTCACGTCCCTCGGCGAGGGGCGTGAAGATCATCGCGAGCTGAACGACCATGGCGAGCGTGCGGCCAAGGCGATGCAGCCAGCGTCGACGTCGTGAGGTGCTCAGGAAGGCGATGCGCATGGGAAGCGCTGTAGGATACCCCATAGGACCCTCGCGTGCCACCCGCGGCCGAGAACGCATGGTACTCCAACCGCTCGCGCCGCCCGACTACCTTTAGCGTCTGCTCATGACCAAACGCGACGAAGCTCTCGACTATCACTCGCGTGGTCGGCCCGGCAAAATCGCCGTGGTCCCCACTAAACCGCTGAACAACCAGCGGGATCTGTCGCTCGCCTATTCGCCAGGAGTCGCCGAGCCCTGCCTCGCTATCAAGGACAATCCGGACGACGTCTACAAGTACACGGCGAAGGGAAATCTCGTCGCCGTGGTCACGAACGGCACGGCGGTACTCGGGCTCGGCAACATCGGCGCCCTTGCGGGCAAGCCCGTGATGGAGGGTAAGGCGAACCTCTTCAAGCAGTTCTCCGACATCGACGTCTTCGATCTCGAGGTGGGATCGGAGAATCCTGACGACGTCATCAAATTCTGTCAGCTGCTCGAGCCCACCGTCGGTGGAATCAATCTCGAGGACATCAAGGCTCCCGAGTGCTTCTACATCGAGGAGACCTTACGCAAGACACTGACGATTCCTGTTTTCCACGACGACCAGCATGGCACCGCGATCATCTCCGGCGCCGCGCTGCTGAACGCGCTCGAGATTACCGGCAAGGACATCACGCAGGTCAAGGTCGTCTTCTCGGGCGCGGGTGCCGCTGCCATCAGCACCGCCGAGCATTACGTGCGTCTCGGTGTGAAGCGCGAGCACATCCTGATGTGCGATCGTCACGGCGTGATCCACGAGGGACGCGATCACGGCGACATGGATCCCTACAAGGCGCGCTTCGTTCAGACCACGAGCGCGCGCACTGTCGGCGACGCGCTCGTGGGCGCTGACGTCTTCGTCGGATTGAGTGTGGCGGGCGCCGTGACGCGCGAGATGGTCGCCATGATGTCAGCGCGCCCGATCATCTTCGCACTCGCTAACCCGGTGCCCGAGATCACGCCGGAAGAAGTGCGCAAAGTGCGTGACGATGCAATCATTGCAACGGGACGCAGCGACTATCCCAATCAGGTCAACAACGTTCTCGGGTTTCCGTTCATCTTTCGCGGCGCGCTCGACGTCCGGGCAACGGAGATCAACGAGGAAATGAAGATGGCGGCGACGCGTGCGCTCGCGCTGCTCGCCAAGCAGGACGTCCCCGATTCCGTCGCGGCGCTGTATGGCCTGCGCAACGTGCACTTCGGCGCGGACTATCTCATTCCCTTCCCTTTCGATCCGCGCGTGCTGCTCTGGATCGCCCCGGCCGTCGCGTGGGCCGCGGTGGCAAGCGGTGTGGCGCGCGAGTTCATCGATCTCGAGGGGTATCGCGAGCGCCTTGAAGAGCGACTCGGCCGCGCACGTGGCATCATGCGTGGCCTGATCAATCGCGCGATGCGAGACCCCAAGCGCATCGTCTTCCCCGAAGGCGAAGAGCCGAAGATCATTCGCGCGGCATCAATCCTCGTCGACGACGGGATCGCGCATCCGATTCTCCTCGGCAACCCGGACAACATCAAACGGATTGCCCACGAAAGTCGCATCTCGCTCGAAGGTATCGTCATCGACGATCCCGCTACCTCGCCGCGACGGGATGCATATGCGCATTACATGTGGCAGCTGCGTCAGCGAAAGGGTCTCTCGCTGGATGAGGCACGTCGTCAGCTGTTCAACGGCAACTACTTCGGGTCGTGCATGGTTGCGCGCGGTGATGCAGATGGGCTGCTCTCCGGCGTGACGATGCACTATCCGGAGACGATTCGTCCCGCGCTCCAGGTCATCGGCGCGCATCCCAGCGCGAAGCTCGTCAGCGGCATGTACATGCTCGTCACCGAGCGACACGTCGTTTTTTGCGCCGATACCACCGTCAACATCGACCCGACTGCGGAACAGATCGCACAGATCGCATTCGCGGCAAGTCGGATTGCGCGCACGATGGGCATCGTCCCACGCATCGCGATGTTGTCGTTCTCCAATTTCGGATCGGTGAAGCACCCCGACGCCGAGAAGATGGCGCGTGCCGCGCAGATCCTGAAGGAGCGCGATCCGTCGCTGGTCGTCGATGGAGAGATGCAGGCCGACACCGCATTCGATCCGGAAATTCTCGCGCGCGACTATCCCTTCAACACGCTGAAAGAACAGGCGAACGTGCTCATTTTCCCGAACCTGAGCGCCGGCAACATCGCCTACAAGCTGTTGCATCACCTTGGAGGGGCGACGACAATCGGCCCCATCCTTCTCGGCATGCGGCGTCCAGTGCACGTGCTGGAGCGCGGCGCCGATGTGCAGGACATCGTCAACATGGCGGCAGTGGCCGTCGTCGACGCACAGGAACGCACTCAATCGATGGAGCCCGCCTTCGCAGCCGCGAGCCCCACACCGACAATCTTCTCGAAACTCTGAGCGCACACGGCGCCACGTCGCCAGAGCGTTCGCACCCGAGGGCAGAAATCGATGGCCACGCAGACCACGCCGCAGGAAGAGACGGGCCTTGAGGGCAACCTATCCGGCCAGGGACTCAACCCCTCGGGCACCGTGCACTGGAACTACGTCGCGCCCGTGCTGATCCAGCATGCGATCAAGCGCAATGAAGGACAGCTCGCCGACATGGGCCCGTTCGTCGCGGTCACGGCGCCGCACACGGGCCGCTCGCCGAACGACAAGTTCGTCGTCCGAGAGCCTGGCTCCGAGGCGGACGTCGATTGGGGTAAGGTCAACCAGCCAATCTCGCCGGAGCATTTCGACACACTGCTCGCCGACGTCCAGGAGTATCTGAACGAGCGCGACGAGCTGTTCGTGCAGGACCTCTACTGCGGCGCAGATCCCAAGTATCGTCTCGCGGTGCGGTACGTGTCTCCGAATGCGTGGCACATGTCGTTCGTACGGAACATGTTCATTCGGCCGGACGTCGCCGCGCTCAAAGAGTTCGCGCCGAACTTCACCGTGCTGCACGCCCCCGAGTTCCAGGCCGATCCCGCAAAGCACGGCACGCGCACCAGCACCTTCATCGTGCTCAATCTCGCCGAGCGGATGATTCTGATCGGGGGCACGCGCTACGCCGGTGAATTGAAGAAGTCGATGTTCACGGTGATGAACTACTACATGCCGAAGCAGGGCGTGCTCTCCATGCACTGCTCGGCGAACATCGGACCGTCGGGCGACACCGCACTCTTCTTCGGTCTCTCTGGCACCGGCAAGACGACGCTCTCCGCCGACCCCGCTCGTTCACTCATCGGCGACGACGAACATGGATGGGCGCCCGAAGGCACGTTCAACTACGAAGGCGGCTGCTACGCGAAGGTGATCAACCTCTCGGCCGAAGGTGAGCCGGACATCTATCGCACCACACAGATGTTCGGCACGATCCTCGAGAACGTCGTGCTCGATCCGGTCACGCGAAAGGTGAAGTTCGAGGACCAGAGCATTACCGAGAACACGCGTGCGTCGTACCCACTGCCCTACATCCCGAATCACGTGCCGAGTGGGCGCGGGGGTCACCCGAAGAACATTGTCTTCCTGACGGCTGATGCGTTCGGAGTGCTGCCGCCGGTCGCCAGGCTGTCTCGCGATCAGGCGATGTACTACTTCCTCTCCGGATACACGGCGAAGGTCGCCGGCACCGAGCGCGGCGTTACGGAGCCGCAGGCAACGTTCTCCTCATGCTTCGGCGCTGTGTTCCTCGTCTGGCACCCGACGAAATACGCGGAGATGCTCGGCCGCCTGATCAACGAGCATGGCTCGAACGTGTGGCTCGTGAATACCGGTTGGAGCGGTGGGCCGTTCGGCGTGGGCAAGCGCATGAAGCTCGGCTACACGCGCGCGATGGTGCACGCTGCGCTCGACGGCTCGCTCGACAACACGAAGACGCGCACTGATCCGGTGTTCGGCCTCGCGATTCCTCAGTCGATTCCCGGCGTACCGAACGATGTGCTCGATCCGCGCGGCACGTGGAGCGATGAAGCCGCCTACGACGCGCAGGCGAAGAAGCTGGCCGAGATGTTCCGCAAGAACTTCGAGAAGTTCGGGAGCGTGGCGGAAAGCATCAAGGCGGCGGGACCGCAAGGCTAGGCTGATAGGAGGATAGGAGGATAGGAGGATAGGAGGATAGGAGTTACGCTACTGGAGC
>JBDUCR010000118.1:0-11541 GCA_040003345.1 bacterium
CCGGGTTCGTCGGATGAATGTGCAACACCGCGGATCGCTCGTTCGCCAACTCATACAGCGGCCAGTAGCGCTCGTCCGCAAGCGCAATACCGTTCACGTTACTGAAGAGCATCGCGCCGGGAAGGCGATGCACGTCCAGCGCACGCCGAAGCTCGGCCACCGATGCGGCGGGATCATTGAGCGGAAGCGTCGCGAGCGCAGAGAAGCGCGGCGATCGTTCGGCGATGATTTGCGCGAACGCGTCATTCACGAGCCGCGCGAACTTCGCTGCCTGCGCCGGCGGCTCGACGTGCGTCCCCGGTGTGGTCAGGGTGATGACCTGCGTGTCCACCTCTTCGCGCTCGAGAACTCCCTGCCGGTAAGCGATGTCGCGATGCCCGGGGACGGCCACGTTGTAATCACCCGGATAGTGAATCTCCGGATTGCCCTCGTCGTCCATCCTGACCGTCACGATGCTTTCGCCCGAACGAAGGACGTCGATGTAAGCCGGGGGGTAGAAGTGATTGTGGACGTCGATGATTCTCACTGGTGTGCGCTCCGGGTTGGCAGAGGTTTCTGGCGCGCCCACGCGTAGTAAACGGGCACACCCGCTAGAACGAGTCCGAGGCCCAAAGCGCTGTCGAAGGGCTCGTGAATGATCTGGTTGACGACGATTGCCGCTGTAGAGACGACAAACAGGGCAGGCAACACCGGATATCCCCAGATGCGATACCGCGGCGCATAATCGGCTCGGCGTCGCAACAGAAACAGCGCGGCGGCGAGCAGTCCGAAAAAGATCCACTCCGTGTAAACGACACGCGTGAACAGCGCGCGATACGTTCCCGTTGCTACGAGCACGGATGACCACGCGCCTTGCAACACGATGGCGCGATGCGGTGTGCGATACACGGGATGGACCGCGCCAGCCCAGCGGAACAGCAATCCGTCGTTCGCCATTGCGAGATAGACGCGAGGACCGGCGAGGATCACGCCGTTCATCGCCCCCAGCGCTGAGAGAATCACGAGCACCGCCATGATTTCTCGGCCCGAGCCGCCAATGGCGACGTCGGCGAAGTCCGCGGCGACACGTGTGGACGTCGCGACCGTCGCAAGCGGCAACACGTACAGATATGCCGCGTTGACGCCGACATAGAGCGCGGTGACGACGAGCGTCCCGACGAGGAGTGCTCGCGGAATCGTGCGCGTCGGATCGATGGTCTCTTCGGCAGCGTACGACACCATGTGCCAGCCGCCAAAAGCGAACAGCCCAGCAATCAGTGCGACTCCGAACTCACGGGTCGATGGCAGTGACGTCGTCCCCGCAACGGCACTCGTTGCGGCGAACGAGCCACCGTGTTTTAGACCGATCCAGCAGGCAATCGCGATGATCGCGACGAGCGCAATGACCTTGATGGACGTTAGAACAACTTGAACAGCGCTTCCGTGCCGCACGCCGCGATAGTTGATCCACGAAAACACGGCGATCGACGCAATGGCCAGCAGCGGCTCGCCCGCGCCAGTGATGTGGACGAAGGTTCCGACGTAGCGGGCGAATACCATCGCGATGACGGCGACGATGCCGCTGTGCATCGTCCAGAACATCGCCCAGCCCCAGAGAAACCCGATTGCTGGTGAGTAACTCTCGCTGAGAAAGACATACACTCCGCCGGTGCGCGGAAACGCCGACGCCAGCTCCGCCACGATGAGTGATCCCACCAGCGTGAGCAGGCCTGCAGTGATCCATACGAGCAGCGCGCCACCCGTCGAGTGCACTTGCGCTGTAACTGCCGATGGCTGCACGAAGATCGAGGCACCAATGATGATGCCGACGACCATGGCGGTCGCTCGTACGAGTCCGATGGAGCGATGCAGGTCGGGTGCGGAGGCGCGCATGGCGGTCCAACTTACGCGACTGCGTGCGGAGCGCTACGCCATTCGACGGAATTACAGGAACCGAAGATCGCTCCGCACTAACGGATGGTCGCGGGCGCGGGTCCGAGGAGCAGCACGTACGCGTCAACCGCAACCTGGAAGCACTCGCACGCCGCCGCTTCGAGGCCAGTGCGGTCACTGATGGTGATTCGTCCGTGACGATATCTGATGAGTCCAGCGCGCATCAGCGTGCCGCACGCTTCCGTAACGCCCGCGCGACGCACGCCGAGCATGTAGGACAGGAATTCCTGTGTGAGAATCAGCACGTCGCCTTCGCCACGATCGTGCATCATGAGCAGCCAGCGAGCGCACCGCTGCTCGAGCGCGTGCAGCCGATTGCACGCCGCCGTTTGCGCGCATTGCTCGAACAAGGCCTGGGCGTAAAGCAGAAGCACGCGCGAAAGCGTCGCTTCGGCGCCGGGGACGCCATTCCCGTTGCCATGACCATTGCCATGACCATTGCCATGTCCACCGCCGCCAACGGTGAGGGCGATTGCCGCGAGTAACGCCGGCGTCGACATTCGATTCGCATGCCCGCCCACCTGAATCAGGCACTCGGTGGTCATGGCGTTCGCGCCGAGTGCGACGGACCCGCCAACGATCCCTTCGCACCCGATGGTGCCGACTTCGATTCCGGCGCCATCTGTCATGCGCCGGATCATCGATGCGACAGCCGTCTCGGGGAAATACACGAAGTCGATCGGGGCGCCGGCACGGTAGAGAATATCTCCGGCCGCGAGCTCCACGTCTTCGAGATCAGGCGCCAACAGCCCCAGTTCCTTTACGGACAGGAGGCTGAGTAGATGATTCCGGATTGGACCGGCCGACGTCGCGGACGGTGCGATGATGGAGGACAGCATGTCGACGAGACTCCTGCAGGAGGAGCGTCGCCAGAAGCGCCCAATTGGTGACGGACCGATGGCCCATCGACTGCGCTGGTGCAGAAGTCGCAGTTCTTTAATGTACGCTGTCGCACCTAATTTTGCTTGGTTACGGCCACAACGAGCGAAAGGCCCGCTCAGCTGCGTCCCACGGGGCTATCTGCTCTTTCCGAGAGCAATTTCGCGCTGAATCGCTGCGCTTCCGCGATCCGCTCAACCTCGATGGCGATGGCGTCGACGGACTGCTGGAGGTGCTCCAGGCGCTCGTCATCGGCGCGCTGAACGGCGGCGGCGGCGCCTTTGGGCCGCATCAGGAACTTGGCAGTGACGACGCCGATGAAGCAGAGTGAGCCGACGAGCCCGACGATGATGCACGAGACGGCGGCGAAAGTGATGACATCTGGGTCCATTGCGGCACTCCTGAGGGGTTCCTGCGCTCACTCCGACTACGCGCGGGCGGAGGTGAAGTTTCTGAGTCTACGTCTGGTGTCGTGTCTCCGAGGTATTGTTAGTTAAGATAACTAATCCCATGGCGAGCCGACGAAAAAAGCGCTGCGGACGAGTTGGCCGGTATGTTTGTCAAACGCAACTCACCACTGGAGGAAACATGAGTCCCGTTCATCAGTACGAGACGCCATATGCCACCACGGCGTTCGACTTTCCCGGGTATCGCGTCGTGAAGAACTTCGGTGTCGTTCGAGGCATCACCGTCCGTTCGCGATCGGTGATCGGGCGCATCGGTGTGGGGTTTCAGGCGTTCTTCGGCGGGAACATTACACTCCTCGTCAACCTGTGTGAGCAGGCGAGAGCAGACGCCTTCCAGATCATGGTCGCGCATGGTGCGGAGCTCGGCGGCAACGCGGTGATCGGTCTGCGCTACGACGCGACCGAGTTAATGCCCGGCATCACCGAGGTGCTCTGCTACGGCACTGCGGTGTTCATCGAGCCGATACCGTAGGCATCATGCTGCTCGTTGCGCTCGACGGCGGATGGCGCCAGAATTTCCGCGCCGCCGCTCGCGTCGTTTCGTGCGGCAACTTCGTCCCTTTCCCAGCGGCCAAATGAGCGAACAATCAATGTCCGGCGACGCCAGCGGCGTCGTCACTCCTCCTGCGAAGCCGGCTTCGTGGTGGGAAGATTACATCGACATCTTCTATGCGCCGTCGCAGGTCTTTGCGCGTCGCATGCACTCCGGTTTCGGCGTTCCGATGCTGGTCGTCACCGTGTTGATCGGTGCGATCTTCCTGGCGAACAGCAGTGCAATGCAGCCGATCATGGACGCGGAGTTTGCGCGCGCGATGGCGAAGCAGAGCGCGAAGATGACGCCGGAACAGATGGAGGCGGCGCGATCCATCGGCGCGAAGTTCGCGAAAGTCGGAGTCTTCTTCATCCTTCCGATCACGATGTTCCTCGTCGGGCTCACGCTCTGGATCATCGGAAAGATCTTCGGCGCAAAGCAGACGCTGGGCGCGGCGTTCATGGTGGCCGCGTACGCCTACGTCCCGAAAATCCTCGAGGCAGTCCTCGGCGGCGTCCAGTTGTTGTTGCTTGATTCCTCGAGCATGAATGGGCGATACAAGCTGTCGCTCGGTGTCGGACGATTCCTCGATCCAGATACTGCGGCTCCGGCACTCGTCGCGTTTCTCGGCCGCGTCGACGTGTTCACCATCTGGGTCACGATCCTGCTCGGCATCGGACTCTCCGTAACGGGTAAGATTTCCCGCTCGAACGCGATGATGGCGGCCGTGATCATCTGGTTCATCGGCGCAGCGGCGACTGTGCTCCCCGCGCTGCGGTAGGGTCGCGCTACCTCGTTTCCGGCGGCATCAGTCGTTCGATGACCGCCGGAGCCGGGCAGGCGCCGCGATGTACGATGCGCTGCACATGGACGCGAACGTCGGCGTCCTCGAACTTCTCGATCTGCTGGCCGCACCGATGGCAATGCGGAAACAGCGCGAACGTGTCCCGCGCGATCTGGTCCAGAATCGGGTCGTCGTGCCGTCCGGAGAGGGGCATCGTCTATATTTCAGGATCCGAGCCGGAGCGGACGCACGCCCGGCCGGAGACCTACCTTATGCAATCGCACCGCTCCGCCGCAACGGCGGATGGGGAAGACCGCGCTGAGCGCGGGTTGTCAGCAATAAACACCTCAGGCGCCAGGCCGCGATTTCCGGACTGACGCTTCCCGTTCCCTTTCGGATGGCGCTGTCTACCGTTCTGTCTGTCGCTGGATTGTTCGCGCAATCAGGCGTGGCAATCCTCATCGCCTTCGTGCTCGGGGGCCTGCTTCGCCGGTACTGGCGCCCGTTCCTTCGGCACTGGACCTGGAGCTGGCTCGCACTCGCCGTGCACACCGGTGGCGGCGCCAGTTCGATCCTGCTCGGCACCTGGCTGCCGATCACCGATCCGCTACGCTTCGCGCTCGCCCTCGCGGCGGGAATCGCCGGCTATCTGCAGATCGCGTGGCTTCTGCTGGGCACGACGGAGCTGGCCTCGGGACGCGCACTTCCGCCGCGAGCCACTCGGTGGATCATCGCAGGGGTCGCAACGTTTGGCGCACTGCTGGTCATCGCCTATGCGTGGGACGCGAGCCACATCGATCTCTTGTACACGCTTCGCGTCACCGTGCGACGAGTCGCCGCCGCCGCTGCATTTCTCATCGGCGGCGCCGCCATCACGCGCGCTCCACGGATTGCGCGAGGCATTGGACGGCGCGTCGTCATGGGCGCCTTCTTCGGCCTCGGGGTGCAGCAGCTGCACTTCCTCGCGCTCTCGTCCACCCCCGCGCTGCGCAACCGCTTCTCCGTCTACTTGTCGAGCCTCGCGTTCGCGGATGTCGTGTTGTACGTCGCGCTCGCACTGGGACTCGTGATCTGGCTGCTCGAGGAAGAGCGACAGGCCACGATGGACGCCGCCGCGCGCATTGAACGCATTGCATACCACGACTCGCTGACGGGCCTGCCGAATCGCCAGTTGTTCCTCAATCAGCTCGGCATGGCGCTTCATCACGCACGCCGCAACGACACGATGGCCGCGGTGCTCTTTCTCGATCTCGACCGCTTCAAGATCGTGAACGACTCACTCGGTCACGCCGCGGGGGACATGCTGCTGCAGACCATTGCCGAGCGTCTCAAGCTGACGGTACGCGCCGAGGATTCCGTTACGCGACTTGGTGGCGACGAGTTTGCCGTGCTCGCGAGCGAGGTCGTCGGACCGGAAGACGCCGTGCTACTTGCGGAGCGAATCATCACCGCGGTGAAGCGCCCGATCATCGTCGATGGCCAGGAGCTGTTCGTTACCACGAGTCTCGGGATCAGCATGTATCCCGCCGACGCGACGGACGCAGAGGGTCTGCTCAAGACCGCCGATGCGGCGATGTATCGCGCCAAGGGGCAGGGCAGGGATCTCGTCGAGCGCTATGTGCCGGAAGTCGGCGACGCTGCGCTCGAGCGACTCGGTCTCGAGAGCAATCTGCAACGCGCGCTGGAGCTCAATCAGCTCGTCATCTGTTACCAGCCGATCGTGCAGTCGCATACGGGGCTGGTCACGGGAGTCGAGGCATTGCTTCGCTGGAATCACCCGGTTCGCGGATTGCTGATGCCGTCCGAGTTCATCTCGCTGGCTGAGGCAACGGGTGCGATCGTGCCCATGGGCGATTGGGTGCTGCGCAACGCGTGTGCGCAGGTGCAGGCGTGGCGTGCACGAGGACAGACGCAACTCCGTGCGGCCGTGAACCTCTCCGTGCGCCAGCTGCAGACTCCGGATCTCGTAGATCGTGTTGAACAGATTTTGACCGAAACTTCGCTGCCTCCGGAGCATCTGGAGCTCGAGATCACGGAGAGCATCGCGATGCGCTCGAGCGGTCGCGCGATCGACAATCTGCGGCTCCTCAAGGCGAAGGGCGTTCGCGTCTCGCTGGACGATCTTGGCACCGGCTACTCGTCGCTCAGCGCACTGCGTCTCTTTCCGATCGACTCGCTCAAGATCGATCGCAGCTTCGTGCAGGGCGTTCCAGACAACACGGACGACAGCGCCATCGCCGCCGCCGTGATTACGCTGGGGCTCACGCTCGGCGTCAACGTGATCGCCGAGGGAATCGAGCGTCCCGAGCAGCTGGCGTTTTTCGTCGAGCAACGCTGCGCGGAGTGGCAGGGGTTTCTCCTTGTGCGTCCAGTCACAGCAGAGGAGTGTGAGAAGCTTTTATTTTCAACGGCCCGAGTCAGCGGCCGTCACCACGCCTTGGCCGAACGGGTGGCTTCGTGACAACCCCGAAGCAACGCTGAGGTCGCTCCTATTCTTTCAGGCTGGAACCGTCATTCGGTGGCCGGTTTAACACATTGGATCGGGTGACGTCCCCCTTGGGTGTCTAGTCATTGGATGACGCCCCGCCGCTCGCTCAACTGCACCTCCCCACGAAACGGGGGACCTCACCTAAGGACGACGCCCGGATGCACTCTCGCCTCACTCATCGAATGTTGACGTGCGGGTGCATTACTCTCATTGGTCTGGGCGCGTGCAAGTCTGACACTCCACTGACGCCGAACAATAGTCTCGAGCCCATTCCAAACCCGTCAGGGCCGGTGAGCGTGGGCGATCTGGTGTCGCTGAACGTGAACGGCGAAGATCCCTGCGACCGGCCGGTCTATCACGGCGCACGCGTCGTGGCGATCAGTAGTCGCGCCATCATCATGAGCGACACACTCAATCCGAAGAACGGATTCTCGACGGCCGATTTTCAGCGCTTCGCTGCGCGGTTCGATACGCTCGTCTATCCGCTCGACGTTGCGAATTTCGGCGAGCCGCTCGACATCGACAAGAATGGGCACATCATCATCCTGTTCACGCGCGCCGTGAACGAGCTCACGCCGCCACGATCCAATGCATACGTCGGCGGCTTCGTCTTCTCGCGAGATCTGTTCCCCACCACCGCCACCGCGCGCGCGAAAGCCTGCGCCGGAAGCAACCAGGGCGAATACTTCTACATGCTCGCGCCCGATCCGACTGGCTCGGTGAACGGCAACGTGCGCACCACCGGCTTCGTCGATACGGCAACGGTGCCCGTACTGGCGCACGAGTTTCAGCATCTCATCAACGCGACGCGGCGGCTGTACGTGAACAACTCGCCGGTCTTCGAGGACAAGTGGCTCGACGAAGGCCTCGCGCATGTCGCCGAAGAACTGCTGTTCTATCACGAGGCCGGAGTGTCGCCGCGCGCGAACATCGACTTCAACGCGACGCGAGCGAATAACACGATCCGTCTCGCCTTTACGACGGACATGGCCGGCAACAACTCGCGCTATCGGACGTACCTCGGTGCGCCGTCGAAAAACTCTCCCTACGCACTCGACGATTCACTTGCGACGCGTGGCGCCACATGGTCGTTCCTTCGCTACGCTGTCGATCGGCTCAACGCGACCGATGGCTTTACGCCAGGCGCTGGGCAGACGGTCACCGGTGCGGGCGACGTCGTGTTGACATCGGGGCCCTCGAGAGGCGAGTACTACGTCACGCTCGCCAATACGGCGCTGCAGTCGGGCGCGAGCACGACGTTCAACGTCAGTGCGACTCCGGCGGTTGGTTCGAGCTCCATTCCGATCGCGGACCGATTCGCTCCGGCGACCGTGCGCGTCGCGATGGACAACGACCCCAGCGTTCTGCATCGCGACGAGAGCTTCGAGGCCGGGCTTCGCTCGCGCGAGCGCGCGGTGTTGTCGCCGATGATGGATGCGGCGCGCAGCTGGTACCGGTCGCAAGCAGCACCTGTATCGTCTGCCGTGCGAAGCCAGTCAGCATACGCAGGCACGTCGTTCGCCGACGCCGATGCAGCCACGTGGTTTCGTCTCGCGAACAATACCACGGCAGGCTTCGCGAATTTGCAAAGCGTCGTCGGCACCGACCTCTCGGGCCTCATACGCGACTGGCTGGTCTCGCATGCCGTCGATGATCTCGGCGCGTTGAGCACGCAGTATCAGGATCGAAGCTGGAACTGGCACAATATCTACTCCAACATTGGAAGCTCCGGTTATCCGTTACCGGGTTTGACGATCACCGGCGCGGCGACGTACAGCGGGACGATCGTCGCTGGTGGAGCGGCGTATGCGCTCGTTCTCCTTCCAGCCAATAGCACTACTACGCTCAGTCTCACCGCGCCGGCCGGCACGGCGAATCCAAACCTTCAGATGGTGGTCGTGCGGACAAAGTGATGCGCCTATCTCGTAACTCCCTGCTCGCGGTGGTCGCCGCGTCGTTGCTCGCCGCTGCTGGTTGCGGCTCGGATGGATCGACCGGGACCACTGGCGGAACGCCTTCACGCCTCGATGTCGCCACGGCACCGCCAACGACGGGTGCGGCGGGCTCGCTCGCCGGCGCATTCGCGGTCAAGGTAGTGGACGTCAACGGCTCACCGGTCGCCGGAAGCACGGTCAACTTTTCGGCGACGGGGGCGGCGAGTGTCTCACCGTCCACCGGAGTGAGCGACGCCTCGGGCGTGGCATCGACGCAGGTCGCGCTGAGCACGACGATTGGCACGGCCACACTTCGCGCAACGGTATCTGGCGTGAGCGCCGCCGCTACGACGACCATCACCGTCATTGCCGGTGTCACTACGAAGCTGGTGAACAACCCCAAGACGCTGCGTTTCTTCAACGTGGGCGACACGGCTCGGATAGCAGCGGTCGCGCAGGATCAATTCGGCAACGCGGCGCCTTCCGGTGCGGTCACCTACTCCGTGACCGATGGAACACTTGTGAGCGTGGATCAGGCCGGCCTCGTGCGCGTACTGCGCCAGCCCGGCAGCACGTTCGTCATCTCCACGTCGGGCGGCCGCGCGGACAGCACGACCATCAACGTGTATGCCGTCGGCGCTTCCAAGTGTACTGACGTTGCCACAGCGTCGCCGATGAACGTCGGTGACGTCACCTCCTTCTCGACACAATACGCCTGTCTTACTGGCGCGACGTCAGGGGCTGAGTTCGCGGTCGTCGCCTTCAACAGCTCTACGGACGGAAGCACTCCGCTGAGCGTTTCAGTTACGGGCAACGGCCTCGCCGTGCCGCCGAGTACCTTCAAGGCGCCATCAACGTCGGGTGCAGCCGCGCTGCGCTCGGCAATCGGAAGCAGGTCGACAGCTTTGCCGATGCTCGACGAAGGCTTCCATCTTCGGCTCCTTGCGCGGGCGAACCGGCAGTTCAGGGGCGTGATGCCGAGTGCACGAGTCGCTCGTCGCAGTGCGCTGTCTCGCTCGATTTCAGGGACAGGACCGGCCGGCGCCTTGTACTCGGGTATTCCTGCAGATGCGAAGGTGGGGGACATCGTCACCCTAAACGTGAGCGGCGGCACCTGTACCGGCGCAATCAATCATGGATTGCGTGTGGAAGCAGTCGGTGCAAAGGCCACCGTGCTGTCTGATACGCTGAATCCGATCGGTGGCTTCACGAGCACTGATTATCAGCGAATTGCCACGCGCTTCGATACCCTCGTATATCCGCTCGATGTTGCGGCCTTTGGCGTGCCGACCGACGGGCACCAATCTGATCACGTCGCGATTCTGTTCACACGCACTGTGAACGAGCTTGTCGACTCGACCTCCCACTTCTTCGTCGGTGGCTTCTTCAATCCGCGCGATCTCTTCCCGAAGGTCGGTTCCACTCTGTCGGAGAGCTGCGCGGGCAGCAATGAAGGCCTGATGTTCTACATGCTGGTGCCTGCACCAAACGGCATCAACGGCGTGAAGCACACGATCGGCTTCGTGGATAGCATCACGACCGGAATTCTTGCGCACGAGTTCCAGCATCTCATCAACGCCAGCCGCCGCTTCTGGATCAATACTACGGCTACTGACTTCGAGGATGTGTGGCTCAACGAAGGATTGAGTCACATCGCCGAAGAGTTGCTGTACTACCGCGAGAGCGGGTTGGCGCCGAGGTCGAATCTCGACGACAATCTCATTCGCATCGTCAACCGGCCGACGTATCCGCTGTGGAAGAACGATGCGTTATCGAACTTTTCGCGATTCATCGGATATTTGCAAGATCCAGGCGGAAACTCGCCGTATGCGGATGACGACGCGCTGGAGACACGAGGCGCGACATGGTCATTCCTTCGCTACGCGGCCGACAGACTCGGGCCCACTGATGGCACCATCTGGCAACGATTCGACAACTCGACGGTGACGGGACAAGCATCGCTGCAGTTGGTCTTCGGGACCAATCCAGTCTCGCTGGTACGAGACTGGGCGGTCGCGAACTACACCGACGACTTCGGCGTAGCCGTCGATCCAAAATACACGCACCAGAGCTGGAACTTCCGCGACATAATCACAACCACTTTCGTGAATATTCCGACGTATCCGCTCGTCGTGTCGCCATTGATCGACAACACGAAGGTGGATCTGTCGGTGCGCGGCGGTTCGGCGAGCTATCTCCGTTTTGCACTGCCCGCGACCAAGGAGGGCCTGCTGACGTTCACGTCCGGAGGTGGCGCTCCGAGTACGCCATTCGAGTTCCTGGTGGTGCGAACGAAGTGAGATCGGGATGAGGAAATAGGGGGAATCCGGTCTTCGCTGCTCTCCTGTCATCCCGCAGGAGCGACGCGAAGCGAGCGAGTGTCGGGATCTACTGTCGCGCCGATTATACCTGGCCACGGAGCGGTGCACGTTAGCTCCCGACACTCGCTCCGCTCCTGCGGGATGACACGCGCTTCGCTCCCGCGGGATGACAGGCGCAGTTCCATCGCCGTGATCACGCGACCA
>JBDUCR010000016.1:0-11435 GCA_040003345.1 bacterium
ACGCCTTCCTGAATCGATCGCTCATCCCGAACGTCCATGAGCATTCCGGCATATTTTCCGACGCCGGGCTTAAGAGAAGCGACGACCTGATCGATCTTGCTCTGATCTCGTCCGCCGATGACGACGTATGCGCCCTCGCGAATCAGCGCCTGCGCCATCGCGAGCCCGAGGCCACTCGTCGCCCCGGTAATCAGCACTCGCCGTCCTGCTATTCCCGCAAATTCGCTCATGATTCTCGTGAAGGGTCGGTACGGTTGCTGCCCGCGAATCGATATAGCAACTCACTTCATTAATGATTCAGCACGCGCGTTCTACACGCTTGGGATTTCGCTATTCGAGTACCACGCGCTCGTGAACGGGAATTCACTTGCAATCCAGCGCCGCAGAGCGACGTAGAGTTTTGTGTAGTAGCCACGGCTATAGGCGTCTGGCGTGACCCACCAGCTCACGTCGACATCGTGGTGCAGCAGTTCCGGCGCGAGTGGAGTCCGTCTTCCCATTGGATACAGGTAGCAGCAGCCGAGGTAGTGGTTGTCTGCGTCATACACGGCATATGCGAATGAGTAACCCTCCCGACATTCGAGCTCGTGCCAGACCAGATCGACATAGTCGTCGTCTTCGGTGACTGGCGCCGTCGGCCAGCTGCCCCCGCGTGTCCGTCGGATGAGATCGAGACTCTCGTTGATGCCCTGCACGTCATCGTGCAAGTCGGCACGACTGAGCGCCCTGGCGCGAATGTCCGCGTACGCCAGTTCGGCGGGCGCCTGGAATCCCGCCGGTACATCGAGGCTCTTGATCAGTCCCTTGTAGTCCATGCCCTCTCCTTATCCGTTCGCTTGCCGTATCTCACTGCTTCGCGCTCGCGTCCTTCTTCCGAAACGCCGCCTCGCCGGCGTCCGACACCTCTATCCACTTCTTGTCGACCTTTGCATTTTCGTCATAGCTGTCATGCCAGTTCCACCACTTGTACGGCGGGGTCTGTGGATAGCCGGCGGGCGAATCTTCCCAGGTTTCCTGCCGACCAAGTGGTGTGATGTCGAGATAGTTCCAGGTGCCCCCCATCTGCTCATCGCCGCGATTGTTAATGAAGTAAGTGCGAAACACCTGGTCGCCTTCACGATAGAAGACGTTCGTACCGTGCCACAGGTCGACACCGAAATCGACGTCGAAGTTGTCGGTGATGGTGAACCACGGTATCTCCCAACCCATCCGCGCCTGGAGCCGCGCGATGTCGGCCTGAGGCGCGCGCGAGACGAAGACGAGCGTGGTGTCACGAGCGTTCAGGTGCACAACAGGGGCGACCTGATCGGCTCCCATCGAGCATCCTCGACAGGCGTGGTCGGGCCAACCAAAGACTCCTGGCTCGAAGAAGGCGCGGTAGAGGATCAGCTGGCTCCGCCCCTCGAACAAGTCGAGCAGACTGACTTTGCCCGTGGGTCCCTCGAACTCGTACTCCTTCTCCACACGCATCTTTGGCATTCGCCGACGCTCGGCGGCAAGAGCGTCGCGCGCGCGTGTGTGCGCCTTCTCCTTCACCAGCAGCGCTTCGCGCGCCGCCTCCCACTCCTGCGGCGACACGATTGGCGGCGTCTTCATTGCAGGGTGTTCGCCGTTCTGATCGTTCGCGGATGAGCTCATCGTCGTCATTGCAACCTCCGAAGGAGAAAGATCCTGCTGCAGACTGAAGGGGAGTTCACGTCGTTGCTCATTGCTCCCATCTTTTATGACGTTCGGGCAAGCCCATTTTCGACTTGAACTACTCAGGCGCCCTGCACATTGTCATACGGACCTGCGTCAGTCCGTCGCGACGGGCGACGCTCGGCAACATTGCATCGACCCAACGCGAAAGAGTGAGATCGCCATGTCTTCCCACTGTCTCTCACGGGCGCGTGTCCAGCGACCGATTGATGCGCCGACGAGCCCTGCAATGTATGGGCGACTGTTTCCGGATCTCCCCTCATTCAGCGCCGAGCAGGAATCATTGTTTGCCTTGGGTCGCGCCGGTGGTCTCTGCCATTGCCAGGACGCGGCGGATGAACCGGCGTCGCTCGCCTCTGTGGCGGCCGGCTGGCCGTTTTTTGGGCAGTTCATTGCGCACGACATCACCGCCGACCGATCAGCGCCGCAAACGCATGCTGATCTCTCGCAGTTACGAAACGCGCGCTCGCCCCGGTTGAATCTCGAGGGACTGTACGGCGACGGTCCGGTCGGGCATCCGTATCTGTTTCAGCGGGATGATCCGGCCAAGCTGCTCACCGCGCCTGGCGGTCGCGACCTGTTGAGAAACCCCGAGGGCACCGCCATCATCGGCGACCCGCGCAACGACTCGCACGTCGTCCTGTCGCAGATGCACCTCGCGTTCGTGCACGCGCACAATGCGTTCGTCGATCGTGCACGTGCCTCGGGCGAATCCGAGTCGAGTGTCTTCGCGGCCGCTACCCGCGAATTGCTGTGGCATTACCAGACCGTAGTGCTGCGTGAGTTTCTACCGTCGCTGATCGGTGGCGAGCTTACCGGCCTGATCATGCAAGGCGACCGTCGGTACTATCGGCCGGACGATCAACCGTTCATCCCACTCGAATTCGCAGATGCCGCCTACCGGTACGGTCATTCTCAAATCAGAAACACGTATCCATTGAACTCGGCCGCCAGTGCTGTGGCGATCTTTCCCGATCTCCTTGGCTTTCGGCCTGTCGCTGCCGAGCACCAGATCGAGTGGCCTTTGTTGTTTGATGCGGACGGTGCTCCGCCCGCCGCTCGCGCGAAGAAGATCGACGGCCGATTGGTCGGAGCGCTCATCGCATTGCCCGTCGCGCTCACGGGCAGTTCTGATGTGGAGGACTTTCACTCGCTCGCCGTGCGTGATCTGGTGCGCGGCCAAGGCGTCGGCCTGCCGTCGGGCGAGTCGGTGGCGCGGCGAATGGGCGTGCCGCCGTTGAGTGTCGAGGAGGTCGGCACTGCAGGCGCGGGGTGGTCGAATGAGACGCCGCTATGGTATTACATCCTGCGTGAGGCCGACGTACGACAGGCGGGAGATCGACTTGGTCCTGTGGGCGCGCGAATCGTCGGCGAGGTGTTAATCGGCCTACTCGATCTTGACGCGACGTCGGTTCGACACGCACCAAAATCGTGGACGCCGTCGGCGACGCTCATCGATCTGCTGACTGGAATTGGTCGAAAGCCGGTGTCGATGACCCCATAGAGTTGCGCGTTCGCCGTAGAGAGCCCGTAAATGCGCGAGCGCGTTGAGTGTCCTCGCGCCTCTTTGTCGATTTCGCCATCGGTCGTTCGACGTCTCGATAGAGCGCGCAATTGAGTGCGCCACCGTCCGGAGCCGATCATGACGAGTCAATCCAGAGTCGCATTCATTGCAGCAGCGGTTGCCACCATCGTGGCGACGTCTTCTGCTCAGGCACAGCAAGCGGTCCCCAAACCAGACACGAGTGGCTACGTCGCCGCCAACGGCGTGAACTACTGGTTCGAGATTCGCGGCAAGGGTGAACCGCTACTGCTGCTGCATGGCGGGCTCTTTACGACAGAGCTATTCGGTCCGGTGCTCACGAAGTTGGCTGAGAACCGGCGGGTCATCGGCGTCCATCTACAGGGTCACGGTCGTACCGCGCTCGGAACACGGAAGATCGACCTCGTCGACATCGGTCGCGACCTCGGCGTAGTGCTCGACAAGCTTGGTCTTCGGCAGGTCGACGTGATGGGCTACTCTTTCGGCGGTGGCGCAGCGTTTCAGCTCGCCGCGCAGCGACCCGAACTCGTCCGTCGGTTGGTCCTCGTGTCCACGCCGTATGCACAAAACGGATTTTTCGCCGAGATGTTGCCTCAGCAGGCCGCAGTGAGCGCGGCTGCTGCCGACGCGATGAAGGAAACGCCGATGTACAAGTCGTACGTAGCGGTGGCGCCGCACCCAGAGGATTTTCCTCGGCTGCTCGACGCGATGGGTGAGTACATGCGGCAGCCATACGACTGGTCCGCCACCGTGAAGCAGCTCACGATGCCGGTCATGCTGGTTTACGGCGACGCCGACATGATCCGTCCCGAACACATCGTCTCGTTTTACCACCTTCTGGGCGGTGGGCTGAAGGATGCCGGCTGGATGCGCGAGCACATGCCCAAGAGCCGGCTCGCCATTCTGCCGAACCTGACGCACTACGAGATCGGTGCGGCGCCAGCGCTTGCCGCCACCGTGCTTCCCTTCCTCGGCGGCGAGGGTGCTTCAAAGGCGGAGCAGGCGAAAAGGTGAGCCGACCAATCTCTTAGGTAGGCTGGACGAGGGTGTCGCCCGGGGTTGTTGAGCGCGGAGGACACGACGTACCCCCGGGCACGCCGGATGGATAAGGGGCGCTTCTCCTTAGACGTCAAGGCGAATCGAAGACATTGCTCGCGTCGAACGCGAGTGTTGCTCACACGCCCTCCCTTGCACATCTTTGTACGCGACGCACTCTTAAGCGTCACTTACATGTCTAAGGGAGACACTCCTCGTGCCAAGCCAGAAGCGAACGGCAGTCAAGCGTAAAACGGGATCTGTGACGAAGAATCGGAATGGCGGCAACGTGTCGTCCGCCACCAAGGCTAGAATCCGGTCGATGGTGGAACGCTCACTACTGAGCGGCAAGGTCGGAAGTGCTCCGCTGCATGAGCGAGCCAAGTCCATCGACAATTCATTCAAGACGATGGGCCCACAGGCGTTTCATGCTTCGTACTACTTGCCCGTTGTACGCAACCTCTTGGCGAGCGGCGCAATCAAGCCGCGCCCCCGCAAGACCGCCCGCAGGAAGGAGGCATCGAGCAACGGGGTCAGGAGCACGACGTCAAACCACACGTCGCCCGATACACGCGGGTCGGCAAACACCAGCGGCGCTGTACGTGAAGTCCTGTTGAAGCTCGTCCGGGACAGCTTGGCGTCCGAAACGCGTGCCTCTGTCGTCGGCCTTATGGAGGGTCTCGATGCGCGAGTGGCCGCCGTTCTTGCCGCAGCGCGAAAAGGTTAGTGGATTCAACGGCGGCGTGTATTCCACGTTCCGTGTTGCGCTCGAGGTGTCGCGGTTGATCCTGCGCGATGCAGCAGAGATTCATTGGTGACTCTCGCGTGGTATGTATCGCGTCTGTAATCGCACGCGAGAGAACCGGGGCCAATGTTTCGACGTAGTTCGCAGTGAGATGATTGGTATCCTTGTGTCGGATGAGACCGTCTGCACCGCAGCGCACCGACCCTGGTGTTCTCGGCCCCTTTGGTATCGGCCGAACACCGCGACACGTCATTCGAATTACTGAGGACACACCGTGGCGCCTCGAACGGCATCCGGGGTGTGTCCTGCAGGACGACAATCGTCGCATCCGACACCTTAAGAGTCGAAAGTGTCCTGGCGAGATCGTCGCTCCATTCGCGTCGCGCCAGTGCGCTCGCGTTACTCGGGGACGATTTTGACGACGACAGGTCTCATCGGCCTCGACAGCCCTCCCGCTGTCGATGACGTGACCGCGACCGCCTTCATGACACGGTGAGTCGACGCGCGCTGGATGACGCGAGCGACGTTTCGTGCGTTACGGCCAGCAGTAACGACAGTCGCGTCGCGGCGGTAACGGGGCATCGATACTCTCGAGCCTCGACCCGATACCAGCCTCCATCTTCCCGTGACGGACCTCATGACAACGATCACACAACTCGGGATCTCGCTCGCCCTCGTCTCCGCGATCGCGTGTGACAAACAAGACAAGGTCGGAGCACCCGCCTCTGCTCCGACCACCCGAGCCGCCACGACAGCGTCGTTGCCCAAGGCGCTGGCCAAGTTCACGCCCAGCGAGCTGCGATGGGGTGTCTCACCAACGCGCAACAACGAAGTCACCTACCAGGACGACGTCATCATCATGGAGCACGGGTCAGACGCCATTCGCGACATGGCGTCGAACGGGCTCACTTGGACGATCGACGCGAACGCTCCGCAGGCTGGAGAGATCAAGCAGGACAAGATTCTCTTCGCCACTGGCCGCGTGGTGGGCCGCGTCCTCGCGGTCGAACGCATCGGCGACGGACTCGCCGTCACGCTCGGCCCCGTCGCGATCACCGAGGTGATCAAGGAAGCGAACCTGACATCGGATCAGCCGCTCGATCTCTCGTCGATGGTCGTGTACACGGCTCCCGACTATCCAGGTACCACGACGCACGATGCACCCGCGCAGGGAGCAAGCGCAGACTGGGGCGCGCCCACGTTCCTTGCGAACTACACGCAACCTGCGCAAGCCTCTCCCCTGCCCGTGATTGGCGCACCGAAAGAGATTTTCATCGACAACTTCAGGATCGTTCCCGTGTGTTGCTCTGGCATCGGCGTCACCATCGCGCACGAGGGCCAGGGAGTGCAGATGCTGGCGACGGCGTCACTTCTCCTGAAGCAACCATCCGTGCATTTCGATCTCGTCATCCACCACGGGGCTGTCGTGACGGCGCTCGTCGAGCTGCACGGCGCGGCGGGATTCAGAGTCCACTTAGCCGCTGGAACGGACGCCGGCGTCACCGGCAACATTCACCAGAATTTCTTCGTGCCGGTAGACGCGTCGTTCCCCATCACCGGACTCGCGGTTCCGCTGTCAGTCGTGTTTCGTCAGACGCTGACACTCACCACGATGTTCACCGCGCAAACTGGTACGCTCGAGGCAACGGGTGAGTATGACTTCGGCGGCGTGTTGCTCAAGGCAGGCAAACAGAACGGCGGCGCGTGGGGTGCGTGGGGACCGAGAAGTCCGGTCGTAAAGGAGAGTCTGGCGAACACGCTCGCGGGAACGTCGATGGGTGTGAATGGACTCGTCTTCGGCTATGGCGCCAAAGTGATCGTGGGCATCGGCGCCTTCGGCTTCGTCACCGGTCCGTACCTCGGCTACAACACCGTCGTGTCGCTCGAGAAAGGATCGAGCATGACGATGGCCGGCATGCCGCCATGCCGCGCGGCCCGACTCACCACCGCCGTGCGATATGGAGTCGGCTATCAGATGCCACAGCTCGTCACGGATGCGATCAACTTCTTCCTCCACGCGCTGAACGTTCAGCCGATTCTCAGCGAAGGTGGCGTTCAGAACTCGGAGGATCTCATGGACAAGACCGACACGTATCCGTCGAGCTGCGCGGACAAGCCCGCGCCGTGAACGTTACTGAGTCTGCACCTGTAACTCAGTGCGCCGCGACAGTTCTCGTCGCGGCGCGCAGCGAGGTCGCCCGCTGTCGCGCTGCGGTGACGGCCGGCTGCAGCTCCGCGTCGGCGCTGCTCCAGAGATCGACGACCTTGTCATACGCACGAAGCGCGAGGGCGGTGTCGCCGCGCGCATCGTGCAGTGCACCCAGCCGACGATACGCGGAGACGCGATACTCACCGCCCGCGTTCTGCCATTCCGACCAGGGAGTGGTGACGTATCGCTGATACACGACGATCGCGGAGTCGCGCGCACCGGTGAGCTCGAGCGCACGCGCCAGGTCGGGCAGCGCGCACGTTGGACAGAAGTGCAACTCAGCCGCACGCTGCAGCGTCGCCACAGCCTCCTTCACCTTTCCCTCGGCGAGCTCCGTTGCGCCGAGTGCGCGGAGGTACCCGCCTTCGTCGTGAAGGCTCAACCCGCCCGGCGTGGCGAAAGGGAGCGACTCGTTCGCTCGCAGTTCGGCTAAAAGCTCTCGCGCCCGCGCGGGGCGTCCGCCGAGTGCGTAGGTATACGCGAGCATTGCGTAGTTCCGGTCGAGCGGAACCATGGCTGCGAGAGGAAAGCGCGCGACGCTCGAGTCGAGCAGCGCGATGCCCGCCACTGAGTCTCCGCGATACCAGATGTCGTTGAGCGCCAGCGCGATGGCGGCGGTGAGATAACTCCCTCCAAGTCCCCCGGCCACCTGCATCTTCTGCAGTGCGCGCTGATCGCGATCGGACTCCTGCAAGTGCCCATCGATGATGGACAGCGTCGAGCGAATCTTGAGCAGCTCCAACCTGCCGTCGAGGTCCGGCGTGGCGGCGGCGAGCAGCTGCTCCGTTCTCTCGCGTGCGCCTTTGAGCTCACCGCGCATCAGCGCGATCGACACTCCGATGATGTCGGCGTCAACCTGAGGCGGAAACTTCAACGCGCGCGCCGCGAGCGTCTTCTCCGCCGCGTCGTAGCGCGCCGCATTGAACTGATCGGTAGCGAGATGATTGAACAACAGCGCGACGGACGAATCGCTCTCGATCGCGCGATGAAAGAGCACTTCCGCCCGATCGAATTCCTTCATGTTCTCGTACGCGTCCGCCAGATTGTTGAGCGCGCGCATGTCGTTTGGATAGAGCGAGAGCAGCACGCGATACGTCGCCGCCGCGCTGTCGGGGAGATTCGCACCGAGATAGTACGATCCCGCAATGTGCAGCCCTTCGATTTCGGGCAGGCGGCTTCGCAAGCGGAACGCTTTGGTGAGCGCCGCGTCGGCTCCGGCGTTGTCGCCGAAATAGCTCAGGTATGTGCCGAGCTTGCGGTAGGCCATGGCGAAGCCGGTGTCGATGATGACCGCTTTCTGCAGCAGCGCCACCGCCGGATGACCGTCGCCTCCCTGGTCGCCGATACGGATTGCTTCGGAGTACAGACGGAGGGCTTGCAGCGAAGACGTGGTTACCTGTTCCAGCGACGGACTCGCGTGGATCGTCCACAACGACTCGCCGATGCCGCGTCGCAGTTGCGCCGACACTCGGTCGACGGCCTGGAGCAACTTCGTCGAATCGGGCGCGTTCTCGCGTACAGAGACGATGATCTCGCCTCCCTTCGCCGAGATGAGCTCCGCCGACACGGAGTACCCACTGCCCAACGCGGACACGTCTCCGGTGACGAATGCCTTCACTCCCGAGCGCTCCGCCACTTCGCGTACCGTCGCGTCCGACACGAGCTCACCCGGGCGATGACGCATGAGCATCAGGATCGCCTGCACTTGCGATCGGCTCATGACGCGCGTGCGCCGCGACTGCGAGAGATCCGCGCGCAACGCCTCGGTCACCGCTCCCGAGAGGAGCGAATCGCGCGTGTGATTGTCGAACTGCGCCACCAATATTCCTTCGACGTCGCTGGACGAGCGCGTTGTTACACGCACGAGCACCGTGGCCGCGAGCGCGAGTGCGATCGTCGCACCCACCAGCAGCCGCCGCCTGCGCGATGAGACGTGCCGCGCATCACTGTCCACCATGACCGCTGGCGACGGCGGCATTTCGACCAGTGTGTCCGCCATCTCCACTGGCGCGGCGACAACCATCGTCGGCGACGGCGAGGCCGAGATCGAGGGCTCGGGCACCGCTGCGGGTACCGGCGCGATGCGCAACTCCTCTGCGAGCGCGCGCGTCTCCTTCGCCGGCTCTGCATCGTACTCGTCGGCCATACGCCGCTCGAATTTCTGAAACTCGCGGAGCGCGCCGGCGCGATCTCCACTGGAGTGCAGCGCCCGCATCCACGCTCGTACGCGCGCCTCGTCGTCTGGCGCAAGCTGACTAGCGTGGCCGGTGAAACGCAGCTCCGCCGCGGTGTCGCCTACCCGTCGTGCTTCGTCGGCAAGCGCGCTCGCGGCCGACGCGGCGCGGTCGCGAGTTCGCGCGCGTGTCGCATCTACCCACTGCTCGAACTCCGGCGCGACATCGGAGACGAATACGCCATCAAGACAATCGCCATGATAGAGCGCGAGTGCGTCGGCGAAGCGGCGCTCGTCGAACGCATGGTCGAACGCGATCGCATCGCACGTGAAGTCTCCGTCCGCGATACCGATTCGGTCGTCCGAGCTGGACGCGAGCACACCGTCGCCCAACTGATGCCGCAGGCCGTGGAGCGCCTGTCGCAGCGCGCGGCGGCCATCGTCGGCATTGAGCTCGGGCCAGAACAGCGCGAGCAGCGCATCGCGACGGTGCGCGCCACGCGGCGTAGCGAGCGCGACATACGCGAGCAGCGCGAGACGCTTCGGCTGCATGGGCAGCACCTGCGTCGCTGGAGACTCTCCACGGACGAGCTCGAGGCGGCCGAACGTCCGGAGGTGTGCCACAGAATGCCGATGAAGGCGAGGCCAGCGCCCATGCGGCACCGGTGATGTGCCGTTACCACCCGCGGTAACAGCGTCGACGCAGCGCGATAACGCGCTCTCTCAATCTTGCTCGAACCTTACGAACCGGAACGATGAGCAGCAAGGGCTCGTCGGCCGGCAACGCACTCCAGAAGGAGGTTCGCATGACAGTGATGGCGCCACCTGTGACCTCCGAGCCGCGAGCCCGATCGCTCGTCGCACGTGCTCGGTCCATCCTGCTACAGCCCCGATCGGAATGGGCGATGATCGCCGCTGAATCAGCGACGGTCGGCGGACTGTACGCCGAATACATCGTGTGGCTCGCAGCGGTCGCACCACTCGCGTCGGTGATCGAGGCCAGCGCGTTCGGCATCCGGCTCCCATTCGGCGGAGTCTATCGCGTACCGCTGGCCTCGGCTGCAGCAAGCGCGGTCGTGCGATACGCGGTGGCGCTGGTCACCGTCTACGTCCTCGCGCTCATCATCGACGCGCTCGCGCCCACCTTCGGCGGAAAGAAGAACCCGATCCAGGCGCTCAAGGTCGCGGCATATGCGAGCACCGCGGGCTGGATCGCTGGCACCTTCGTCGTCGTGCCCCTGCTCTCGGTGCTCGAGCTATTCGGGCTCTACTCGCTCTACCTCGTTTTTCTCGGACTCCCCGCCGTCATGGGCGCACCGCGCGACCGCGCGCTCGGCTACACCGCCGCGGTCGTCGCCTGCGCTGCGGTGCTCCTCGTCGTCGGCGGAGCCATCGCCGCGCGCTTCGTCGGATTGCCCACGCTCTCACTGCCCGTTCGCTGATAGCAATCGGCCCCAACCTCAATTCTGGAGAACGACTGATGACACGAAGGAACGACCTGTCCCTGACCACCAGACCTACCCCGACGCTGCGCGCGCTCAGTGTGTTCACCACGGCGGCACTCGCGTTCACGCTGATGGCGTGCAGAAACAAGACTGCCGATACCGCCGCCGGAGAAGTCGCGAAGACGAGCGCGGGCTCGGGGACTGCATCACGCGTGAGCGCCTGCGCACTGATGCCAGTCGACGAGATCAATGCCATCACAGGCGAGACCTACACCACGGCTAAGGCCGACGACGACGGCCACTCGTCGCACTCATCCTGCCACTACGAGTCGCCCTCGAATCCCGCCGGTGCATCGGTGGAGCTGCAATGGATCACGCCGCGCGACTACTCGGATCCCGCCGAGCACGCGGCGCTGCAGAAGGCATCGCTCGGCGGCGCGGCGATGGCCGGCAAGCTCACCGGCGGAATGGGAGGGACTGCCGTCCACGGCATGACGAACGGTCCGGTCGAGGGCGTCGGTGACGCGGCAGTCATGAGCATGATGCTGCTCACCGCGCGCAAGGACGACTACACGATCATGGTGCAG
>JBDUCR010000377.1:0-35130 GCA_040003345.1 bacterium
AGCTTCGGCTCGGCGACGCATCGATCAGCGCAGTGGAGCTCGATGCTGCGGGCACAAAGTTCGATCTCACGCTGCTCGTCACTGAGCGAAGCGAGGACATCGACCTCACGCTCTGGTATCGCACGGATCTCTTTGCGCCAAGCTATGCCGATCGCTTCCTCGGTCACCTGCGCAGCGTGATTGATGCGATGGTGGCGAATCCGTCAGCGCACGTTTCGCAACTGCCGCTGTTGACCGCGCAGGAGCGCGAGCAGCTCGCTGCCTGGAATGCGACGACGACTCCCGAAGGGCCATCGGCTACGTTGAGCGAGTTGTTCGAGCGACAGGTGAGTCGCGTGCCGGAGCGTGCCGCGGTGATCGCGGGCAATGTGACGCTGTCCTACGCGCAACTGAACGCCGCGGCAAATCAACTTGCGCGACATCTTCAGTCGCTCGGCGTCGCCGTTGGCGAGCCGGTTGGGCTCAATCTCGATCGCTCGGCGGAAGCGCTCATCGGGTTGATTGGCATCTTGAAGGCGGGCGCTGCGTATGTGCCATTGCCGCCGGAGTTGCCTGCGACGCGTCGGATTCAACAACTGCGTGAGAGTGGTGCAAAGGTTCTCGTGACGGTGGCAGCGCATGTGGGCGATGCGCCGTCCGACGTGACCGTCGTAGCGCTCGATCGCGATGCGGCGGCGCTCGACGTCAAGAGTCCGTTGAACGGGAAGGGAATCGCTACGCCCTCGTCACTCGCGTACGTGCTGTTCACGAGTGGCTCCACGGGTGTGCCGAAGGGTGTTGCGGTGACGCATGCCAACGCCGTGCACTACGCGCGAGCGGTGAGCCGAGTGCTCGGCGATGTGCCGCCGTCCAAAGCGGGCGATGGCTTTGCGGCACTCGACGATTGGCAGTTCGGTCTTGCGTCGACACTCGGTGCGGATCTCGGCAACACGAGTCTCTTGCCGTCGCTGCTTGCTGGGGGGACGCTGCACGTTCTATCGAAGGACGTGACGACGGAGCCGGCGCGCTTTGCCGAGTACGTCGGCGTGCATGCGCTCGATGTTCTCAAGATCACGCCGAACCACTTCACGGCGCTCGTCGCGGGGAAGCAGGGCAGTGAGCTCAATCCGCTCATGCCGCGCAAGTGGATCGTGCTCGGTGGTGAGGCGCTGCGTTCAGAGGTTGCGCGAACGTTGCTCGGTGCTGGCCGCTGCCGCGTGTTGAATCACTATGGTCCCACGGAAGCTACGGTTGGCGTGTTGACGTTCGAGGCGACGTCTGCTTCCATCGACGCGGCGAGCCTGATCGGCGCGCAGACCGTGCCGCTCGGCAGGCCGTTGTCGAATACGCAGATCTACATCGTTGACTCGAGTGGGCGTGAGCAGGCGGTGGGGGTGCCGGGTGAGTTGTGGATAGCTGGTGCCGGTGTCGCGCAGGGGTATCTCAAGCGTCCTGATCTCACTGCCGAGAAGTTCGTTGTGTTCAACGGCGGCGGCGCAGATTCGACTTCGCCGGAGATGACGACGCGTGCATATCGCACCGGCGATCGTGCGCGCCGGTTGTCCGACGGAACGATTGAATTTCTCGGACGCGCCGATGATCAGGTAAAGGTGCGTGGCTATCGCGTCGAGCTTGGTGAAGTCGAAGCGGCGTTGCGTGCAAATCCGGGCGTCGGGAGCGCCGTTGTCGTGTTGCGCACGACTGACGGCGATGCGCGACTGATTGCGTACGCGGTGCCGAAGCAGGAGGGCTATGCGGTGAGTCACAGCGATCGTCCCACTCCGGAGAAACTGACTGAGTGGCTGACGGCGCAACTCCCTGAGTACATGGTGCCGAGTGCCGTTGTGCTTCTCGATGCGCTTCCGCTCACGGCGAACGGAAAGGTCGACAAGGCGAAGCTGCCGTCGCCATCGAGTGGTGAGGCTGCGACGCCGACTTCCGTTGCGCCGCGTACGCCGACGGAGATTCAGCTCGCCGCGATCTGGTGCGACGTGCTCAAGCGCGATTCGGTTGGCGTGACGGACAACTTTCTCGCGCTTGGCGGACACTCGCTCCTGGCGATTCGCCTGCTTGGAAAGATCAGCAAGACATTCGGTGTGCGGCTTCCGTTGCGCAGTCTCTTCGAGTCGCCGACGGTGGAACAGATCGCGGCAGCGGTGGACAAGGCGGTGGCGGAGAAATGAGCAACGATATGGAGACAACGATTCCGCGCCGCAGCACGGGCAACGTGGTGCCGATGTCATTCGCGCAGGAGCTGCTCTGGCTGCTCGATCGCGCGACACCTGGGCTCACGGCGTACAACGTTCCGCGTGCGATGCGTCTGCGCGGTGCGCTGGATGTCGATGCACTGCGTCGTGCGATCGAGACGCTCGTTGAGCGACACGAGATTCTTCGCACGACGTACGCGAGCGATGAGCGTGGAGCGGTGCAGATCATCAATCCGGCGGGTCGCTTCGAGCTGCCGAGTGTCGATCTCACGGCGCTGCCTGAGGCAGACCGGATGGCGGCGGCCGAGCGGTTCTTTCTCGACCAGGCGCGCACGGCGTTCGACATCACGCGTGATCCGCTGCTGCGCGGCTACCTGCTCGACATCGGCCACGAGGATCGCGTGCTCGTGCTCGTCACGCATCACATCGCGTCGGACGGGTGGTCGAAGGGCGTGATGTTCCGCGAGCTGAGTGCGGCGTACGCGGCGCTTTCGTCGGGTGAAGGCGTGTCGCTGCAGGCGTTGCCGATTCAGTACGCCGACTTCGCGATCTGGCAGCGCGCGCAGGTCGATGGCGGATCGCTCAACGAACCGCTGGAGTATTGGCGTCAGCGTCTTGCGCCGCCGTTGCCGGCGCTCGCGCTGCCGACGGATTTCGCGCGACCGTCCGTTGCGAGTTTCGAGGGTGGACGCAGCGCGATCATTCTGCCGAAGCATCTGGCGGACCGTCTTCGCGCGTTCGGAATGGATCACGGCGCCACGCTCTACATGGTGCTGCTTGCCGCGTATCACACGGTGCTGCATCGCTACAGCGGGCAGGACGACATCATCACCGGTTCGCCGATCGCGGGACGAAACCAGACGGAAGTCGAAGGGCTGATCGGCTATTTCGCGAATACGCTCGCGATGCGCACGAGCTTCGATGGCGATCCAACATTCGCCGAGCTCCTCGAGCGCGTCTCGGAGAATGCTGTCGACGCGTACGAGCACGAAGACGTTCCTTTCGAGAAGCTGGTGCTCGAATTGCGCGCCGCGCACGAAGCGGAGAGTGACACGCCGCTGTTCAGCTGCGTGCTGACGATGGAAGACACACTGCCCGACGAATTGCGCTTTGGCGACGTGAAGGTCGAGACGATCGCGATCGACTTCGGCATGGCAAAGTTCGATCTCACGTTGCTCGTCGCTGAACAGCCCGAAGGCTTGCGTCTCGCACTGTGGTATCGCAGCGACCTCTTCTCGGCTCCTTTTGCGGAACGTTTCCTCGGCCACATGCGCAGCGTGCTCGAGGCGGCGGCCGCCCACGCGGAGTTGCGTGTGTCGGAGTTGCCGCTGATCACGAAGGCGGAGCGCGAACAGCTCGATGCGTGGAATAGCACGCACGCCGACGAAGGCTCGCCGTCGACGGTGGTCATGCTGTTCGAGCAGCAAGTGGCGCGTGTGCCGGAGCGACAAGCGGTAATCGCAGACGACAAGACGCTGACGTACGCAGAGCTGAATTCGCGCGCGAATCAGCTCGCGACGTTGTTGCGTACGCATGGCGCCGAACGTGGCGCGACAGTCGGGCTGCTGCTCGATCGGTCGGCGGACGCGATCGTCGGCCTGCTTGGCATTCTCAAGTCGGGGGCGGCGTACGTGCCTCTCTCCGTGGATGCGCCGGCGGAGCGTCTCGCGAAGCAGATTGGGGAAGCGGGGTCGAAGGTCATCGTGACGACGGCATCGCTCGCGGCAAAACTGCCGCCGACGATCGGTCGCATTGCACTCGATAGTGAAGCGACCGTGCTCGCATCGCTCGACGGAGAGAATGCGTCGTCGGCGAGTACGCCGGATGACGTCGCATACGTGCTGTACACGAGCGGCTCGACCGGCGTGCCGAAGGGAGTGGCGGTCACGCATGCGAACGTCGTGCACTACATGCGCGCCGTCGGCGGTGTGCTGGCGAACGGCGCTGCACTCGGTACGGCGCCCGACAACGATGCATGGCGCTTCGGACTCGCGTCGACACTCGCGGCAGACCTTGGCAACACCAGTCTGTTTCCCGCGCTTTTGTCAGGCGGCACGCTCCACGTTCTATCGAAGGCAGTGACGACAGAGCCTGCGCAATTTGCCGAATATGTCACGGCGCATCGGCTCGACGTGCTGAAGCTCACGCCGAATCACCTCGTCGCGCTCGTTGCCGGCAAGACGGGCGACGGGCTTGCCGCACTGCTGCCTACGAAGTGGGTCGTGCTTGGCGGAGAAGCATTGCGTCCCGAAGTTGCTCGTCTTCTGCTCGGCGCCGGTTCGTGCCGAGTGCTCAATCATTACGGGCCGACCGAGACGACCGTCGGTGTCTGCACGTTCGAGGCAACCGCGGAGTCGCTCGCCGCGGTGCAGACGTTGGGGGCGCAAACCGTGCCTGTCGGGATGCCGCTCGCGAACACGCACGCATATGTCGTGGACGAGAAGGGCAACGAGCAGCCTGTTGGAATTCCCGGCGAGTTGTGGCTCGGAGGCGCTGGAGTGACGCAGGGATATCTCAACCGGCCGGAGATGACCGCCGAGCGATTCGTCGACTTTCGCGGTGAGCGTGTGTATCGCACGGGCGATCGCGTGCGACGTCTCGCTGATGGAAGCATCGAGTTCCGCGGCCGTGCCGACGATCAGGTCAAGGTGCGCGGTTTTCGCGTCGAGCTTGGCGAGATCGAGCAGGCACTCTGTTCGCTGCGCGGCGTGACGCAGGCCGCGGTCGCGTTGCACACGAGTGAGACAGGCGAGCAGCGTCTTGCAGCATATGTCGTTGCGCCAGGTGAGGGATACGGAGCGGCGCACACGGCGAAGGTGACGCCGGAAGAGATCACGACGTCGCTCGCCGCGAAGTTGCCGGAGTACATGGTGCCGTCGTCGGTGGTGATGCTCGATACGATGCCGATGACGGCGAATGGAAAGATCGACCGTCGCGCGCTGCCCGATCCCGATGCTGCGTCGCCGACGGACGGATACGTGGCGCCGAGGTCGGAGACGGAGACGGCGCTCGCGGCGATCTGGGTGGATGTGTTGAAGAAGGATCGCGTGGGAATCAACGAGAGCTTCATGACGCTCGGCGGCCATTCGCTCCTCGCGATTCGTGTGCTTGGAAAGTTGAGTCGCCAGTTCGGCGTGCGACTTCCGCTGCGCTCGTTGTTCGACACGCCGACGATCGCGGAGCTCGCGCTGGTCGTCGATGCCGAGGTGAGTGCGGTGAAGCAGCGAGAGCTGGCGGCGGCGCTTGCGTCGCTCGAAGGGATGTCCGATGCGGACGTGCAGCGCATGATGGCGGACAAGGAATCCGGCGCGTAGCGATGACGGTTGAATCCGGGACGCGCGCGTCGGCCGACGAATTAGCGGGACAGCTCGATGGGCTGTCTCCCGCGAAGCGTGCGTTCGTGGAGCAGCGTCTCCGTGAGGCACGCGAGCGTGTCGCGTCGTCGGGCGCGATTCCACGCGGCGTGGATGGTGCGCTCGCGCCGCTTTCGTTTGCGCAGGAATTGTTGTGGCGGCTGGAGCAGGCGTCGCCAGGAACGTCGGCGTACAACGTTCCGCGTGCGATGCAGGTGAGCGGTCCGCTCGACGTTGCGCGTCTGCACCATGCGCTCGATGCGCTGGTCGCGCGCCATGCGGTTCTGCGGACAGTGTTCGTCGAAGAGGATGGTGAGCCGAAACAGATCGCGATGCCGGCGCGCGCCGTTGTGTTGACGGAAGTCGATCTCACTGGAAGTGATGCGCCCGATCGGGCGGCCGAAGCGAGCAGGATCATTCGTGAGCACGCGAGCACGCCGTTCGATCTCTCGCGCGATGCGCTGCTCCGCGCGACGCTCGTGCGCATTGCGCCCGAAGAACACGCGCTGTTGTTGTTGTCGCATCACATTGCGTCGGATGGTTCGTCGGGTGGGATCATGTTGCGTGATCTCGATGCACTGTATCGCGGCGACGGCGCACTGCCGGCGCTGGCGATTCAGTACGCAGACTTCGCCGCATGGCAGCGCACGCAGCTCAGCGCAGCGCGCGTCGAGGAGCTGGTTGGCTACTGGCGAGCGAGGCTTGCGGGCGCACCTGCGCGACTCGAGCTGCCAACCGATCGTCCGCGCCCTCTCGCACCGGCGTTCACTGGCGCACGCCGGAGCCGGTTACTCTCGCGACCGATCGCGGACGCAGTGCAGGAGACCGCGCGCGCACATTCGACGACGCCGTTCGTCGTGTTGCTCGCCGCGTTCGAAGTGTTGCTGCATCGGTACTCGCGCCAGGACGACATCGTCGTCGGCACGGTGGTAACCGGACGTGGACAGCCAGAGCTCGAAGGGTTGATTGGCTACTTCTCGAATACGCTGCCGTTGCGCGTGTCATTCGAGAACGATCCGACGTTCTCGCAGCTGATCGGACGCGTGCGCGACGCGAGCCTTGGCGCAAACGAGCATAGCGATCTTCCGTACGAGACCATTGCGCTTGAACTGCGGGCAGGAAAGTCGGGAGCCGGATCACTGTTCGACGTGATGTTCGCGATGATCGACGAAGGTGCGTCTGTCGGCGAGCTCGGCGACGCGGCCACTGTGCCGATGGCGCTCGATCGCGGCGTGTCGAAGTTCGATCTCACGATCGGACCGGCATTTGTCGAGGACGGTTTGCGCGTCGGTATGGAGTATCGCACCGACCTCTTCGACGAAGAGACAATCGTGCGCATGCTCGCGCATTTCGGCGTCTTGCTCACCGCTGCGACAAAGGCGCCTGAGACGCGGATTTCGCGACTTCCGCTGCTCACGACCGGTGAGCGTGATCAGGTGTTGCGCGGCTGGAACCGCACGTCGGTTGCGTATCCGGCGAAGGCGACGCTCGTATCACTGCTCGAAGCGCAGGAGCGGAAGACGCCGCACGCAATTGCAGTGGCGCTCGCGTCGGACGCGATGTTGACGGACCACGCGGTGCCGACGACGCTCACGTTCGCCGAGCTCGATGCGCGCGCGACGACGTTGGCGCGTGCGCTCGTGTATCGCGGCGTGAAGCCCGGTGTGCTCGTCGGCGTGTGCATGGAGCGCTCGCTCGAGCTGGTTGTCGCACTCGTTGCCGTGCTCAAGGCAGGTGGCGCGTACGTCCCACTCGACCCTGAGTATCCGGCGGATCGTCTCGCGTTCATGATTGCCGACGCGCGTTGTCCCGTGCTGCTCACGCAACAACGCGTCGCAGACACGGTGCTTGCAACTCTGCCGCACGAGCAGGATGCACCCGCGGTCAATCTCCTGAGCATCGACTCTGATTGGCGCACAATCGTGCTCGACGCGACGACACTGAGCGAGCCACTTCCGGTGGTGACACCGGATGATCTCGCGTACATGATCTACACGTCGGGCTCGACGGGTAAGCCAAAGGGCGCGCTGAACCGCCATCGCGGCATCGTGAATCGCCTGCTGTGGATGCAGAGCGAGTACAAGCTGGGTCCGAAGGATTCTGTGCTGCAGAAGACGCCATTCAGCTTCGATGTGTCGGTGTGGGAGTTCTTCCTGCCGCTCATGTCTGGCGCGCGACTCGTAATGGCGGAGCCGGGCGGCCATCGCGACCCGGCGTATCTCGTCGATGTGATCGGCGCGCAGAAGATCACGGTCATGCACTTCGTACCGTCGATGTTGCGCGCATTTCTGGAGGAGCCTGCGGCGGCAACGTGTGGTGCGTCGCTGCGCGATGTCATGTGCAGTGGCGAAGCGCTGCCTTACGATCTGCAGCAGCGCTTCTTCTCCGTCGTGTGCGGCGACGCACATCGCGTCGGACTGCACAATCTCTACGGCCCCACGGAGTGCGCGGTGGACGTGTCGTATTGGGCGTGCATCCGCGATGACGAGCGACGCACCGTGCCGATCGGACGCCCAGTGGCGAACACGCAGCTCTATGTGCTCGACGCCGCAATGGAGCCCGTGCCCATCGGCGTGGCCGGCGAGCTGTATCTCGGTGGCGTGCAGGTTGGTGCAGGCTACTGGGGCCGCGATGATCTCACGCGCGATCGCTTCGTGCCCGATCCATTTTTCAGCGGACCGACCGCAGACGTCGATGGCGCGCGTCTCTACAAAACCGGCGACCTCGCGCGCTGGCTCAGCGACGGCGTCGTCGAATACCTCGGCCGACTCGACTTCCAGGTCAAGCTCCGCGGCTTCCGCATCGAGCTGGGCGAGATCGAATCGGCGATCAGTGCGCACGAAGGAGTGCGTGAAGTCGTCGTCGTTGCGCGAGAAGATCTGCCCGGCGGTGCCGCGCTGATTGCCTACTACTCGACGCGCGGCGACAAAAAGCCGGCGTCCGCCGAGTTGCGCGCGTTGCTGCGCGGATCACTGCCCGAATACATGGTGCCGGCCGCGTTCGTCGAGCTTGAAACGTTGCCGTTGTCGCCAAGCGGAAAGGTCGATCGGAAAGCGTTGCCGGTGCCAGAGGAGCTCGCCGCGGCGCAGGTCGCGTTCGTCGCACCGCGCAATCCGGCTGAAGAGCAGGTTGCAGCGATCTGGCGCGACGTGTTGCACGTCGAGCAGGTCGGTGTGCAGGACGATTTCTTCGACGTTGGCGGACACTCGCTGCTGGCAATGCGAGTCGCGGGAAAGATTCATGGCGCAACCGGCGTCAGAATTCCTTTCCGTGAGTTGTTCACGTTGCGCACGGTGGAAGCACTCGCTGCGCGGATCACCTCTGCTACCGATAAAACGGGCGACGCCGACGCAATTCCACTGCGCACCGATCGCACCGACGCGCCGCTCTCGTTCGCGCAGGAGCTGCTCTGGCTGCAAGCACAAATGGCGCCGAGCGCGTCCACGTACAACGTGCCGATGGCGCTGCGTATCAGCGGCGCGTTGGACGTCGCGCGGATGCGACGCGCGCTCACGCTGCTCACGCAACGACACGAAGCGCTGCGCACGTCGTTTCACGAAGGCAACGACGGTCCGCGCCAGCGCATCGCGGCAACGGCGAAGACGAACGTGATGGAAGTCGACCTCACCGGTTGGGATGCCGACGATCGTGAAGAGGCAGCACTCACCGCGATTCGTCGTGGCGCAACGGAGCCGTTCGATCTTGCGCGCGCGCCGCTCCTGCGCGCAACGGTCGTACGCATTGCTCCCGATGATTCGATTCTGCTGCTTGTCGTGCACCACATCGTGTTCGACGGCGGCTCTGTCGGCATTCTTCTCGACGAGCTGTTCTCGATTTACGACACAGGATCGGTCGACGCACTGCCGCCAGTTGTCGCACAGTACGGCGACTTCGCTGCGTGGCAGCGCGACCGGTTGAGTGGAGAGCGCATGGAGAAGCTGCGCGCGTTCTGGTCTGCCGAGCTTGCCGGTGCGCCGGATCGCGTGTCGCTCAGGAAGGATGTCGGCGCGAAGGGCGGCGTGCGCGAAGGACGTCGCGTCGAAGCGGCGCTCGCGGCGGATTCGCTGCCTGCGTTGCGCCGCATTGGTCGCGAGCGCGGCGCCACTCTCTATATGACGCTGCTCGCCGCCTTCCAGACGCTGCTCCATCTCGAGTCTGGCGACACAGACATTGTCGTCGGTTCGCCCGTATCGGGGCGCGAACAAGCAGAAGTCGAGAGAACGATTGGGTTCTTTGCGAACACGTTGCCGATGCGCGCACAGTTCGACGACAACCCGTCGTTCGACGTACTGCTCAAGCGCACGCGCGACGCGTCGCTGCGCGCCTATGAGCATCAGGACATGCCGTACGAGCAGCTCCTGCTCGATCGCATTGCCGAGCGACAGGCGTCGGACACGGCGCTCTTCTCAGTGCTGTTCGTGCAGCAAGACGACAGCGCCAATGAGCGCGCACTCGCCGGCGCACGTGCGACGCCTGTGCCCGTTGCGCTGGACAGCGCGAAGTTCGATCTCGCGCTCTCCGTGCGCGACGACGCCGACACGCTGCATGCGTCGCTGCACTATCGCGCTGACCTCGTGGAGGACGCTACCGCATCGGCGCTGCTCTCGAGCTTTGGCGCGTTGCTCGACGTCATCGCCGCAGATCAGCAATCGCCCGTTCGCGAGCTGGGCGACAGCGACATGGTGCCGGCACATAACGGCAAGAGCGCGACTGATGCGGACCTCACACTCGTCGATGACTATGTTTCTCCCGACGGGCCACTAGAGGAAGTCATCGCCGGCGTCTGGTCGGAAATGCTCGGCCGCACGAAGATCGGGCGCGACAGCCGCTTCTTCGACGTCGGTGGTCATTCGCTGCTTGCGACGCGCATCGTGGCGCGTGTGAGCTCACTTCTGCGCGCGAGGATTCCGATTCGCGCCTTCTTCGCTGATCCCTCGATCCGCGGCATGGCCGCCGCACTCGTTGCCGCCGAAGAGCGGCCGGGCCAGACGATGGCCGTCGCTCGCGCCGTACTCAAGCTGCGCGGCATGAGCGCAGAGGATCGCGCTCGACTCGCTGCCACTCGCTCAACTGCGACGACGTCCGACATCACATGACCGATCTCAACGATATGCCTGGCGCATCGTACGACGACGACGATTTGAGCCTTCTCGACGCGCTGCTCGCTGAGGAGGGCGCTGATGTCGGCGCGTATGCGCAGACGATCGCCGTGCGTGCGCGACCGGATCGCATTCCGCTGTCGTTCTCGCAGGAATTGATCTGGATGCTCGATCGGGCCACTCCTGGCTTGACGGCGTACAACATGCCGATGGCTCGGCGCCTGTCAGGCCCGCTCGACGTCGCGGCGCTCGAGCGCGCGATGACGACCATTGTTGCGCGTCATGAGATTCTGCGCACGCGGCTGCCGGCGCGCGATGGTGAGCCAGAGCAGGCGATCGATGCGCCGGCGCCGGTGAAGTTGCGGATTGTCGACGTGTCGGCGCACGCTGACGCGGAGGGTGAGGCACAGCGTGTCGTGCGTGAGCGCGGGCGCGTTCCGTTCGATCTCGCGGCCGAGCACATGTTCAGCGTGACGCTCGTGCGTCTCGCGGCGGACGATCACGTGTTGTTGATCGAGACGCATCACATTGCGTTCGATGGTTGGTCGAGCGCGGTGCTATTCGATGAGCTGGCGGCGTCGTACCCCGCGTCTGCTGCTGTGACACTGCCGGCACTCCCGCTCCAGTACGCCGACTTCGCCATATGGCAGCGCGAGCAGCTCGCTGGCGCGCGTCTCGACGAGTTGATGAGCTATTGGCGGCCGCAGTTGAGCGGCTCACTCGAGCCACTCGCACTGCCAACGGACCATCCGCGCAATTCGTCGGTGACGTTCGCCGGCGCGCGCGCACGCACGCTCGTCTCGCCCGAGACGCTGAACGAACTGAAGGCACTCGCGCGCCGCCACGATGCTACGCTATACATGACGTTGCTGGCGGCGTACATGACTGTGCTGCATCGCTACAGCGGGCGTGAATCGATCCTCGTTGGCTCGGGCAGCGCGGGACGCACGCACGTCGAGACTGAGCCGCTCATCGGCTACTTCGCCAACACGCTCGTGGTACGCGGCGATTTCTCTGGCGATCCAACATTCACCGAGCTGCTCGCTCGCGTGCGAGACAGCGCGCTCGGCGCGTACGATCATCAGGATGTCCCGCTCGAGAAGCTCGTGCTCGAGCTGCGTGAAGGAAAGGAACGTCTCTCCGACGCGCCGCTGTTCGAGGTGGTGTTCACGATGCAGAACACGATCGAGCAAACGGGCGCCATGGGCGACATCACGCTCGCGCCATTCGGCGTCGACCTCGGCGCAACGAAGTTCGATCTCACGCTGCTTACCACCGAGCGCGATCAGGGTCTCGCACTGGCGATCCAGTATCGCTCCGACCTGTTCGACGAATCGACAATCGAGCGACTGCTCGGGCACCTTCGCAACACACTCGAGTCGGCCGTCTGCGACGCGACGACGCGCATCTCAGCGATGCCGCTCCTTTCCGCGAAGGAAGAGCAGGAGCTCGAAGCCTGGAATGCGACGACCATCGATGAAGGACCGTCGGTGAGCATGACCGCGCTCATCGAAACCGCTGCGGCGCGCGTGCATGCGCGCACGGCGGTGACGGACGGCGCACGCTCGTTGACTTATGCCGAGCTCGATGCGCGAGCGAATCAGCTGGCGAACAAGTTGCGTGCAGTCGTGGCCGAACAGCGTTCGCCGATCGGTCTCTACATGGATCGCTCCACCGACGCGATCGTCGGGCTGCTCGGCGTTCTCAAGAGCGGTTCGCCCTACGTTCCGATTCCCGCCGACTTGCCCGCTCCGCGTCTCGCACAGCGCATCAAGGAAGGCGGGCTCGGTGCCGTCGTCACGCTCGAATCACTCAGCGGCAATATTCCAGGCGACGTGCCGACGATCTGCCTCGATCGCGACGCTGCCGCGCTCGAGAAGGAGAGCAACGACAAACCCGATGTCAGTATCGATCCGGATTCGCTCGCGTACATCCTCTACACATCTGGTTCGACTGGCGTGCCGAAAGGCGTCGGTATTACGCATCGCAACATCGTCCACTACACGCGCGCCGTCAGTCGCGTGCTCGGCGACGTGCCTTCAACTGCGAATGGCGATGGATTCGCGGCGCTCGACGGTTGGACCTTCGGCCTCGTGAGTACGCTGGGCGCCGATCTCGGGAATACGTCGCTCTTCCCTGCGCTCTGCAGCGGCGGAACACTCATCGTCCTCCCGAGCGATGTTGCGATGGAGCCGGCGCGCTTCGCCGAAGCGATTGCCGCACATCCGCTCGATGTCCTCAAGATCACGCCCAACCATTTGCAGGCGCTGATCGGCGGTAAGCAGGGTGCAGATCTCGCACGCACACTGCCGAAGCGGTGGATTGTCGTCGGCGGTGAAGCGCTGCGCTGGGATCTCGCGTCGCAGCTTCTTAGTGCCGGAAGCTGCCGCGTGCTCAATCACTACGGGCCAACTGAAGCCACTGTCGGCGTCTGCACATTCGAGGTGACGGCGGAGTCGATCGCGACCGAGCGGACGAGTGGCGCGCAGACCGCGCCTGTTGGTGCTCCACTCGCGAACACGACTGCGCACGTGCTCGATGCGCATCAGAAGCCGGTGTCCGTGGGCATTCCAGGCGAGCTGTATCTTGGCGGCGCGGGCATCGCGTCCGGGTACGTCGGTCAACCAGCGCTTACGACGGAACGGTTCCTCGACGATCCGTTCGCAACGTCGGGAGGCGCGCGACTGTATCGCACGGGAGATCGTGTGCGTCGTCGAGCGAGTGGCCGCATCGAATTTCTCGGACGCGCCGACGATCAGGTCAAGATTCGCGGCTACCGGCTGGAGCTCGGCGATGTCGAGCATGAGCTGAGACAACATGCAGGCGTGAGCGATTGCGTCGTGATCGCACGCGGCAAGCCCATGGACGACGGTCAGCCGGGCGAACTGCGTCTCATTGCGTACGTCGTGTGGCGCGCCGGCGGTTATGAGACCGCACACGCGGAACGTCCCACTCCGGAGAAAGTGACCGAGTGGCTGCGCGAGCGCGTGCCCGATCACATGGTGCCGGCGACGCTCATTCCGCTCGACGCACTGCCACTCAGCGCGAATGGCAAGGTCGACAAGCATGCGCTGCCCGAGCCTGGTGAAGGTGACGGGGGCGTTGCTGCATTCGTCGCACCGAAGAGCGAGACAGAAGCCGCGCTCGCGGCGATCTGGCAGGAAGTCCTGAAGAAGGATCGCGTCGGCATCACTGACGATTTTCTTGCACTCGGCGGTCATTCACTGCTCGCTATCCGAGTGCTGGGCAAGATCAGCAAGCAGTTCGCGGTGCGGTTGCCGCTTCGTTCGCTGTTCGATTCGCCGACAGTGGAAAAGCTCGCGGTCATTCTCGATGCGGAGCGCGCCGGCGCAGCGAGTGCGCCAGCGGCGGGTATCACTGCACGCGGTCGCGACGCACACCGAATTCGTACGGAGAAGGGTCCTGATGTCGTCTGAGCATATGAACACCGACGAAGCCGTCGTCCTGCCTGCATCGTTCGTCCAGGAGCTGTTGTGGCTCATGGATCGCGCGTCGCCGGGCTCGAGCGCGTACAACGTGCCGCGCACGCGTCGGCTCGTCGGGCCGCTCAACGTCACCGCGCTTCGTCGCGCGTTCGACGCACTCGTCGAGCGTCACGAAATTCTTCGCACGACGTACGCGTTTCATGAAGAGCATCCCGTGCAGGTGATTCATCCTGCACGCCCGGTGGAGTTCATTGTCACCGACTTGCGCGATCGCTCCACGGATACGCGTGTCGTGGAGGCGGAGCGCATCGCGCGTGAACAGGCGCGCAAGCCGTTCGATCTGGCAAAGGATCAGATCATGCGCGTCGCCGTGCTGATTCTCGCCGACGACGATCATGTGCTGCACATCGACTCGCATCACATCGCGTTCGATGGCTGGTCGCGCGACGTGTTGTTCCGCGAGCTCTCCGCGCTCTATCGCGAGTACTCTGGCGGCGCGTCGGCCGACTTGCCGACGCTGCCCATCCAGTACGCCGACTATGCGATCTGGGAGCGCGAGCATCTCGCAGGAGAGCGGCTCGAGAAGCTGCTCGGATACTGGCGCACGCAACTCGGCGACGCCGAATTCGTGCTCGAGCTGCCGACCGACTATTCGCGTCCGTCGGTGCCCGGTTTCGGAGGCGTGACCGAGAAGCTTGCGATCTCCCCCGAGCTCCTCGCCGGAATCAAGGCGCTCGGTCGCCAGTACGAAGCCACGACATACATGACGCTGCTCGCCGCCTATACGACGGTGTTGCATCGGTACACGGGTCAGCGTGACGTACTCGTTGGCTCGCCGATTGCCGGACGCTCGCGCTCGGAGACGGAAGGACTGATCGGATACTTCGCGAACACGATCGTGCAGCGCGCGCGCTTTGGCGACGATCCGACATTCGCCGACTTGCTGGCACAGGTGCGAAGCAGCGCGCTCGGCGCGTACGATCATCAGGAGATTCCGTTCGAGAAGCTGGTGCTCGAGCTACAGGGTGGACAGCAGCTCAGTCACTCGCCGCTGTTTCAGGTTGTCTTCACGATGCTCGGCGGCGGAAACGACGACACCGGCCCCGCGAAAATCGGCGATGCTGAAGTGCAGCCGTTCGGCGGTGAAGACGGCACGACGAAATTCGATCTGACGCTGTTCATGACAGAGCGCGGCGATTCGCTGACGCTCACCCTGCGCGCACGCTCCGATCTGTATTCAGCGCAGACAGTGAGTCGCATGCTGAGTCATCTGCGCACTGTGCTCGAGACCGCAGTCGCGAATCCGCAGACGCGCATCTCGGAGATCGAGCTGCTCACGATCGAGGAAAAGCAGGCGCTCGTCAAATGGAATGCGACGACGGCCGACATGGGTGCGCCAGCGACGATCGATCAGCTATTCGCTGCGCAGGCGGTTCGCGTTCCCGATCGCACTGCCGTTGCATCATCCACTCGTTCGATTCCGTATCAGGAAGTGGACGCGCGCTCCAATCAGCTCGCGAACTACCTGCGCTCGCTCGGCGTAAAAGAAGACAGCCCGGTCGCAATCACACTCGATCGCTCGGCTGAAGTCGTGGTCGCGATACTCGGTGTGCTCAAGGCAGGTGGTGCCTACGTGCCCGTGTTGCCTGATCTTCCGATTGCACGTGCGGAACAGCAGATCGTCGAGAGCGGCGCACGCGTCGTCATCACGGTCCTCGCGCATGAGTCACGCGTGCCATCGGACGTTACGGTGGTGCGCATTGACGCCGACTCGCAGGCGATCGCCATGCAGCCGATGACGGCTCCGGCCATCGACGCAAATCCAGATCGACTCGCGTATGTGCTTTTCACATCCGGCTCCACGGGTGTGCCCAAGGGCGTCGCCGTCACGCATCGAAATGTCGTGCACTATGCTCGCGCCGTCAGCCGCGTGTTCGGTGATGTTCCGGCGACTGCCAAGGGCGACGGCTTCGAAGCGCTCGACGGTTGGCAGTTCGGAATGGTCAGCACGCTCGGTGCAGACCTCGGCAACACGAGTCTGTTCCCGTCGCTGTTCAGTGGCGGCACGCTTCACATTCTTTCGGGCGACGTGACAACGGATCCGTCGCGCTTCAATACCTACGTGACCGATCATCCGCTCGACGTCCTCAAGATCACGCCGAATCATCTGCGTGCGCTCGTCGGCGCATTGGATGCGCAGGAACTGATGCGCGCGCTACCGAGAAAGTGGATCGTGCTCGGAGGCGAAGCGCTGAGTTGGGACTTCGCACAACGCCTGCTCAGTGCCGGCAGTTGCCGCGTGCTCAACCACTACGGTCCGACGGAAACCACAGTCGGCGTGAGCACGTTCGAGGTCACGCGCGAATCCGCGGCGACGGCACGTGATGCAGGTGCGCAAACCGTGCCGATCGGCAATCCACTGCGCAACGTCGGCCTGCACGTGCTCGACGCCGACCGGCAGCCGCTGCCTGTTAACGTGCCCGGGGAGCTCTACATCTCCGGCGACGGTGTGACGCGTGGTTATCTGCGCCGCGACGACCTCACAGCCGAGCGCTTTGTCGACCTGACGCACGCGGGCCGCGCCTATCGCAGCGGTGATCGCGTTCGTCGCCTTCCCGACGGTTCGATCGAGTTCCTCGGTCGGGCCGACGACCAGGTGAAGATTCGCGGCTATCGCGTCGAGCTGAGCGAGATCGAGCACGTGCTCGCCGAGCATCCTGGCGTCGCGCATGCCGTTGCGCTCATTCGTACGCCGGAGAACGGCGAGTCACAGCTCGTGGCGTACGTCGTGCCCAAGACGGTCGCCGACTACGCAAAGGCGCATGCACAACAGGCGACACCCGATACGCTGCACGAGTTCGTCGTGTCGCGGCTTCCTGACTACATGGTGCCAGCCGCCATCGTGATGATCGAGCAGTTGCCACTCAGTGCAAATGGAAAGATCGATCGCAACGCGCTTCCTGATCCGACACAAACGGCAGCGGGCGAAGAGGATGCGTTCGTCGCACCGCGTACCGCCACCGAAGAGGCAATTGCGCTCATCTGGGCGGACGTCCTGAAGAAGGAAAGAGTCGGAGTCACCGAGAACTTCATTACCCTCGGCGGACACTCGCTGCTGGCGATTCGCGTGCTCGGCAAGTTGAGTCGCAAGTTCGGTGTTCGTCTTCCGCTGCGCTCGTTGTTCGATGCCCCAACCATCGCGGAGCTCGCGGAGCTCGTCGATCTCGAGATGCAGCTCGCCGCGGTCAGCGCAGTCACGATCAAGCCGACATGACGAAAGGGCGTGACCACCTCGCCGAGCGTCGGGCCGAGCTCGAGCGGCGTCTCGCTGCGCTCACGCCTGAGCAGCGCGCGCAGCTCGATCGCTCGCGTGGTGAGACGCAACCAATTGCGCGTCCGGAAGGTGTGCAGCCTCGCGCGGGTGGCGTGCCGGTGCCGATGTCGTTTGCGCAGGAGCTGCTCTGGCTGCTCGATCGCGCGAACCCGGGTATGCACGGCTACAACGTGCCGCGCACGGCGCGTTTACGTGGCGCGCTCGACGTCGCGGCGTTGACGCGCGCACTGAGCGACATCGTCGCACGTCATGAAGTGCTGCGCTCCACGTTCGATATGGTGGACGGCGAGCTGCGGCAGATCGTCAACGCGCCGAGCGCGGTGGTGTTGAGCGAAATCGATCTGAGCGGGCGTCCGAAGGCGCAGCGCGAAGATGAAGCGGTGGCGAAGGTTCGTGAGCTCACGCGGCGCCCGTTTGATCTCACGAAAGACTCCCAGCTTCGCAGCACGTTGATTCGTCTCGCTGATGACGATCATGTGTTGTTGCTCGAGTCGCATCACGTCGCCTCAGATGCATGGTCGCGCAACATTCTGCTGCGCGAGTTGTCGGCGCTGTACGACGCGTATCGCACCGGCCGCGACGCGAAGCTGCCGCCGGTCACCGTGCAGTACGGCGACTTCGCGATCTGGCAGCGTGATGCTCTTCGCGGCGAAAAGCTCGAACGTCTGCTCGATTACTGGCGCGGAAAGCTGCGCGACGCGCCGTCAGTACTCGAACTGCCGACAGATCGCCCACGCCCGGTCACGCCGAGCTTTGAGGGGGATGCGCGTTCGCGCATGCTTCCGGCGTCGCTGCTCGAGAAGCTCCGCGAGTTGAGTCGCGCGAACGAGAGCACGTTGTTCATGACGCTCCTGGCTGCGTTCGACGTTCTTCTCGCGCGCTATACAGGTCAGGGCGATATCGTCGTCGGCTCGCCAATCGCCGGCCGCGCCAACGAAGGAACCGAGGGCATCATCGGCTACTTCGCAAACACACTGGTGCTTCGCACGCAGCTCGACGACGACCCCACCTTCGTCGAGCTGCTCGGCCGCGTCCGCGAAGTTGCACTCGGCGCCTTCGAGCATCAGGACGTGCCGTACGAGAAGCTCGTGCTCGAAATTCAGCGTGATCGCGCGATGGGTGCGGGAAGCGCTCCGCTCTTCCAGACGATGTTCACGCTGCAGGATGCCGAGCTGCGCACGATGCAGTTGCCCGGCCTTGCGATCGAACCGTTCGGCAGCGCTCGCGGCGCCACGAAGTTCGATCTCTCGCTGTTCATGCACGAACAGACGGGCGGACTCCGCGCGGCGTTCGAGTTCCGCACCGATCTGTTCGACGGTACGACAATCGATCGCATGCTCGCGCAGTTGGAGGTATTGCTCGAAGCAATCGTCGCCGAGCCACGCGCGCGCGTCTCGTCGCTTCGGATGTTGCCGCCAAGTGAGCGTGAGACGCTCGACCGGTGGAGCAGTGGTGGCATGCAGCCGCTCGAAGCTGAGACGTTGCATGAGCAGATTGCTCTTCAGGCGACGCGGACGCCCGATGCCATTGCTGTGGAGTCGGAAGGCGCGTCTCCAAGCGACCCGCTGCGACGCCTCACCTTCCGCGAGCTCGACGAGCGCGCGGCCATTCTCGCGCGATATCTCGTCGGCATGGGAGTCGGGCCGGATGTCGGCGTCGGCATTTGCATCGAGCGCTCGCCCGAGCTGGTGACGGCGATGCTCGGCGTGCTCAAGGCGGGCGGCTATTATCTGCCGCTCGATCCCGAGTATCCGCAGGACCGTCTGGCGTTCATGCTGGAAGACGCGCGCGTGCCCGTGCTGCTCACGACGGACAGTCTGCGCGACGTCGTGCCGATTTCTGTCGCCACGGACGCGCCCGAAATTGTTGCGGTCGATAGCCAGTGGGAGAGCGTGATCGTCGCTCGCGGCAGCGACGACATCAAGCCTCGCACGACCACCGGCTCGCACCTCGCGTACGTCATCTACACGTCGGGATCGACTGGACGTCCAAAGGGCGTGATGATTCCGCACACCGCCGTCGTCAACTACCTCACGTGGATGCGCAGCGAGTTTCCGCTCGACACTCGCGACGCAGTGTTGCAGAAAGCGCCCGCGAGCTTCGACGCGTGCATCTGGGAATTCTTCCTTCCGCTCGTCAGCGGTGCGCGTCTCGTGCTCGCGCGGCCGGGCGGACATCAGGATCCCGCGTATCTGCTCGAGGCGCTTGTCAGGCACGACATCACGCTGCTCCAACTCGTGCCGTCGCAGCTGCAGATGATGCTCGAGACGCCAGGAGCCGATGGGCCGGTCGGTCTGCCGCGTCTTCGTCGCCTCTTCCTTGGCGGCGAAGCGTTGCCGAGTGAGTTGCTCACGCGACTCGCGTCGGTATGTCCGTCGCTGCCGGTGACGAACCTCTACGGTCCCACCGAAGCGACGGTTTACGCATCACACTGGAGTGTCGATCTCACCGAGTGGCGCGGCGGTGCCGTTCCGATCGGACGCCCGATTACAGGCGCGACGATTCATCTCGTCGATGCGCTTCGGCAGCCCGTTCCCATCGGCGTGCCAGGCGAGCTGTGCATCGGCGGTGTCGGACTTGCGCGCGGCTATCTCGATCGCGCTGAGCTCACCGCCGAGAAATTCGTCTCCGATCCATTCGCGGTGCGTACGTCGGCGATGTTGTATCGCACCGGCGATCGCGCGCGCTATCGCGCCGATGGCACGCTCGAATACCTCGGTCGCATCGACACGCAGGTCAAGCTGCGCGGATTCCGCGTGGAGCTCGGCGAGATCGAGAACGCGCTCGTGCACGTCGACGACGTGCAGTCGGCTGTCGTGCTCGTGCGCGAAGACACACCGGGCGACCAGCGGCTCGTCGCGTATCTGATCGCGGTGCCTGGCTTCGATCACTCGGAACACACACCGGCATCGCTGCGCCAGCAGCTCAAAGCGACGTTGCCGGAGTTCATGGTTCCAACCGCGTTCGTCTGGCTGAGCGAATGGCCGATGAACGCGAACGGCAAGCTCGATCGCAAGATGCTTCCCGCACCAGACGCGAGCGATGCCGCCGTCGTCGAACGTGTTGCGCCGCGCACGCCGACGGAGCACGCGGTCGCGGCGATCTGGAAGGAGATTCTCAATCGGGACGTCGGTATCGAAGACGACTTCTTCGAGCTGGGCGGCCATTCACTGCTCGCGCTGCGCACGCTCGCGCGCATCGCCGATCAGCTCGGCCCGCGCATTCCGTTGCGCGTACTGTTCGACGCGCCGACCATATCGCAGCTCGCCGCGCGCATCGACGCGGCATCGACGTCAGTGCGCGCGGGCATCACGCGCCGTGCCGGCGACGTCGCGCCGATGACGCACGCGCAGGAGCTGCTCTGGGTGCTTCAGAGCGCGTCACCCGACAACGCTGCCTACAATGTTGCCGAGCAGTGGCGGATTACGGGGGCGCTCGACGTTGAGGCGCTGCAGCGCGCGTTCGATGCACTCGTGCGGCGTCACGACGTGTTCCGCACGACGTTCGGCGAAGAGAATGGCCGGCCGACGCAGCGCATCATTGCGCCGACTTCGTTTGTGCTCGAGCGCATGGATTTCGCGACGAGTGAGGCACCCGACGCAGCCGCACAGGCACACGCACGCGAGCTCGCGCGGACGCCTTTTGACTTGTCGCGCGATCCACTGCTCCGTGTCGCGCTTCTGCGCGTCGCGACTGATGCGCACGTGCTCGTTCTCGTCACGCATCACATCGTTTCCGACGGATGGTCGCGCGGCGTGATGCAGCGCGATCTCTCCGCGCTCTACAGTGCCGAATTGCGTGGCGACGCGCCCACCATCGCTCCGCTCAGTATTCGCTTCGCCGACTTCGCCGCGTGGCAGCGCGAGAGTCTCAGCGGCGACACGCTCGAGAAGCACCTCGCGTACTGGCGGGAACATCTCGGCGGCGGCGGTATCGCACTCGATCTGCCGACGGATCATCCGCGCCCCGCATCGCCGGGCTTCGAAGGTGCGAAACAAACTGTCGTCTTTCCCGCCGATCTGCTGAGCAACCTGCAGCGAATTGCCAAGGCGAACGACGTCACCTTGTACATGCTGCTGCTCGGCGCATTTCAGGCGCTGCTGCATCGGTACGCCGGTCAGGAAAACATCACGGTCGCGACCGTAGTCGCTGGCCGTGATGACGCCGTGCTCGAGCCAATCGTCGGTTACTTCGCCAATACACTTGCACTGCGCACGTCGTTCGCCGACGATCCCACTGTCGCCGAGCTGCTCGCTCGGGCACGTGCGGTGGTTCTTGGCGCGAGCGAACACGCTGCGGTGCCATTTGAGATGCTGGCCTCGGCGCGTGACGGCGAAGCGGCGCTTCCGTTGCCGAACGTCATGTTCGTTCTCCAGAACAATGCGCCCGCCGCACTCACACTTGGCGACGCGCAGATTCGTTCGGCGGGCGTTGACGCCGGCACAGCGAAGTTCGATCTCTTTCTCTCGATGGGCGAGATGCCCACGGGTTTGCGCGCCGCGTTGCAGTATCGCACGGAGCTCTTCGACGACGAGACCGCGACGCGGATGCTCGGACATCTGCGCACCCTGCTCGAGGGTATCGCGCACGACAAGACGGCGCACGTGTCGGAGTTGCCGCTGCTCACCGAGCGCGAACGCACGCAGTTACTGGTCGACTGGAACGCGACCGACGCCGAGTTCTCGCATACCGCGACGATGCACTCGTTGGTTGCTGAACAGGCGAAGGCTACGCCAGACAAGATCGCCGTAGCCGACGACGCTGCCCGCAGCTACACGTATGCGGAGCTCACTCGCCGCGCGGGGATTCTCGCGAACGTTCTTCGTGCGCAGTCGGTCGGACCCGGCTCGTACGTTGGCGTGTGCATGGATCGTTCGGTCGAGATGATCGTGGCGCTCCTGGCCGTGCTCGAGTCAGGCGCCGCGTATGTGCCGCTCGATCCTGCGTATCCCGAGGATCGCATCGCGTTCATGCTCGACGATTCGCAAGCGCGCGCCGTGATCTCCGAGTCGCGCGTGACCAATCGTCTTCCATGGCTGAGAGGGCGCGCCGAAGCGCACGGCCAGATCATCCTCCTCGACGGCGGATGGGACGCGCGACTCGCGGTGCAGCCAGTTCCCAAGTCGGACGCGCGTGATGCGTCGTCAACGGATGTCGGTTACGTGATCTACACGTCGGGCTCGACTGGCCGTCCGAAAGGGGTCATGATCGAGCACCGCAGCGCGGTCGCTTTCATCACGTGGGCGAAGAGCGTCTTCAGCTCCGACGAACTGGCGAACGTGCTCGCTTCCACGTCGATCTGCTTCGACCTCTCGATTTTCGAGATGTTCGTTCCGCTCGCCAGCGGCGGCACGGTCGTCGTCGTCGCTGATGCCCTCGCCATCGGTACCGCGCCACGCGACCACGCGATCACGCTCATCAACTCCGTTCCGTCTGCAGCGGCTGAGCTGATACGCGTCAATGCGATTCCGTCATCGGTGCGCACGATCAATCTTGCCGGAGAGCCACTCGCACAACGACTCGTCGATCAGCTGTACGACGTACCAACGGTGGAGCGCGTCTACGATCTGTACGGGCCGTCGGAAGACACGACGTACTCCACCTTCACATTGCGCACGCGCGGCGGTCGCGCGAACATCGGACGTCCGATCGCGAACACGCAGGTCTATGTACTCGATCGTCGCGGCGTGCCGGTACCAGTCGGTATTCCGGGCGAGCTGTTCATCGCCGGAGCGGGGCTCGCGCGAGGGTATTTGCATCGCGCTGATCTGACCGACGATCGCTTCGTGCCGAACCCATTTGCCACCGCGCACACGTCTTCACGCATGTACCGCACGGGTGATCTCGTGCGCTATCTGGCCGACGGTCGGCTCGAGTACTTCGGCCGCCTCGACCACCAGATCAAGCTGCGCGGATTCCGCATCGAGCTCGGTGAAGTCGAAGCGGTCATCGCCGCCGATGAGGCCGTGGCGCAGACAGTTGCAGTCGTGTGCGAAGTCGCCCCGGGTGACTCGCGACTCGTCGCGTATCTTTCACCCAAGCCTGGCGCCGAGGTCGATCTCGCTCGCGTGCGAGCGGCGATGCGACGCAGTCTTCCGCTGTACATGTTGCCGAGCGCGATCGTCACGATGGATGCGTTACCGCTCACCCAGAACGGCAAGATCGACCGCAAGCTGCTTCCGCTGCCCGACCTCAGCGCGCTCGCCGAAACTCCATACGTGGCACCGCGTTCCAGGACGGAAGAAGTCGTTGCGGCAGCGTGGTGCGACGTACTCAAGCGCGATCGGGTCGGCGTGCACGATCATTTCTTCGAGCTGGGTGGTCATTCCCTCATGGCGATGCGGGTTGTTTCACGAGTGCAGGAATCGTTTGGTGTGCGGCTGCCGCTCAACGCGGTGCTCGAATGGCCCACGGTCGAACAGCTCGCGGCGAAGATCGACGAGCGCGTCGCTGCCGGCTCGGTCGAGACGGCGGAGCAAGGCATCACGCGCGTCTCGCGCGTTGCCTCGCGTCGCGCAACATCGAATGCGAGAGTGCGCAACACGAACAACGGGAAGGACGGCGAATGACCGACGCCACGACCGGCCAGGAAACCGAAGAGGTCTTCGTTTTTCCGACCTCATTCGCGCAACAGCGCCTCTGGATCATCGACCAGCTGGAGCCCGGCCGGCCGACGTACAACATTCCGTTCAACGTGCGGCTCTCCGGTCCGCTCGACGTGCACGCACTGCGCGAGGCGTTCGAGTACCTCGTCGACCGTCACGAGACGATGCGCACCGTCTTCGATGCGCCCGATGGTACGCCGGTGCAGGTCGTCCGTCCGCCCGAACCGTTTGCCCTTCCAGTCGTCGACATCTCTGGACTGAATGAGACGGCGCGCGGACTCGACATCGATCGGCTCATGCTCGAGCAGGGCAATCTTCCCTTCGACCTGCGCACTGGTCCGCTCGTTCGCGCGCTGCTTGCGAAGCTCGGCGACGAAGAGCACGTCCTCTTCATCACCGCACATCACATCGTCGTCGACGGCTGGTCGCTCGGCGTGTTGCAGCGTGAGCTCGGTGCGGCGTACGCCGCGTTCGCGCGCGGCGAAGAGCCGTCGCTCGACGAGCTGCCCATTCAGTACGTCGACTTCGCTGGCTGGCAGCGTGATCGCCTCGAGGGCGCACTTCTCGCCGAGCAGCTTTCCTACTGGAAGCTGCAGCTCGCGCATCCGCTGCCAACGCTCGACGTCCCGGTAGATCGCCAGCGAACGAGCGCCGAGGGCCATCTCGCGGGACGCATTCCTGTAGCGATCCCTTCGGATACCAGCGAGAGGCTCGCAATGCTCGCGCGCGAGTGCGAGGCGACGCCGTTCATGGCGCTGCTCGCCGCCTATCAGACGTTGCTGCATCGCTACAGCGGCCAGGACGACATCATCGTCGGTGCACCCGTCGCCGGCCGCACTCGTCGCGAAACTGAGGGACTCATTGGTCTCTTCGTCAACACGCTCGCACTCCGTACCACGTTCGGCGAAGGCATCACCTTTCGCCAGCTGCTCGGCAACGTGCGCGCGACGACACTCGCCGCGCTCGCGCACCAGGACGTCCCGTTCGAGAAGATTGTCGAAGTGATTCAGCCGGAGCGCGACCGCACTCGCAATCCAGTTTTTCAGACGCTCTTCTCACTCCAGGATCTCGGCACCGCGCGCGCACTCGTCATGCCGGGCATCACGATCGCGAAGATCGACAGCAAGCGCGACACGGCGAAGTTCGAGCTGCAGCTACTCATGAACTCGACGCCGCAAGGCTATCGCGGCCTGCTCGAGTACGACGCCGATCTCTTCGACGAGTCGGCGATGCAGCGGTTCGCGGCACACTTCATTCAGCTCGCCGGCTCCATCGTGGCGAATCCTGACGTTCGCATCGACAAGCTGTCGCTGATGAACGACGCTGAGCGCGCTGCGACACTTGCTCGTGGCGTTGGTCGTGTCGTCGCGCGCGATACGGATGCGACCGTCGTCTCGCTCGTTCGCGCGCAGATCGCCGCGACACCTGATGCGATCGCGCTCGAGCTCGGGCCACAGCGACTCACGTACGCGCAACTCGGCGCACGCGCGAACGTGGTCACGCGGCGTCTCCAGGCGCACGGCGTCGTTCGCGGCGATCGCGTGGCCATCTGCGCCGAGCGGACGATGGACGTCGTGAGCGCTGTGCTGGGTGTTTTGTCCGCGGGTGCGTGCTACGTCCCCATCGATCCTGCATATCCAAGCGCGCGTGCCGCGTATATGCTCGAACAGTCACGCGCACGCGTGCTGCTCGCGACGTCTGCGGGCGCCGTTCGTCTTCCGCCACATCCCGTCACGCTGTTGCTCGACGAGCCGCTCGCGGACGATGCGGTGACGACATCGCCAGAGGTGGAGGTAGCGCAGAGCGACCTCGCGTACGTCCTCTATACGTCCGGGTCAACCGGTGTGCCCAAGGGCGTCGCCATGGGCCACGGCGCGATGGTCAACCTGCTCGAGTGGCAGAAGACCACCTCGGCGGCAACAGCCGGAACGCGCACGCTGCAGTTCGCGTCGCTCAGCTTCGACGTCTCGTTCCAGGAGATCTTCAGTACCTGGTGCACAGGCGGTACTCTCGTGCTCGTGGACGAAGACACGCGCCGCGACTCCGCCGCGCTCGTGCGCTTACTGGCGTGGAAGAAAATCGAGCGTGTATTCTTTCCGTTCATTGCACTCGAGCATCTGGCCGATGCAGCAGCGAGCATCGACGTACAGCTCGCGCTGCGCGAGATCATCACGGCAGGCGAACAACTGCGCATCACGCCGGCCATCCGCGCGCTCGTTGGGCGGCTGCCCGGCTGCGAGCTCGCGAATCAATATGGTCCCACTGAAACGCACGTCGTCACGGCACTCACTCTGAGCGGCGATCCTGAACTGTGGCCAGCGCTACCGTCCATTGGTCGCGCGATCGACAATGTGTCGACGCACGTGCTCGACGCCGCGGGCGAGCCAGTCACCGACGGCCTACCAGGCGAGCTGTACCTCGGCGGACTGGCGCTCGCGCATGGCTATCTCGACGACGCTGCGCGGACAACCGAACGATTCGTCGCCGCACCGGAAGGCGCCGTATTCACGCGCCTCTATCGTACTGGCGACCTCGCTCGTGTGCGTGGCGACGGCACGCTCGACTACCTCGGTCGCGCCGACGATCAGGTGAAGGTGCGCGGCTTCCGTGTGGAGCTTGGCGAGATTGAACGCGTGCTGTCCGAGTCACCGCTGGTCGTCGCGTGCGCGGTTGCGCTGCGTGGTGAGATCTCGACCACCAAACGGCTCATCGCGTACTGTGTGTTGCGCGAAGGCACTGACGCAGCGACGGCGTTTCCCACACTGCAGGCGTGGTGTCGCGAACGGTTGCCTGACTACATGCTGCCCGCTGGCTACGTGCCGCTCGACGCGTTGCCACTCACGCCGAGTGGGAAGATCGCGCGCCGTGCACTGCCGGACGTCGATCCGTTCACGATCGGCGCGAGCGAATTCAGGGCGCCGCGCACGCCACTCGAGACGGACATCGCCGCAGTATGGGCCGAGGTGCTTCGCGTGCCGCGAGTCGGAATCGACGACAACTTCTTCGAGCTCGGCGGCCACTCCCTGCTCGCAACACGCATGGTGTCGCGCGTGCGCGATCAGACCAAGCGCGACGTGCCACTTCGCGTGCTGTTCGATCATCCCGTGCTTGCAGCATTTGTCGCCGCCATCGACGCCGTGTCCGCGAACGCCACGAGCGGCCGGATCGTCGCGAAGTCGCGCGATGCAGCCAGACGTCCTGCGCCGCCGGTTCGCCCCGCATGACGCACGTGTCGAACGTCTCAACGCCCGTTGACGGCGCAGACGACGTTTACGTCCTGCCAGCGTCGTTTGCGCAGGGGCGTCTCTGGTTTCTGCAGCAGCTCGAGCCAGACAGTGCGGCCTACAATATCGACGTCGCATTTCGCCTGCTCGGTGATCTGCGGATCGACGCGCTCGAGGCCGCGTGCGTCGCACTCATCTCGCGACACGAGATTCTGCGCACGACGCTCGGCCAGGAAGGCAGTGAGCCGATACAGGTGGTGCACCCGTCGCCCGTGCACTTCCCGCTCGTCGTCGAGAGCCTTGCTGATGCGGCGCCGGACGAACGCGAGCAACGGCTCCGCACGCTGATCCGCGACATCGGCCGCAGTCCGTTTGATCTCGAGCGCGGACCGCTGCTGCGAATCACTGTCGCGCAATTCTCCGCCGAAGAGCACGTCGTCATCGCGAGCATGCACCACGTCGTCAGCGACGGCTGGTCACTCGGCATCTTCATGCGCGAGCTCGGTGCACTGTACAGCGCTGCGCTCGCGCTGCCGGAGCATCGATGGGACGCTGATTCGCTCGTTGGTGCGGCGTCGCTCGAGCCGTTGCCGATTCAGTATGCCGACTATGCGCTCTGGCAGCGCGAGTGGCTGAGTGGCGAGGAGATGGAGCGGCAGGAGTCGTTCTGGCGCGCGCAGCTTGGTGGACAACTGCCGACGCTCGAGCTGCCGACTGATCGCCCGCGACCGCCAGTGCAGGGCTACAGTGGAGCGACGTATCGCTTCGAGCTGCCCGCCGACGTATCGCGTGAGCTTCACGCACTCGGACGCACCGACAGCGCGACGCTGTTCATGACGCTGCTCGCTGCGTATGGCGTGTTCCTTCATCGATACACGAACGATGAAGATTTCGTGATTGGCTCACCGATCGCCGGACGTACGCGGAGCGAGACGGAAGGTCTGATCGGCATGTTCGTGAACACGCTTGCGCTGCGTGTTGATCTCTCCGGCGAGCCCACCTTCCGCGACGTATTGGGCCGCGTGCGTCACATGCTGCTCGACGCATACGCGCATCAGGAGTTTCCGTTCGATCGTCTCGTGCACATGCTGCAGCCCGCGAGAGACCGGCGTCGCTCGCCATTGTTCCAGACCATGCTCGACGTGCAGAACGCGCGCGAGGCGAGCGGTCAGGCCGGTGGCTCATTCGCTGGACTCAAGTCGTCGCGAGTTCCGGCGCCTGCCATCACGTCGAAGTTCGATCTCCAGCTCAGCTTCAGCGAAGGCGACAACGGGCTGCGCGGCATCGTCATCTACAGTACGGATCTATTTGACGAAGCGACGATTGCGCGAATGATGAAGCACTTTCGCATTCTCGTGACTGGCATCGTCGCCAATCCGGATGCGAAAGTATCTCGCCTGCCGTTGCTGCCGTCCGCTGAGCGCGAGCTGGTGCTGCGGAGGTGGAACGCGACCTCCGTGTCGTACCCATCGAGCGCAACGCTGGTGTCACTGCTCGAAGCACAGGCGCAGATGACGCCAGATGCGATCGCCGTGGAGCTCGCATCAGGCACGACCGAGAAGCGGGATGGCGACACGACCCTCACGTTCGCCGAATGCCATTCTCGCGCGACGATCCTCGCGCGCGCACTTGTGTACCGCGGCGTGAAGCCCGGCGCACTCGTCGGCGTGTGCATGGAGCGCTCGCTCGAGATGGTGGTCGCGCTCGTTGCCGTGCTCAAGGCAGGCGGCGCATACGTCCCGCTCGACCCTGAGTATCCGGCGGATCGCCTGGCGTTCATGATTGCCGACGCGCGCTGCCCCGTGCTGCTCACACAGCAACGTGTGGCAGACACCGTGCTCGGCGCGCTTCCACTGGACGAAGACGCTCCTGCCGTCAACCTCCTCAGCGTCGACGCCGACTGGAATGCGATCGTGCTTGATGCGGCGAAGCTCAGTGAGCCGCTGCCGGAGGTAAAGCCCGACGATCTCGCGTACATGATCTATACGTCGGGCTCGACCGGTAAGCCGAAGGGCGCGTTGAACCGGCATCGCGGTATCGTGAATCGCCTGCTGTGGATGCAGAACGAGTACACGCTCACGGCGGACGATGCAGTGCTGCAGAAGACGCCATTCAGCTTCGACGTGTCGGTATGGGAGTTCTTCCTGCCGCTCATGTCCGGCGCGCGACTCGTGATGGCGGAGCCGGGCGGACATCGCGATCCGGCATATCTCGCCGACGCGATCGACGCGCAGCAGATCACGGTGATGCACTTCGTACCGTCGATGCTGCGGGCGTTCCTCGAAGAGCCGACGGCGGCAGACTGCGGCGCCACACTGCGCGACGTGATGTGCAGCGGGGAAGCGCTGCCCTACGATCTGCAGCAGCGCTTCTTCTCGATCATCCGCGGCGACACACACAACGTCGGACTACACAATCTCTACGGCCCCACCGAATGCGCGGTGGACGTGTCGTACTGGGCGTGCATTCGTAATGACACCCGACACACCGTGCCGATCGGGCGTCCCGTCGCGAACACGCAGCTCTACGTGCTCGACGCCGCGATGGAGCCCGTGCCCATCGGCGTGGCCGGCGAACTGTATCTCGGCGGCGTGCAAGTCGGTGCGGGCTACTGGGGTCGCGATGATCTCACGCACGATCGCTTCGTGCCTGATCCATTCGTTAGCGAACCGACCGCGGACGTCGACGGCGCGCGTCTCTACAAAACCGGCGACCTCGCACGCTGGCTTCCCGATGGTGTCGTAGAGTATCTCGGCCGACTCGACTTCCAGGTCAAGCTCCGCGGCTTCCGCATCGAGCTGGGCGAGATCGAATCGGCAATCAGCGCATACGAAGGGGTGCGCGAGGCTGCCGTCGTCGTGCGCACTGACGCTGCAGGCGAGCAGCGGCTCATCGGATATTACGTCGCGCAGGAGGGCGCCAAGCTCGTCGGTGCGGATATTACGGCGGCACTGCGCGCGCAGCTTCCGTCGCACATGGTGCCGTCCGCGCTCGTTCCGCTCGACGCGCTGCCGCTTTCGCCGAGTGGGAAGCTCGATCGTCGTGGATTGCCCGAGCCGGAATTGTTCGGCGATGACAACGCACGTCCGTACAAGGCGCCGCGCTCGAACGTCGAGCACGAGCTCGTGCAGATCTGGGAGCAGCTGCTTCCCGGACGGAAGATCAGCATCTACGACGATTTCTTCGAGATCGGCGGACACTCGCTGCTCGCTGTACAGATGCTCGCCGAGGTAGAGCGGATGCGCGGGCGTCGTGTGCCGCTTGCGTGGCTGTTCGAGTCCGCGACGGTAGAGACCCTCGCTGCGCGATTGAGTGCGCAGGTGCAAGCCGAGCGTGAGCCACCACTCGTCGTGCTGCAGCCCGAAGCGACAGGAAAGCCGATGGCGTTCGTGCACGGCGACGTCCGTGGCGGTGGATGGTACGGCCGACGCCTCGCACCACTCGCGGCGCCGCACTCACCGATCTATCTGCTCGGCACCGTCGGCATCGACAACGAGGTGCGGCCGTGGACAATCGAAGAGATGGCACGCATACACATCGCCGAGCTGCGGAAGATGCAACCGCACGGGCCGTATCGTGTGGGTGGGTTTTGTGTCGGCGGTATTGTCGCGTTCGAGATGGCGGTTCAGCTGCAACGCGCTGGCGAGCGCATCGAACGACTGGTCATCGTGGACAGCGCTGCGGTGAATGTTCACGTGCGCGGCGCGAAACCGCTCCTCTCATTCGTGCGTGGCGCCGATGACAATGAGCGCATGACGCGCCAGTCCGTGTTCATGACGAGACTGCGCTGGTACGAGCTTCGTGTGCGTCAGGTACGACGTCAGCCAATGTCCAAGCGCGTCGAATGGGTCTCGACGAACGTGGCGCGTCGCTGGCGCTCGCTGTTCGAAGCGCGCACGAATGGTGGTGGAGAGGTACGGCCGAATCACGGACAGGTCTCGCATGACGATCAGACAAAGGAGCTGGCGTCGGCGCTGCGCACGCAGATCGCCGCAGGTCCCGGATCGGGCGTGCTCCTCATGCAGGAGCGCGCTGCGTCCGTGTACTTCGGTGGCCATTTTCACGGCGCGATCGATCTCATCTGGGCGAACGAGCGACCGCATGTGCGGAGGATCGACCCCACTCGAGGCTGGGGTCATCACGCGGACGAGGTGCGTGTGCATCAGATATTGTCCACGCACCTCGGCCTCGTCACGAATGATCTGCCAAAGCTGGCGGAAGAGATGAAGGCCGTGCTCGACCGCGAAGGCGAGTGACGCATGCACGCCACGCGTGAAGACGTCTGGCGCTCAGCGCCCCCGCCGCCGCTCGGCAACCATGCCGTGCATGTCTGGCGCATTCGCGTCGACGAGATGGCGGACAACGGGCGCTTGTCCGTGCTCTCCGGCAAGGAGCAGGAGCGCGCGCGCCGCTTTCACTTCGACACTCATCGTCGATGCTACATCGTCTCGCATTCGGCCACGCGTCGCATTCTCGGTGGATACTCCGGCGCATCGCCGGAGACGCTGACGTTCACTGAGGGCGAGTTCGGAAAGCCGTCACTCGTTCGTGCACCGGGCGCTTGCGCCCTCGAGTTCAATCTCTCGCACTCGGGTGATCTCGCACTCCTCGCCGTTTCGCGCGGCGGTGAAGTGGGTGTCGATGTCGAGCGATGGAACGCTCAGATCGAGCATCTCAATCTTGCCGAGCATTTCTTTTCCGAGAGCGAGCAGCAGGCGTTGCGCGGGCTCACGCACGCGGACGAGTTGGTCGTCGCCGGCTTCTTCGCCGCGTGGTCGAGAAAGGAAGCGTATCTCAAGGCGAGTGGGCATGGCATCACGCGCGGCCTGCATCACTTCGACGTCACGCTCGTGCCCGGCGATGACGCACGACTCGTGGCGGATCGAATGGACGACTCTGCGACCGAGCGATGGGTGATGCGCGATCTGCCGGTGGACGATGGCTACTCGGGCGCAGTCGTCGCGGCGGCGCCGGTCGATGAAATCGTGTTACTCGATGCAGGTGGAATGTGAGCGACACACTCGCGGCTGTCACGGTCATCATCGCATCGTCGTGCGAAGCGAAGCGCGAAGCGGCGATCTGGCGCGCCGTGGAGAGCGCGCTTGCGCAGGACGGCGTGCGCGTCGATCTGCAGATGGTCGTCAACGGAACGCGTTTCGATCCCGCGCTGTTCGAGCGGCTCAAGTCGCATCCGCGGATCAGCGTGTCGTATCTCGAAGAGGGCAGCTATCCTGCCGCAGTGCTGCACGGCCGCACGCTCGTGACGAACGCGTTCTTCGCGTATCTCGACGACGACGACGAGTTCCTTCCGGGCGCGTTGCTCACGCGACTCACGCCACTGCTTGCGGATTCGAGCATCGACTTCGTCGCCACGAATGGCTATTTGAACGAGGGTGCGGGCGACGTCATTGCATATCGGCCGAGTCCCGATATCGAGCGAGAGCCGTTGCGAGAGCTGCTGCGCAAGAACTGGATGCAGAATTGCGGCAACATGTTTCGATCGTCTTCGGTGACGCTCGACTATTTCGATGGCAAGACCAAGTACTACGAGTGGACGCTGCTCGCCTTCAAGATGTCGATGAAGCTGCGCCTCAGGTTCATCGATCAGCCGACGTACAGAAAACACGATTCACCGGAATCGCTGTACAAGTCGGAGGGGGTGATCGAAGGCTCGATTGTCGTACTGGATATGTTGATGGCGATGAACACCTCACCGGCATTGCAGGGAACGCTCACGAAGCTTCGATGTCTCGCGCTGCATGCGACCTCCGACTTTCATCGCGTGGCGGGACACTATGGAAAAGCGTGGAAATTTCATCTGCAGTCGCTCGGTCATCCATCCGGATGGGCGCATCTCGCGTATACGAGAAAGCTGCTGCTCCCGAAGCGCCACTCGTAACGTGACCGGCGTCACTTTTACCAGACGGGAGATCGTCGCATAATGGAATCGAAGCCGAACCTCGAGCAACAAGAAGGGTATTACACCGGTCGGTGGAACGCCTTTTCCTATGCCAACAAGCTCGATCTCGCGCGTATCGCGGCTGTACTCGACGTGCTCGCGCGGGTGGGCTTCGAAGAGCCGCCCGCGATCTGTGATCTCGGCTGCGGGGCAGGGTGGGCCACCGCGATTTTCGGCATGTTCGGCAAGACCACCGGTGTCGATCTCTCGGACACGGCCTTGGCGGCACAGCGGTATCCGCATTGCACGTTCACGTCGGCGAACATTCTGGAGTGGGATGGGCCGGCGGCAACGTTCGATGCCGTCATCAGTCTCGAAGTAATCGAACACATCGAGCGGCCACTGCAGGGGAAGTATCTGTCAGTTGCGAACCGGCTGCTCAAGCCGGGTGGACACCTGATCCTGACGACGCCCAGCGCGAACACCATGCGGGCGATGCCCGGGGGAGGGACGGAGTGGAGTCGGCAGCCAATCGAGGATTGGCTCACTCCGGATGAGGTGCGAAAACTCTTGGAGCCGGAGTGGGACGTTCTCTCAGTTGAGTCGGTCATCCCCGGATTTGGCACTCGCGGCAACTATCGCTTGATCAATTCGTCGAAATTAGGCAGTCTCATGAAGGTGATTGGCGCGGGAAACGTGTGGGACAGCTTCCGCCTTGGCAGGATGTACGGCCTGCATTTAGTGATTCATGCGCAGAAGCGTGAACGGAGATAACGACTCATGAACAACCTCGCATTGAAAGTTGCGCTGTGTGCACTGGCTGCATTCGACGTCGGCTGCATCAGCAGCTGTGGCGGCGGCGGCGGCGAGACCACGCAGCCGAACGTCACCCACCCGGGCAATGGTGGAACGGACACGACGACGACCAATCCGCCGCCGCCACCGCCCGGCCCTATTCCGGCGACTGGCTGGTATCTGCGGAACGTGATCTTCGACGGAAAGGCGTATCCGTTCCAGGTCTTCATTCCCGCCGGCTACACGCCGGCGAAGAAGTGGCCCGCGATCGTCTTCCTGCATGGCGGAAATGACGTCGGAAGCGATGGGTACAAGCAGTTGAGTGTCGGCCTCGGACCATACATCAATGGGCACCGTCCGGACTTTCCTGCCATTGGTGTCTTTCCGCAGATGAGTGCGGAAGGCAACGGCGTTGGACGCGCGAACTACATCTCGACGGTGATCATGTCGCTCGACTCCACAATCAAGGAGTTCCCGGGCATCGATCCCACGCGGATCTACCTGAACGGATTGTCGTTCGGCGGCATTCAGGGTTTCGAGATCGTCTACCGCAATCCGACGCGCTTCGCGGCGTGGGTTCCCATTTCGGCGGCGATCTGCGAAACGTGCATCGCCGGCGCGCCGAACCAGCAGCAGATGGCATACAGCCTATACGCGAGTACACTGCCAACCATGCCCTTCTGGCAATTCCAGGGGGATCAGGACCAGGCGATTCCTACACCGGCAGTTCGCGCGTTTGAAGCGGTCTATCAGGCGAAAGACCCCAATGCGAAGTACACGGAGTACGCCGGCTACGATCACAGCACCACCTATCCCAAGGCGTACGGCACTCAGGCGCTATGGGACTGGCTCTGGGCGCAACACAGATAGTATCGCGCGGGGGCCGAGATAGTACGGAACTCCAGTACCATTGTACGCGGTACTTTGTACGTGAGTACCAGATGTATTGCTACGGCTCGCTCGGCCAGGATCAATGCACTTCGATCCAGCTTGGGCGAGCCGTTGGCGTTGGCCCACCACCGCGGAGAATGGCGGCCAGCACCGGCACGATATGCCTTCCAAAGGTGCAGTGGTACCGGTTGTACTGAAGTACTCTGTACTCCGTACAATGGTTCTGGCGTTGAACCCTCCGAGGTTCTGGCGTTGAGCTCTATTTCCCTCCGAGTCTGTCTATCTCCGAAACCGCGCC
>JBDUCR010000451.1:0-11407 GCA_040003345.1 bacterium
ACTGGACGTTCGAGAAGAACGGCCAGAAGTGGGGCATCGACGGCAACAAGATCTATCTGGGAAAGTTCGCGATTCCGAGCGCTGTGCTTGCCGCGCTACCGCTTCACATTCAGGGCAATCCTGGCGAAGCGATCAACGATCGTCTCGTGACGACGCGTCGCGCCGACCTGCTGCTGCATGCCGACGCCGCGTTTCACGACGACGAGTTCAAGACGGCAGTCAAGCGCATTCGCGAGCGGAAGGACAAGGAGCGGAAGGAGAAACAGAACGGCGATCCCGATAAGCCGATCGTGACGAACCCCGATCTGGTTCCGTAGTCAGCCGCCGCGCGGATCGCGCTATTCCGCTAACTGCGGTGACGGAATAGCGGAGGCGCGAAGCGCCGATGCGGGCGGAACAGCGGAAGAGCGAGCCGCCAAAGGCGGCGACGCGGGCGGAAAAGCGAGCGAACCGAGCGCGCGTCAGTTAATACTCGAGTCGCTCGCCACTGGCAGCGTCGGCTGCGGATGCTGCTCCATGAACGGACGGAACACGCCGCACACCACGCCGAGCACCGCGAAGTCGTCCTTCGGGCCGACTTCGATTGCGCGCTCGGAATCATTCGCGGGCTCGAGCACGATGCTCGCGCCGCGATGTGTCAGCGTCTTGATCGTCGCGTCGTCACCGAGACGCGCAGCGACGATGTCACCGTCCTTCGCCCTCGTGGAAGGAGACACGAGCACGTAATCGTCGTGGAAGATTCCACGACCGATCATCGACTCTCCCTTGATCCGCAGGAAGAAGACATCGTCGCTGGGCAGGAAGCGGCGGTCCATCGTGAGAAAGCCTACCCGATGATCGGCCAGCAGCGCCGGCTCACCGGCGTGCACGCGCCCGTAGTACGGAACGGGCTGGGTGTTCGCCTGGCCCGAATGGCCAACGATGCGCACGCCGCGCGAGCGCGACTGATCGCGCTCGATGAAGCCCTTCTGCGAAAGCGATCCAAGGAGGTCACTGACCGTCTTGGTCGACTTGATGCGAAATTTCTTCGCGATCTCGCGTATGCTTGGCTGGTACGTATTCTCCGCGAGGAAATCGATCAGGTAGTGATATACCCGTCGTTCCAGCGGCGTGAGCGGCTCCGTCATTGTGCCTCACCGGCATCACTAATGTGACAAGTCGAGGCGGCATCGACCCGATTTCGCGCAACTTTGGCGCAAATGTACAGTTCAATTCTCCGGACGCAACACTTGTTTGGTCATCCGTTTAGCCCGCTGCCGCAACTCGCACGAGTGCTGCGTCGATCCGCGCGAGCGAGCGATCGCGACCGAGCAGCAGCAGTACCTCGAAGATGCCCGGGCTCGCGCTCTGGCCGGTGAGCGCCACGCGAAGCGGCTGAAAGATCTTTCCCGCTTTCTCCGCAAAGCCGAGCTGTTCAGCAAGCGCGCGCAACGCTTCTTCCATCAGGCCAGGTTCCCATTCGAGCAACGCCGCAAGTGAGTCACGCACGCCACGCAGGATGGTTGCCGTCGCCGCGCGATCTTTCCACTGCTTCGACACCGCGTCCGCGTCATACTCGACCGCGTCGCGGAAATACGGCGTCGCCTGAAGCACGATATCGTCCACCGTGCGCGCACGAATCTTCAACAAGCCGAGCAGCGTGAGATACCACTCGCGGCGACTCGTCAACTCCGCTGCCGTCGCCAACCCAGCAGCGACGAGCGCCGGAGTGACGTACGAGGTCAGCGCATCATCCGACAGCAAGTTGAGATGCTGGCCGTTCATCCACTCGAGCTTCTTCGTATCGAAGATCGCGGCCTTCTTCTGCAATCCGTTCGTGTCGAACAGCGCAATCATCTCGTCGAGCGCCATGACCTCGATGTCATTGCCCGGCGCCCATCCAAGCAGCGCGAGGAAATTGAGCATCGCGCCTGGGAGAATACCGAGGTGTTGATAGTCGCCCACCGCGGTCGCACCGTGCCGCTTGCTCAACTTCTTGCCGTCCGGGCCGTGAATCATCGGTAGGTGCGCGAACGTCGGCAGACCGGCGTCGAGTGCGCGGTAGAGCATGATCTGCTTCGGCGTGTTCGAGATGTGATCATCGCCGCGCATCACGAGCGTGATCGCCATGGCGATGTCGTCACTCACCACAGCGAGATTGTAGATCGGCGTTCCGTCGGTCCGAAGGACGATGAAATCCTCGATGTCCTTGTTCGGAAAGACGATGGTGCCGTGCACGAGATCATCCCAGCTCGTCGTTCCCTCGGGCACTCGAAATCGCACCGTGAACGGCATGCCCGCCGTTACGCGTCGCTCGACCTCTGCGCGATCAAGACGATCGCATCGACGATCGTACCTGAAGCTCTCGCCACTTGCCTCCGCGGCAGCGCGACGTTCGGCCAACTCCTCCTGCGTGCAGAAGCAGCGATACGCCGTACCGTTCGCCAGCATGCGCTCCGCATCTGTCCGATGGCGCTCGAGGTTCGCGCCCTGATAGACGACGGGCTCGTCCCACTGCAAACCGAGCCAGCCCAATCCGTCGAAGATCGCGCGTGTGCTCTCGTCGGTGCTGCGCGCCTTGTCGGTGTCCTCGACGCGAAGCAGAAACTGTCCGCCGTGCTTCTTCGCGTAGAGCCAATTGAAGAGCGCCGTGCGCGCACCTCCCACATGCAGATATCCGGTGGGTGACGGAGCGAAACGGAGCCGAGGGGCTGTGCTGGGAGTGGTCATGAGTAAGTCGGCCATGCAGAGAAAAAACGAACTTCAGAAAGCTGCAACTGAATGCACGGTGCAGGCGAATTGGAAACGCTAAAACCGATCGGCCAAAAAAAAGAAGGCCCGACGCGGACGGCGGCGGGCCTTCTGCAAACGGAGAGGGAGGGATTCGAACCCTCGATACCAGTTTCCCAGTATGCCGGTTTAGCAAACCGGTGCCTTCAGCCTCTCGGCCACCCCTCCAGGACGCAACGTGGTGTGCGGCCAGCGTGGAATGTAATCGGGCGCGACGAGCACCGGCAACCCGCGTTGCCACGGCGAATCGTGACCGCGTCCGCAAGGCAGCAGTCGCTGAGGTATGCTCATCTTTCTCTGTGTCGTATTCGTGCTCTCCGGAGCGGCCGGACTTGTCTACGAGTCGATCTGGACGCGCTACCTCGGCTTGTTCGTCGGACACAGCGCGTACGCGCAGGTCCTGGTGCTGATCATCTTCCTTGGCGGCATGTCGGCCGGGGCGATGTTCATCGGCCGCCGGTCGGAGCGCGTGAAGCAGCCGCTGGTCTGGTACGCGCTCGTCGAGCTTGCAGTCGGCGCGATCGGGCTCGTGTTTCACGATGTATTTCTCTGGACGACGCATGCGGCCTACGAGACGCTCTTTCCTGCGCTCGGACCCGGCTTGCTGCACACGATGATCAAGTGGGTCATCGCTGCGCTGCTCATCCTCCCCCAATCTGTTCTGTTGGGCGCGACGTTTCCCCTGATGACCGCTGGCGCCCTGCGTCGAGCGCCTGAGCGCGCGGGCCGCACGATCTCGTTGCTCTACTTCGCGAACAGCCTTGGCGCCGCGGGAGGCGTGTTGCTTGCGGGGTTCGTGCTGATCGAAGTGGCGGGCCTGCCCGGGACGCTGGCAGTCGCGGCGATGATCAATCTCGTTGTGGCGGGCGCAGTGCTGATCGCGGTGCGAAGAACGACCGAGCTTGGCGGACAGCTCGAGATCGCGCTGGCACCGGAGACGGCAAGCGTAACGAGCGAGGCGGCGCACACACAATCGAGCCGGCTCATCGCGATATTGCTCGCCGTCAGCTTCGGTACGGCAGTCTCGTCGTTCATCTACGAGATCGGATGGATACGCATGCTGTCGCTGGTGCTCGGCTCGGCGACGCATTCGTTCGAGCTGATGCTGTCCGCATTCATTCTGGGGTTGTCGTGCGGCGCATTTGCAATCAGGACCCGTAGCGATTCCGGCGCGGCGTCGCTTCGAACGCTGGGGTTCGTCCAGCTCGCGATGGGTGGGCTCGCGGTCGCAACGCTGCCGCTGTACGTGCACTCGTTCACGTGGATGGCCGACTTCATGTCGACGTTTACGCGCAGTGCAGCCGGCTATCGCGCGTTCAGCATTTCGCGGTACTTCATCTGCCTCGTCGTCATGTTGCCTGCGACATTCTGTGCAGGGATGACGCTGCCGTTGATCACGAAGCTTTTGCTCCGCGGCAGAACGGGCGAGCGCGCGATCGGCCTGGTGTACGCGGTGAACACGCTGGGCTCGATTGTCGGCGTGACATTGGCGGCGCTCATTCTGCTGCCAGTGCTCGGACTCAAGTGGCTGCTCATCGGTGGCGCCGCGATCGACGTCGCACTCGGCATGATGCTCCTCGTATGGGACACTGGGCGTCGAGTCTGGTGGGCCGATCGTCGCCGCTGGGCGCCGGCGCTGGCCGTTGTCGGATTGTTGTTCGTCATTGGCGCACGCGCCGATTTCAATCGCGGCGTGCTCACAAGCGGCGTATATCGGTATGGCAGCGCGCGCGCGTTGCGCGTCGGCGACGTCCCCTTTTATGCGGATGGACGAACGGCGACCGTGAGTGTGCGACGCATTCTCTCGAGTCACGGACTATCGCTCGCGACAAATGGAAAACCCGATGCATCGCTCGGCCCCGAATGGTTTCGTCCACCCGAGACGCCCGGTCCATTCACGCACGATGCGTCAACGCAGATGCTGCTGCCGCTCATTCTGCTCGCGCATGTGCCGAATGCTGAAACGGCCGTCGTGATCGGGCAGGGCTCCGGAATGTCGTCGCATACGCTGCTCGAGGATCCGCATCTGCGCAGTCTCGTCACCATCGAGATCGAGCCCGAGATGATCAAGGGCTCGCGGCAGTTCTATCCGGCGAATCGCAACGTGTTCGACGACAAGCGCTCGTCGTTCGTGCTGGACGATGCGCGCTCGTACTTCGCGTCGCAGAACCAGAAGTTCGATATGATCCTTTCCGAGCCATCGACGCCGTGGGTTGCCGGCGTGTCCGGTCTCTTCACGACGGAATTCTACGCGCACGTTCGTCGTTTCCTCGCGCCGAAGGGCGTGTTCGGCCAATGGCTGCATCTGTCGGAAATCAACGACGGCCTGGTACTGAGTGTCGTACGAGCGGTCGCCGAAAATTTTCCATCGTACACGATGTTCGCGGTGGGCAATCGTGATATTCTCATCGTGGCCTCCAATGAGCCGGCGATCCGCGCGCCTGACTGGAGTGTGTTCGATCTTCCGCCCGTCGCCGTTGAGTTGAAGCGCGTCTATCCACTCACGTTGCCGATTCTCGAGGCGCTGCACATGGCGGACGCGGCGACGCTCGGGCCTCTCGTGCACGGTGGCGGTGGCAATTCCGACTTTTTCCCGACGCTGGATCTCGGCGCGGAACGGACGCGCTACATGAACGAAGGCGCGTACGGATTCGCCGGGCTCGCGAGTGAGCGTTTCGCGATCGGACCGATACTCGAAGGCAGACGAGTTGGTGTGACGGGACCACGCTACAACCCGATTACGTACGTGCCGCGACTCGAGGCAATGGAGCTCGCGTCGCGCGCGCGCGACAAACAGTTCGCCGGTGCGACGCCACAGATGCTCGGCGGCGCAGAGCGCAGTGCCGCGGTTGATCGCCTTCTCGCCGGCAATGTTGCGCCGATCGACTGGCACGTGTGGGCGAGTGCAGTGCGCGAGTCCGAAGAGCTGCGCAGCGGAGGCGCATCGGGCGTTGCGGACACGGCGTTTTTCGCTGCGACGCAGCGCTACATGGACGCGCAACACGCGCCGCCTGAAGCCCGCGCGACCGTGGCCTTCCTGCATGGACTCGCATCGTGGGATTTCGCCGAGGCGTCGAAGGCTGCAGAGTTGCTCCTGCCGGCGGCGGCGAAGGACGATCACTGGATGCCGGTCGATCTCCTGCGTGAGGGAACTGCAGTCGCGCGCATCAAGCTCGGCGATGCGGCTGGCGCACGCGAGGCACTCGACGTGCTTGCACGCAGCGCGACGCGCGACGTCAACGACGTGCGGCCCCAATTGCTCGCGGCCTGGATCAATGCGATAGCGGCGACCAAGCTTGCGAAAGGCGCGCAGCATTGATGCCTTCGCACTATCGAGCCAACGGCGCTACGCCGGCGTGCGTAGAGTTGCACGAGCGCTGGAATTCCTCGAGCCATGTGATTAGGCTATTGGCGCAATGATCGTCCGCACACGCGCGTCCCGTTTCGGCTGGCTTTTCGCCGCTGTCTTCCAGCTCCTGCTGCCGGCTGTCGCATCCGTTGCGGATGGGCGGGCGGACGCGGAGTCGATGGGTGTTGCCTCGAGAGTACACGTCGAGGCGACTGGCACAACGGGATGTCCGCGCGTTCATCCGCAGGATTGCGTCGTCTGCCGAGTGCTGGCGACGAGTGCGACGACCACTCCGTCCGCGAGCGTTGCGGCGCCTGTCGTACGCCAGATCGAGGCGACGATTTCGGACGCGCATCGTCCGGCGTGCATCGCACGCTTTCCGGGCGACCCTCCTCAGCGCGCCCCTCCAGTCTGAGCTGACGCCGGCAGTACGCTGGCGACCGTCATCCCTCGAGAGCCGGGCACAACGACTGTGTCCGCTCACGCGTGCGTCGTGGCCGAGCATCGTGCTGGCTGCGGCGTGGGCACTCTGGATACACTCAGCTCACGACACTACCCATGATCTCGTTCATTCACGAGCACGCCGTGGCGCATCGCGCGCGGCGGTCTGCTCGCTTGTTCGGCGCACTCGTCGCGCTGCTCACGCTCACTGCACCACAAACTGCGCTCGCGTCGAGCGACAACCGTGCTCCAACGCGGCGCGTTGCGACAGACATCACTGGCACGATCGCCGACAGCGTCTCCGGTCGTCCCGTCGGCAGCGCTCAAGTGAGCGTTGTGCAGGGCACGCGCGTGGTGTTCAATACGACGACCGACGACTTCGGCCGCTATCGCGCGCACAACCTCGATGCCGGCTCGTACGTCGTCAGCGCGCACGCGCTCGGTTTTCATCCGCAGCAGCGGCCCGCCGTGATCGACGGTTCGGTGGGTACGTTGCGCGTCGACTTCACGCTGTCGCCGGCAGTAATCAGCCTTGCCGCGGTCGAGGTGAAGGCGTCGACGCCACTCGCGGTGAACACGCGAACTGGTGATCAGGTCTTCAAGCAGGACGATTATCATGGCGCGCCAACGACCACGACCTCGCAGATCCTCCAGCAGTCAATCGCCGGTGCGGTTCGCGCGCCGACGGGTGAGGTCCACATCCGCGGACAACATGCGGAGTACACGTACTACGTCGATGGCGTGCCGGTGCCGGCAGGTATCTCGGGAAGCCTGAACGAGCTCTTCGATCCGCAGGTCGTCAACCAGATCACCTTCCAGACCGGTGGCTGGGACGCCGAGTATGGCAACAAAAACACTGCGGTCGTGAATGTGTCGACGAAGATTCCATCCGGCGGATTCCACGCGGATGCATCAACGTACGGCGGTTCGTTCGGCAGCAATGGCCAGAGCCTGAGCATGAGCACCAATGTCGATCGGCTTGGCCTGTTCATCTCCGCGGCACGCCAGGTTACTGACATGCGTCGCGAACCAGTGGTGTTCGACACGACGACCTTCAAGCCATCCAACTTTCACAATCACGGCGAAGATCTCTTCACCTTCGGCAAGGCATCGTATTCGATCAGCAACTCGGACGTGCTGAATCTCGATGTGAACTGGTCGCGGACGAACTTCCAGGTGCCGTTCGATACTGCGCAGACGACCTCGTTCGACGATCAGCAGCGCGACATCAACAGCTTCGCGAATCTCGGCTGGCGACATCAATTCGGCAGTGCGCGCAGCGCGGCGGCGGCGGGCAGCACGGTTGGCGCAGGCTCGCCGTCACTTGCGGGCACCGAGGGCAATCCGCCCGAGCTGTTTGTCGGATTGTTCTACCGGTACGGAAGTCTCAAGTACACGCCGGGTGTGAACGACGATCCGCAATTCTTCTTTTTCCCGGATACGGAGAACGCTTTCAACCTCAGCGAGACGCGGAGCTTCAATACGGGTGGTGCGAAGATCGATTTCACGACGCATGTGATGCCGGAGCTTGAATTCAAGACGGGCGTGCTCGCGCAGCGCACCACCGGCAACGAGGACTTCCGCGCCACTCGGCCCGGCGGCGCAGATGGTCCCGCATCAGTGTCGTCACTCACCGGCAGCGACGTAGGCGGGTATGCGCAGATTGCCTACGCGCCGTCCGAGAAGATCGAGTTGCGCACTGGTGCACGATATGATGCGCACACGGCGCCGTTCGCGGGAAATCAAACGCAATTCAGTCCGCGCGTGCGATTGAATCTCTATCCGAATCCTGCGACGACGCTCTATGCATACTACGGGCGGCTCTTCGTGCCGACGAACGTCGAAGAGTTGCGCACCATCACCAACTCTACGATCGGCGCGGCCGCGGAGCCGACGCTTCCTGAACGCGATCACTTCTACGAGCTCGGACTCGTGCATCGATTCCCGGTGCTCGGGCTCGTGAGCAAGCTCTCTGGCTACCGCAAGGTGAGCAGCCCAGGCATCGACGACGCGACGATTCCTGGTACCGCAATCGTGACGTCGGTAAATCTCGGCAAGGTGTGGGTGAACGGCGTTGAAGGCGTTCTGGAAGTTCGGCCCGATGGACCGCTGTCCGGGTACGTGAATGCGTCCGTCATTCACGCGTATGGCGAGGCGCCGATCACCGGTGGCTTCCTCCCCGCTGACGATCCGGTGGGCTTCTTCGACCTCGATCACGACCAGCGCATCTCTATCGTGGCGAGCGGCACTTACTCGGCGAACAAGTTGTTCGTGAGCGCGACGGCGATTTATGGCTCGGGCCTGACGAACGGTCACACGCCTGAGGATTTTCCTGATCGCGCCTTTGGCGCTGGGCTGTTCGACAGAAACCAGTATCTCAAGGTGGATCCGAGCACAATCGTGAACGCGAGCGCCGGCTACACGTTCATCGCGGGCACGACGGTGATCCGTCCGCAGATCTATTTCGAGAATCTCTTCGACAGGCGCTATTTGCTGAAGGGCGCGTTCTTCAGCGGAGCTGAAGTTGGTCGTCCACGCAGCGTACAGTTACGGGTGAACCTCGGGCTGTAATTGCTGGCACGACGTATTCCGTCGAGCCGTCGGCCGACGCTGGGGGGTGGACTCCCCGTCTCCCAGCGCAGTCGTTGCCACGCGAGGCACACGTTCATGTCGACGCTCGGTTCCATGCGGCTGTGTGTTAGCCGTGCGTGGCTCGTCACGCCATTCATTGCGATGCTCGGGGCGCACGCGGCAGACGCGCAAACCGATTATCGCAATCTCGATGCGGGACGACCGCTGCGCGTGGAGGACGCGCTCGTCACCCCGCGCATGTCACTCGACGTGCAGCTGCCGAATGTAAGGGCAGAGCAGTACGGCAACGGAGTGACCCGATGGCGGGTCGACGCAAAGGCTGCGTATGGCATTGCGTCGTTCTCGGAGGTCGAGCTGCGTGTGCCGTTGATCTACGTTGTGCCGTCAGGCGGCGCGAGCGGAAGCGCGCGAACGTTCGGTTCAGCAGGCGTAGCCATTGGTGCGACGCACGCGTTCGGCGTGGAGACGCCGAACGTCCCGGCGATTGCGATCGCTGCGGAGGTGCTGTTGCCAGCCGGTGCGCTTGCGTCGCCGAACGCTACCTACTCGCTCAAGGTAATCGCAACGAAAACGGTGTCGTTCGCGCGCGTGCATCTCAATGCAGGTGGCGGATCGTGGTCGGTGCGAGGAGCAGGTTTGTCGGACACGACGTGCGTGCCACGGCGATTTCCGCTGCCTGGTCAGGATCCGGGCTGCGGAGCTCCCGCAATTCCGGACGTTCCATGCAGCGTCGCGCACGAGGGTCCGAGCGTGGCCTGCTTCGCACCTCCAGCATCACTTGCTGCCGCGGGCGCGATCAATCCACTGGCGAGCAAAGGGGGCCGCTGGTTCGGCGCCGCGGGTATGGATCACTCGTTCGGCCTGTCGTCGACGCTGGTTGGCGTCGATGTCGTCGCGGAGCGATTTGTCGGGCTCTATTCGCTCACCGATTGGACCGCGGAAATCGGATCGCGGCATCAATGGAGTCCCAGGCTGGTCGTTGACGCTGGTATCTCGCGTCATCTTATCGGAGTGCTTCAGTCGAGCGGAGTCACTGTTGGAGGCGCGTATGCGTTCAGCTTTGCGAGGTGATGCGATACGCCGTCTGCGGTGGCTCGTTGCGTTTGTGCTCGCGATGTTGACGATGCAGGGATGTCATGCGATTGCGTACGAGCAGACATATCGACGTGCCTCACACAATTACGCGTTTTCGCCACGCGTATCCGAATGTCGATGCCCTGTTCAACGCATTCGACTTCGGACACGCGGCTCTGTATGAAGCGGAGCTCCGTCATCCGCTCGAGCTGACGCGCGTCGTCGACACAGTGCTATATCAGAAGGTGACGACGCGAGTGCTCGCGCATCCTTCGCACGTCACGCTTGACGAGCACGCGATCGCTCCTGGCTATACGACGCTCGCGCCGGAGCTCGTGGCGACGTTCGAATGGGCGCACATGCTGCACCGTCAGCTGTACGACATCCTCGCCGATCCACGGATGTCGGATGCTGAGCGCGATGTGCAAGTCGCAGACGAAATGCGCTACTACTGCGCGCGTCGCGATCTGGCGCTCAGCCGGGTGCCGAAGTCCATGACTTTGATGGAGGGCCAACCGTTCTCGCTGACAGCGCGCAAGGAAGCACCAGCGTACAACGCGCTCATCTGGTCGTACCACTGGCTCCAGATGGCGATCTATGAGGTGCTGCTCGCTGCGCCAATGGGGACGGAGCGGGATGCGTTGATGCACAGGTCTCTTGCCGCGTTCTGGGCGATGGGCGCAACACGCGGACAGCTACCTTCGGTGATGCCGATGTCGCCGGCAATCGCGCCGCGATTCACGGAGCGGTATCCGGAAGCCGCGGCGGTGTTCGACAATCTGCACGCGCTTCACGACGTCACCGGCGATATCCTCGCGTCACCACTGGTGTTGCAATCGGACAAGCGCCCGGCACTACTAAAAGCACTCACGCACTATCAGGATGACGTGACGGCTGCGACCTCTCGCGACGAATGGAAAGCGATGGCGCGAGCAATGGACGCTACGAAGATGGGAGGCGTTGTTACTCCCATCAGTTCGCCATGAGCGCACCATGTCTGGCGTCGTCGCTCCGGAACCAACCGAGCCGATGACGCTCATCATCGTCTTCGGATCGCACAGGCCGGGAGGAGCGACAGCGCTCCTGCAATGCCTCGGGTCCGGCGATGACGACTGGAGAAACACGAAACGGGCAGGGTGGGATTCGAACCCACGATACCCTTGCGGGTACGCCGGTTTTCAA
>JBDUCR010000275.1:0-3375 GCA_040003345.1 bacterium
AGCAGATCCCGTGGACAGCGGCGCACGAGAAGCTGCTGACGGCCTACGTCGGCGGAGCGTTGCCGGACGTCACGCAGCTCGGCAACACATGGATTCCCGAGTTCTCCGCGCTCAACGCGCTCGAGCCGCTCGACTCGCTCATCACGCACGATTCAACACTCGTCCCGCGCAGCGACTTTTTCCCGGGCGTGCTCGCCACCAACGTCGTCGACAGCGTGCTGTATGGCGTGCCCTGGTACGTCGACACGCGAGTGATGTTCTACCGCACCGACCTGTTCCGCGCGGCGGGCGTAGTGTCGCCGCCGACAACGTGGACCGAGTTGCGCGACGCGTTGATCAAAGTGAAGAAGGTGCAACCGCCTGGTGCAATGCCCGCGCTGATGCCGCTCAACGAGTGGGCACAGCCAGTGATCTTCGCGCTGCAATCAGGCGCGCCCTTGCTCGCCGACCACGGCACGCGCGGCGCATTTCGTGATCCGGCATTTCGTCGCGGCTTCGAGTTTTACATCCAACTCTTCCGCGACAGCCTCGCACCGCCACTGTCCGGCACACAGATCAGCAACATCTTCCAGGAGTTCGCGGCAGGCCGAATGGCGATGTACATCACCGGTCCGTGGAATGTCGGGCAGTTCAAGCAACGACTCCCCGCGTCGCTGCAAAATGCATGGATGACGGCACCACTTCCCGGACCCGATAGCGCAGGCGTCTCGCTCGCCGGTGGCGCGAGCATCGTGATCTTGCGCAGTTCGGCGAAGAAATCCGTTGCTTGGAAATTCGTCGCATTCATGAGTGATCCGGCGCGCCAGGCGCGCTTCTACGAAAAGACCGGCGATCTCCCAGCGCGCCGTTCCGCGTGGGCCGCCCCTGCGCTCGCGAGCGATCCATATCTCGCCGCGTTTCGCGTGCAGCTCGGGCGCGTGGTGCCAACGCCGCCCGTGCCGGAGTCGGAGCTCATTCTGCAACTCGTGGCGCTGGCCGCTGAGCGTGCTGCGCGTGGCAAGCAGACCGTCGACGAAGCGCTGACGTCGCTCGACGCAGAAGTCGATGGAGTACTCGAGAAGCGCCGGTGGATGCTGGCGCACAAGGTGGCGACGAAGTGAGCGTCGCCGCTCGAAGACCGCGAATCGCACCGGGCTGGTGGTTCGTCGCGCCGGCGTTGCTGCTCATCATCGTGTTCTTCATGGGACCGGTGATCGCCGCAGTTGGGCTCAGCTTCACCGACTTCGATCTCTATGCGCTTGCCGATCCGCGCGCGGCGCGATGGGTTGGATTCCGAAACTACGTGCGCGTGCTGCACGAGCCGCTGTTCTGGCAGGCGCTGCGCAACACGCTGTATTTCGCGATCGTCGGTGGACCGCTCACCGTTGCTGCGTCGCTGGGCGCTGCGCTTCTCGTCAACGCACGAGCGCTTCGGTGGAAGGCCGCGGCGCGCGCCGTGTTCTTCGCACCATTCGTCACGACGCTCGTCGCCGTCGCCATTGTGTGGCGATACCTGTATCACCCGCGCTACGGACTGCTGAACTTTCTACTCGGCCACATCGGGATTCACCAGATCGACTGGCTGGGTGATCCTCGCTGGGCAATGCCGGCGATCATCCTGATGGCGACGTGGAAGAACTTCGGCTACAACATGCTCATCTGCATCGCGGGGTTGCAGAACATTCCGCGCGAGCTACACGAAGCCGCTGCGCTGGACGGCGCGTCGCCGTTTCAGCGTTTTCGCCACGTGACGATTCCGATGCTTGCGCCGACGCTGTTCTTCGTCGTGATCGTGACGATGATCGGCTATCTGCAGCTATTCACCGAGCCGTACGTCATGACGCAAGGAGGTCCCCTGCGTGCAACGACGAGCCTCGTGCTCTACATGTACGAAGAAGGGTTTCGCTGGTGGCGACTCGGCGTCGCCGCCGCAATTGCATTTCTTCTGTTCATCCTCATCGTGGTGTTCACGATCATCCAGCGACGAATGTCGCCGAGGTCGGGGGTATGAACACGTCGCGTGCGCGGAGTGATCGTGTGGGGTCGCTGGCGTTGCACACAGCGCTCTTCGTGTTCGGTACGCTGTCGCTGCTGCCACTGCTATGGATGGTGAGTGCGTCGTTCATGGCGACGGGCGAGGCGTCGAGCTTTCCGCCGGCGCTCGTGCCGCACAATCCGACGCTCGACCACTATCGCGACCTGTTCGGCCGACTCGCGCTCGGCAGATATGCGTTGAACAGTGCGTTCGTCGCCGTCGTGACGACGATTGCCGCGCTGGCGATCAATACGTCAGCGGGCTACGCGTTCGCGAAGCTGCGATTTCACGGACGCGATCAAACATTTCGCGTGCTCGCCGCGGGTCTCGCGATTCCCGTGCAGGTTGCGATGTTGCCGCTCTTTCTGCTCGTCAAGGCGCTTGGCCTGGTGAACAACTACGGCGGCGTGATCGTGCCGGGGCTCGCGAGCATCTTCGGAATCTTTCTCGTGCGGCAATATGCGCTTGCGATTCCGGATGATCTGCTCGATGCAGCGCGCATCGATGGCGCGAGCGAGTTTCGCGTGTTCCGATCGATCGTGCTGCCGACGATCAAGCCTGTGCTCGCGACGCTCGCGCTCTGGACTTTTCTCGCGACGTGGAACGATTTCATGTGGCCGCTGATCGTGCTGAGCGACGACAGGAAGTACACGTTGCCTGTGGCGCTCGCGGGCCTCGTTGGCGAGCATGCGCAGGACGTCGAGCTCATGATGGCTGGTGCGGTGGTGACCGTGCTTCCCGTGCTCACACTCTTCCTCTTTCTGCAGCGGTACTACGTCGAGGGAGTCACGGAGGGAAGCGTCAAGTGAGCGTCGAGTGCCGCGCCGTTCGAGCGAATGACATCGCGATAGTAGAGCGCACTCGCCTTCGGCGTGCGCTCCTGTGTGGCGTAGTTCACATGCACGATGCCGAACCGTTTGGAGTAGCCGAGGCTCCATTCGTAGTTGTCGAGCAGGCTCCAGGCGAAGTAGCCGCGCACGTCGGCGCCCTTCGCGATGGCGTCGTGTACGGCTTTGATGTGCTCGCGGAAATACCACACGCGAATCGGGTCGTTGACGGCGCCATCGATCGTGTGCGGCGGATCGTAAATCGCGGCGCCATTCTCGGTGACATACAGCGGAATGCGACCATATCGCTCGGTGACCCACGTCAGCGTATCGGTGAGCGACGGCGGATGCACTTCCCAGCCGGTTTCCGTATACGTGTGCTCGGGCTGCCGCACGTAGGCGTTGCGCACGGGCAGCGCGAGCGGGTCGTCGCGCACGACGCCGCGCGTGTAGTAGTTGATGCCGAGGAAGTCGATCTCCTCGCTGATGAGCGTGAAGTCGTCGGCAGGGAAATCAGGCCACGCTTCGCCGAAG
>JBDUCR010000249.1:0-3375 GCA_040003345.1 bacterium
ACGACGGTCGCGAGGCAATTGCCGACGAGGTTGATCGACGTCCGCGCCATGTCCATCACTGCGTCGACCCCGAGGATCACCGCCACGCCTTGCAGCGGCAGCCCGAACTGCGCCAGCGCGCCGGACAGAATGACGAGCGACGCCCTCGGCACGGCGGCCACGCCTTTGCTCGTGATCATCAGCGTCAGCATCATGAGGACCTGCGCGGAAATCGGCATATCGATGCCCGCTGCCTGAGCGACGAACACTGACGCAAGTGCGAGATAGAGCGTGCTGCCATCGAGGTTGAATGAGTAGCCCGTGGGCAACACGAACGACACGATGCGCCGTGGTACGCCGAGCTTCTCCATGTTCTGCAGTGCGAGCGGCAGCGCGGCTTCCGACGATGCCGTCGTGAACGCGAGCAGCCAGGGTTGCTTGGTCGCTTGCCAGAAACGGCGAATCGGAACCTTGAATGCAATGGCGACGGGAAGCAGCACGAAGAGAACGAAGACGACCAGCGCACCGTACAGCGTCAGCACGAGAACGCCGAGGTTCTTGAGGACTCCAAGCCCGCTCTTGCCAACGGTGACGGCGATCGCGGCTCCGATGCCGATGGGCGCGAACTTCATCACGATGCCAACGAACTTGAACATCACTTCGCTCAGGCTCTCGCAGGCCGAGAGCATGAAGGTCTTTGCAGTTCCCTGCACCTGCGACAGCGCGACCGCGAAGATGATTGCGAAGAAGACAACCTGCAGCACTTCGTTCTTCGACGCGGCCTCGAAGAAGCTCTGCGGTACGGTATGCTCGAGCACACCGGAGAACGTCGTCTTCGTCTTGGCCAGCTCGGTGCCCAGCTCAGTCGATGCAGCGGTGATGTTCACGCCGACGCCTGGCTTCACGATGTTGACCGCGAGCAAGCCGACAACCAGCGCAAGCGTCGTTACGATCTCGAAGTACACGATCGACCGGAATGCGAGGCGGCCGACGCGCTTCATATCGTCGCCATGCCCCGCGATTCCGACCACGAGAGTTCCGAATAGCAGCGGCACGATCATCGACTTGATCATGCGCAGGAAGACGTTCGAGAAGACCTGAAGGTCCGTTGCTTCGAACCCGGTCGCCCCCGCGCCTCGGTTGGGAAACACGTATCCAACAAGTACGCCGACGAACATCGCAATCACGATCCACTGCGTTTGCGAAATGCGTCGCCATCCGGTGCGTGGCGGCAACGGCGCCGCCGCTTGTGCAGCTCCAGCAGTCATCTGATCAGCGGGGTGAGGATGCTTTGGCATCGCGACGGAGCACCGAGTTTTTGTACCCGTACGCGAAATACAACACGAGTCCGATCAGCAACCAGCCACCGAACCGAATCCACGTTTCCAACGGGAGACCGAACATCACGAAAATGCACAACGCGGCGCCACCGAGGCAGACCGGCCACACGAATGGCACGCGGAATGGACGGACGCGATCCGGCTCGGTATAGCGCAGCACGAGCACGCCGAGGCACACCAGTACAAAGGCGAACAGCGTTCCGATATTGGTGAGATTGTACGTCTCGCCCGCATCGCCGACGAGCGACCAGAGCGCCACGAACAGACCCGTGATGATCGTCGTCACGTACGGGGTACGCGTTTTTGGATGAATCTTTGCCGCCCATTGCGGCAACAGACCATCGCGCGCCATCGAGAAGAAAATACGTGGCTGCCCGTACTGGAAGACAAGAAGCACGGCCGTCATCGAGAATACCGCACCGAACGAGAGCAGCCAGCTCGCTCCCTGCATACCCGTGCGAACAAGCGCGTACGCAAGCGGATCGGCATGCACACTCGGATTCAGCTCCGTATAGCGCACCATCCCCGTGAGCACCGCGCCGACGATGATGTAGATCACCGTACAAATCGCGAGACCGCCAAGAATGCCGATCGGAAGATTCCGCTGCGGATTCTTCGTCTCTTCTGCCGCCGTCGAGATGGCGTCGAAACCGATGTACGCGAAGAAGACGATCGCTGCGCCGTGATGAATTCCCGTAAAACCATTCGGAGCGAACGGATGGTAGTTCGCGGTGTTGATCTTCGTCACGCCGACACCGATGAACAGCGCGAGCGCAAGAAGCTTCACGATGACCATCAGATTGTTCGCTCTCGTGCTCTCTCTCACGCCAAGCAGCAGCAGCCACGTGATGAGCATGACGATGGCAAACGCAGGAACATTGAACAGAATAGGTATCCCAGCGACGTGCGGCGCTGACTGGATCAGCCCATGCACCTGAGGATCCGGACTCAAAAGTGCCGTGCGATAGCCGGTCGTGAGCCAGATGGGTAACGTGAACAACCCTCCCGTGAGCGACTTGAAGTAGTCACCCCACGAAATCGCCACCGCGACGTTGCCGACGGCATACTCGAGGATCAGATCCCAACCAATGATCCACGCCACGATCTCGCCAAGCGTCGCGTACGAGTACGCATACGCACTACCCGCCTGCGGAATCATTGCCGCCAGCTCGGCATAGCAGAGCGCCGCGAGCGCGCACGCAACACCGAGTAACAGAAACGAGAACACCAACGCCGGGCCGGCACCGCTTCGGACCACATGTCCCGCGGCATCCATCTCGCCCGCCGCCGCCGTCCCGATCGCGCCGAAGATTCCGGCGCCAATCACAGCGCCGATCGCCAGCATGATCAGATCGCCGGCACCAAGGGCCCGCCTGAGACCATTGGGGTTTTCGGCCTCGTCCACCAGCGCGGCAATCGGCTTTCGTGAAAAAAGCGAGTTCATTCGCGTGGGGTTATTTGTCGGCCCGCCAGGCAAAAGAAGCGAAGCGGGAGGACCTGCAGCTTCCCGCTCGCAAAGGAACTAGATGAACAGCGGCGCAAGCACGAGGGTGATCGTACTCAGCAATTTGATGAGCACGTGCAGCGACGGACCCGCCGTATCCTTGAACGGGTCACCAACGGTATCGCCAACGACAGCCGCCTTGTGGGCTTCCGACCGCTTGCCACCATACGCACCGGTCTCGATGTACTTCTTCGCGTTGTCCCAGGCACCGCCGCCGTTGTTCAGGAAGCCCGCCATGAGAATACCGGCAATCGTCGCGACCATCAGCAGCGCCGCGACCGACTCGGCACCCATGTACTCGCCCTGACCGCCGAAGCGCTTGAACAGCACACCGACGACAATCGGGAAGAGCACCACGAGCGCACCAGGCAACACCATCGCCTTCAGTGCACCAACCGTCACGATGTCCACGCACGCCGCGTAGTCTGGCTCCTCGGTGCCGAGCATGATGCCCGGGCGCTCCTTGAACTGGCGACGCACCTCGGTGATGACCGACGACGCCGCCTTGCGCACCGCCGTCATCGCAAGTGAGGAGAACCAGAACACGAGCAT
>JBDUCR010000076.1:0-11386 GCA_040003345.1 bacterium
TTGGACGTAACCAGCCCCCCGCTGGTTTGCCGAAGCGGGAGGAGGGGAAGTTTTTCTGAGCGCCACAGACGTGGCAGCCCGGCTTTTGATAGCCGTTGAAGATACCCCGAGGCGGCTCCGGCGAGAAGGGGACGGGCTCAAGTCTCTCGCATTGAGTCCCGATACTCGCAGTCATGCCGCCATTCACGCGATTGCTGATCCTGACTGCTGCCATCGGCATTGCGGCGCCGGCGCATGCGCAAGACACCTCGCGCCCTGTGGACATCCATGGCTTCGGGACGTGGGCATATGGACGCACGACCGACAACAACTACCTCAATGGCACGCCCGAGGGCGACTATCGACGCTCCACGATGGCCCTCAATCTCTCGAAGATCGTGAACGACAAGCTGGCGATCCACACGCAAGCCGAGATCGCGGAAGATAAAACCGGCACCGTCGTCGAGCTGGATTTCGCATTCGCCGAATACGCCCTCGCCGACTGGTTGAGCCTTCGCGTGGGCCAGGTCAAGCACCCGTTCGGCATTTACACCGAAGTCTTTGGCGTAGGCACGCTTCATCCCTTCCTCGCGCTTCCGCAGGCGTTCTATGGGCCTGTGGGATTCGCGGGAAAATCGTACAAGGGCGTCGGCATCGCTGGACACGTCGATCTCGGCGAGTGGACCGCCGCGTACGACCTCTATGGCGGTGGAAACGAGCTGCACAAACTCGCAACGCCGGAAGAGTACTACAACGGCAGGTCACTGCAGAACGCAGCCAGCCAAATCGAGCTGCAATCCACGCGCGACGTGATTGGCGGCCGCCTCGTGCTCCGCACGCCAATTCAGGGATTGAGCTTTGGAGGGTCCAGCTACACGGGCATCCTCAACGAGCCCGCAGCGAACCGCCGTACCGTGGTCGCTGGGCAGATTGGGTATCGGACCAATGCGCTGACGCTCGAGAGCGAGCTCGCGCATGAAAAGCAGGTGAATGACGAAATAGTGACGGGTGGCTACGCGCTCGCGGCGTATCGTTTGTCGCAGGAGTGGCAGGTTGGAGCGCAGTACGGCGATTTGAAAAACACGTTCTTCGGTGTCGATCCGAGTGCCGCTTCATCGCTGCAACACCACAGAGAGTCCGCCTTCGTCGTGAGCCACTGGTTCTCGCGCGTCCTGGTCTTCAAGGCGGAATACCATCTCGTGAATGGAAATCGATTCGCGATGCCCGATGCGCCGCTGCTTGTCGACGTCATATCCACCGGACGCCTTCACACAACCACGCATCTCGTGCAGTTCGGCGCACAGTTCGCTTTTTGATCATGCCTCGGCCTCGCGAATGGCGGCTTGCCGCCGCCCTGTGCTTCGGCATGCTTGCAGGTCTCCCGCGGCTCGCCATCGCTCAGGACCGAGTCGTGCTGATCGTCAATGCAGCCAATCCCGTCGCGACAATCACTCGCGACGAGCTCTCGAAGATGTTTCTCCTTCGGTTGACGCGGTGGCCAAACGGACAGCACGTGCAGCCGGTCGACGGAAACGAGATGTCTCCCGTACGCCGTCACTTCTCGGACACCGTGCTTCGCATGGACGTGCCGAGCGTAAAGAGCTTCTGGCAGGAAATCGTGTTCTCCGGCCGGGGCACACCGCCGCCAGAGCGCGTCTCAGAGATCGAGATCATCGGATTCGTCAAAAAGAATCCCGGGGCCATCGGCTACGTGAGCAGCATCACGCCTGTTGATGGCGTGAAGGTCATCACGCTCACGGCTAGCTCTCCATGAAGCTCTCGACCAGACTGTCAGCGAGCTTCATCGTCGTCGCGGCCATCACGACACTCCTCGGTACCTTCGCGCTGAGAAGGCTTGCGAGCGTGCACGAGGCGGATCAACAGTTCGAGCAGGATCGTTTGCCAAGCAGCCGCATCGTCGCCGCGATGTATGCGGAGCTGTCCAAGATTCGCATGGCGGAGCTGCAGCTCGCGCTCTCCACGACAGCAGGTGAACGCAGTTGGTACAACCGCGATACCGAGCACGTCGTCGCGTCACTCGCCAACGACGAGTCGATGTACCTTCCACTGATCGGCTCGCCCGACGAACGGGCAGTCTACGACGCATTCACGATCAACTGGCGTCTCTACCTCGAGCAATACCAGAAGGTGGTCGCGCTCTCGAACAGCGGAAACAGAAAGCTCGCGACTACCACGATGCGAGGCGCGTCACAGCTCGCGTTCGATCGCGCCACGGGAAAGCTGAACGAGCTCGTCGAGATCGAGGTGAAAGCCGGCAATGAGCAGACGCTGCTCAGCGAGGCAGAGTATCGGTTCTCGCACTCGTTCATGATCATCTGCCTCGCCGGCGCGTTGATCGTCGGAGTCATTCTCGCCGTTCTGCTGATGCGCTCGTTCAACGGGCCTCTCGACACGCTGGTTCTCGCGGCGGAACGCATTGGTGGCGGCGACCTCTCCGCGCGACTCGCGATCCCGACGCACGACGAGATCGGCCGGCTCGCGATCGCCTTCAATTCAATGGTGGTGGCGCTCCGAACGGCGCAGGACACTCTCGAGCTTCGCGTCGCCGATCGCACCACGGAGCTCAACCTCGCCAAGGAGGCACACCGCGAAGCACGTGAAGTCGCGGAGTCCGCGAACATGGCGAAGAGCGAATTCCTCGCGAACATGAGTCACGAGCTCCGCACACCGCTCAACTCCGTCATCGGCTTCTCGGATATTCTGCTGAAGAACAAGGCGCAGACCTTCAGCGCCAAGGATCTCGCGCATCTGGACCGTATTCGCTCCAATGGCCGTCACCTGCTTGGACTCATCAACAGCGTACTCGATCTCTCCAAGGTGGAGTCGGGTCAGATGCAGCTGGAGATCACATCCGTTCCGGTGATGTCGCTCGTGCAGGAGACGCTCGCCGAAATGGATTCGCAGGCACAGGCGGGTGGGATCAATCTCATTGGCGAATATCCCGACACACCAGGCCTGATCGACACCGATCGCGCGAAGCTCAAGCAGGTTCTCATCAACCTCATTGGCAACGCACTGAAGTTCTGCGGCGAAGGCGAGGTGCGGGTGGTCGTCACAGCCGACCCCATCTCCGGTCTGGTCACGCGCATCGCGGTGATCGACAAGGGGATCGGCATCCCGGCCGCCCAACTCGAGACCATCTTCGAGGCGTTTCGTCAGGCCGAGAATTCCACGGCACGACAGTTCGGTGGGACGGGGCTCGGGCTCGCGATCAGCCGGTCGCTCGCGCAGTTGATGGGTTACGACATCAGGGTGACGAGCGAAGTCGGCGTTGGCTCGACGTTCAGCATTGAGCTGGCCGCCACTGAAGTCGGAAGTGCATTGCAACTCGGGAACGAAATGGCAGCGCGCGAATTTGCCGCGAAACTGCCAGGACCGCAGCTGGAGCCCGGAGCGTTCCTCGTGCTCGTCATCGACGACGAATCCGACGCTCGCAGCATTCTCAAGAGCGCGTTCGAGGATCTGGGCTGCACAGTGATGATGGCGGCCAGCGCAAATGAAGGCTTGTCGCTGGCGCGGTCGGTTCACCCGAGCATGATCACGGTCGACCTCATGATGCCGCGCCACAACGGATTCAATGCGCTCCGAGAGCTGCAGGCGGACGAATTCCTGCGCGACATACCAGTGGTCGTCGTGAGCGCCGTCGCGAGCGAGAATCGTCTCAGGATCTCCGGCGCGCTCGACTATCTGGATAAACCCGTTACGCGCGAAATGCTGGCGCACGTGTTACGCCGGAGCGCCTCTGACCACGGGCAGGCGCGACTGCTGCACGCGTAGCGAGCGGGAGCGTCAAAATTGTAATTGGCAGGGTGGACGTGGCGATCCGAGTACGATATCGTACGTTGATCAGCTGACGCAGCCGCCCTGTCCCTTGACGGATTCTCCGGACACACCGAGTTCCTCGGTCACTCCGCGCCTCACGACACCGCGATTCCGTAAGCGCTCGTCACGCGTTCGTGGAGTGCGCCATGAGTAGAGATGTCCACTGCAACGTGCCTCGATTTGCAGGGTGCAGATGAGCCTTGGCAGTGAACGCCGCGACCCGAGGGAGTTCGGCGACAGTGACATCGAGATCGTGCCGAGGATCGTGGACCGAACGTCGGCTGAGATATGCTACGCTGATTCGCACGGAGGATTCTGGCAGGTGACGGAGCACGACACCTCCGTCACGCCGGGCGCGCGAGGCTCTCGGTGTCTCATCTTCGACTCGTCCGACATGATTCGCCGTGTATGGGACTATCCGGCGCAATGGCGCATGCTGTCCGTGGACGCACTGATTGCGCTGAGCTGGAAGCGTTAGCGCCTCGCTCACGCCGCGACTGCTGCGTGCACGAACACTTCCTCGAGCACTCGCCCCTGATAGCTCTCGGGCACGGCGACACCGAGTGCCGCGAGAATCGTTGCGGGAATGTCGAGCAGTGACGCCTCGCCTAACGACGTCCCCGCCGCAACGCCACCGCCGGTAAGCAGAATCGGCACCGTACGATCGAGCGGATGCGCACTCTCATGATCGTTGGCAACTGCGCCGCCCCCTCCGTGATCGGCGCAGATGATGAGGAGCGTGTCATCGGGATCCCGTGCAACCGTGAGTGCGTGCAGTCTGCCTGCGGCAGCGTCGAGTCGTCGTGCGGCATCCGCGTAGGGCTGTGACATCCATCCGTGCTCGTGTCCCGCACGATCGGCATCGGGAAGATGCAGCAGCACAAATCCACTTCGCTGCATCTCGAGCGTCGCCTCCGCCTCTCGAACGATTTCCGCGGCGCATTGTCCCACGAAATGCGGCGCGTCGATGCCAAGTCGTTCGGAGAGTCGCTGTGCGAGGCGACGGAAGAGAAATGGCGGCCGAAACAGGAATGCTGAAGTCTTGAGTCCTGCGTCGCGCAATGTGCGCGGGAGCGGATGCACCGGGCCACGCGAATACGGAATGTGAAAGCGGTCGCTCGTAAGGCCGTGCACCTGCGGGTGAACACCTGTGAGCAGCGAGCCCATTGCTGCGGCAGTCACGGAAGGCTCGACGGTGGTCGCGCACCGTGTGCTCGCACCGTCGCTTTCCATGCTCAGTAAATGGTGGAGACCGAATGCGTCGATCGCATCGGGACGAAGTCCGTCGAGCACCGCGAAGATGACGCGGCGGAATATCGGCGATGGCACTGGCTGCTCCGGAGTTGGGGCCGCAGGGCGGCGTCCGGACATGGAGAGTAGGCACACCAGGTGACATCGCACATACGGTGTGGTGTCGGGCGAGTAACGCTTTGCAACGTGGACCGACGACGCATCGTGACGCAGCAGTCATCACTCCTTGATGTACGAACGCTTGCGTTCGCGCATCGCTCAAAGGAGCCCAAAACACATGCGCGCACTTCGAATACTGTATTGCACGGATACCTACCCTCCGCAGGTCAACGGTGTGAGTGTCGTGACGGCGCTCTCGGTAGACGGAATGCTGTCGCGTGGCTGGGAATGCGGTGTCGTGTGTCCCGCGTACCCAGCGACATGGAGCGATCCATTCACGAACCGGGGCGAGTACGAGGCCGCCACACAGCGCACGACACTTCCCAGCGCACCGCTTCCCATCTATCCCGACATTCGACTCAGCTTGCCAATCGCCTCTCGCTTCTCGGAGGCGATTCGCACGTTGCGCCCTGACATCGTACACGCAGAAACGGAGTTCATCATTGGACGGCTTGGCGCACGTGCCGCTCGGCGCGCCAGTATTCCGGTCGTCACTTCTTACCACACAGACTTCGGCAAATACGTCGAAGCGTACGGCCTGCCATCACTGCGCGGTCCGGTGACACGATCGCTCGCGAAGTTTCACTCGTCCGCGTCCCGCACGTACACGCCGAGTGCGCATGCGGCGCTCGTGCTGAACGAGATGGGTGTCAATCGCGTGGAGGTGTGGGGACGCGGCGTTGACGTCGACATCTTTTCGCCCACGCACCGCCGCGCCGCGCTGCGCGAAGAGCTCGGACTCGGCGATGCCTTTACGTTTTTACACGTCGGCCGTCTCGCTGAGGAAAAAGGTGTCGAGCACATTCTCTCCGCGTTCGCATTGCTCCGCGACAGAGTGGCGCCGAGGCCGGTGCGTCTCGTGATTGCCGGCGCGGGTCCGAGGCGCGACTGGCTGCGCGCACTCGCCACTCCGGATACGGTCTTCCTGCCGCATCTCGACCGCACGACGCGATTGCCCGCGCTGTACGCGTCGTGTGATGCGTTTGTCTTCGCGTCGGTCACGGAGACGCTGGGACTCGTCATTCTCGAGGCGATGGCAAGCGGACTCCCCGTGATTGCCGCACCGGCCGGAGGCGTGAAAGACAGCCTGCGTCATCACGAGAACGGTCTCGCATACGCGCCTGGCGACGCGCGCGCGTTCTCCTGGGCGATGCAGCGGATCGCCGAGGATTCGACACTCCGCGACCGTTTGGCAGTCGGTGCGCGTCGCACCGCTGAGGCGCGCTCGTGGACGCATGAGCTGGACAGACTGGACGACAGCTATCGCGAGATCATCGATCAGGCGAAACAACGGTTGAGTGCGTAGTGATCGACTGCCGTGGCGAAAGTCACGTCGCGACTGTTACGGGTTCGTCGTTGTGCGGTGGGGCCAGTTGTGTTGCAGCGTGACAACACTTCACTGACCTCAATGGAGCGCCGTCTCGTGCAACTCATGTTATTGAACAGACTTGGTGCGCACGACCGAGCGTTGTTTCACAAGGTGCTACTGTCGCGAACCAATTCGCGCGTGTGGCGCAGGATTGCGGTCGCGCTGACGCACTTGGGCGGCGCACGTGTATCGATCGCGCTCGCGAGCTGGCCGTTGTTGCTCGAGGGCCGATGGCAGGGGCTTGGTGAGCACGCCCTCGCGACACTTGCACTCTCTCATGTGCTCGTACAAATCGTCAAGCGCTCGGTGAGTCGTGCACGTCCGTCGTGTGGCGAATTGGTGGAGTGTCTCGTTGACGAGCCGGATCGCTTTTCATTTCCGTCGGGACACGCTGCCGCATCGTTTGCCGTCGCGCTCTCGTTTGCAACGGTGCTGCCCGGTGTTGCCGTACCGGTGATCGTGATTGCGGGAGCGGTTGGTGCGAGTCGAGTGGTGCTTGGTGTGCACTATCCCGGTGATGTGGCCGTGGGCCAGACGCTCGCGCTCGCGACGCATTTCGCTCTGATTCGAGCGGGCGTGTAAGCGGAAGCGTCGCGCGTGCACGGCAGCTGTGCGTAAGGCACGGCGGAGATCCCGTACGAGACGACTGGCGCTTGATGATCGCTGCTCACTGCAGCGGAACGCCGTTCGCCGCGGCACAGTGCAGGTGAGCTGGCAACCGCTGGCAATCGTCACAGCTTGGGCATCATCTCATACCCAGGCGGAAGATGTCCACGATGCTCACGCTGCAGCACGCTCGCGCTCTCGGAAAATTTACGGCGCCTCTTCTGTTCCTCGTGATCGCGTCCTGCAGGAGCGGGACGTCACTTGCAACTGCGAGCGGCGATCGCGCGCCCGATGTGCTTCGGCCAGGCGCGGCAGAGATCAATGTGTCTCATCTCGCCACAGCGACGAACGCCTACCGAATGATGGTGCGGATGCATCCCGACAGCGCCGATCGCGAGGCGGGTAGAGGAGAGACGGCCGTTCGAACGATCGATCACGCCGGAGCAGCCGCTGTTCTCCTCGTCTCGGCGTTTGGGAAGCCCGGGCAGTTCACGGACACTGCACTCGTCGTTCGTAGCACTCTCGCTCCCGTCTGGGAGACGATGCATCTGGGGAACTCGACTACGCGTTTCGACTACGATGGCGCGGTGGTTCGCGTGGCGAAGACAACGCCGGATTCAGGCACGCGTACGGTAGAGCATAGCTACGACGTACCCGTGTTTCACTTCAACGAGCTTGACGTGCTGATTCGATCGCTGCCCTATCGCGTGGGATACAACACCATCCTTCCACTGTACTCCGAAGGATCCGACGCTCTGGAAATGGACACCGTGCGCGTGATGTCGAAGAGTGCGGACAACGTGTGGACGATCCGCTTTGCCGATCCGGCGATCGTCGCGACGTATGAGGTATCTGCTTCCACTCGCGAGATCGTCCGCTACGAGTTCATTGCGCGTCGCAACGGATCTCGAGTTCGTCGCGAGCGCATTCCTGCGGATCGCTGACGTCGTGCGGGAGTATCAACGGGGCAACGCGCGGTCGTATCGCGCATCGCGTGTCGCGCTCCCCCACGCTTCCGGCAGAGCCTCGAGGGCGCTGACCAGCTGTTCGCTGGTGAACGGCTTCTGCAAAAATGTCTGTCCCTCGTCAACGAGACGCCGCCGAATGACTTCGTCGTCGGTGTAGCCCGACGTAAAGAGGACGCGCACATCCGGGCGCGAAACCGTCAACCGTTCGGCAAATTCTCGCCCCGAAAGACCGGGCATCATCAGGTCCGTCAGCACCGCGTCGATCTTTCCGTCGTAGTTCCGCGCCACCGCGAGCCCCGCCTCGCCGCTCGCGGCATCGAGCACCTCGTAACCAAGACGCGCGAGTGTCGCGCACACGCTGCGCCGCACGGCATCGTCGTCTTCCACGAGCAGAATCGTACCATCACGTCCAACGGCCGTCGTGGCACGACTTGCGCGGCTGGGGTTAACCGGCTCCGCGTCGATTCGCGGAAGAAAGATCTTGAAGGTCGTTCCGCGGCCTGGCTCGGAATACACCCAAATGTGTCCCCCCGCCTGTCGAACGATGGAATAGGTGGTGGCCAAGCCGAGCCCTGTGCCACGTCCGGGCTCCTTCGTCGTGAAGAAGGGCTCGAAGATCTTGCCCAGCGTCGCCGCGGACATTCCGCATCCGCTGTCGCTCGCCGCGAGCATGACGTAGGGTCCAGGCTTCACCTCCGGATGCAATGAGGCGTAGTCGGCGTCCAGCTCGACGTTCGCCGTCTCGAACACGAGCGACCCGCCGTCCGGCATCGCGTCGAGTGCGTTCATGGCGAGGTTCATCATGACCTGCTCCATCTGCGCCGCGTCCACGAGCACCGCGCCAAGGTCGGACGCGAGCGTCGATCGCAGATCGATGTTCTCCGCGCTGACCCGACGAAGCATTGGACGGATTCGCTCCACCACCTCACCGAGATTCACGCTCGACACCTGCACGATTTGCTGGCGACTGAACGTGAGCAGCTGTCGCGTAAGACCAGCAGCGCGCATCGCCGCCGCGGAAATCTCGGCAAGGTCCTCACTGTCGTCGTCGACGCCGTGCCGCGCCTGAAGCAGTTGCACGTACGAGGTGATGACGGTGAGCATGTTGTTGAAGTCGTGCGCAATCCCACCAGAGAGTCGACCCACGGCTTCCATCTTCTGCGACTGCCGCAGCTGTGCCTCGAGCTGGCGATGCGCGGTGAGATCAGTGAACACGGTGATGGAGCCCGCCGCACGTTTGTCCCCGCTCGGAAGCGCGCCCGATGACGCGAGCAGCTCGATGCGTGTGCCGTTCTTGCGCATTCGCGTCACTTCGGAGGGCCCGACTATTCCGCGCGCGGAGACCTCCCGCGAACGCGCAAGAAAGGAATCCTGTTCCTCCGGTGGAACGAATGGCGCCCGAGCGCCAATGACTTCATCGGCGGTCCATTCGAACAGCGTTTCCGCAGCGCGATTCCAGAGCGTGATCTGGAACTCGTGGTTCATCGCGATGATGGCCTGCGGCGCGACGTCGATGAGCGATTGAAGTACCTCGCTCGTGGCGCGTGCGCGCTGTTCAGCTTCGCGCAGGGCAAGCTCGGCCGCGTGCTGCTCCGTTATGTCGAGCACGATCACGACACGTGCGTGGCCACCGAACATGTCGATGGGGCGACCACGGGCATCGACCTCGATCGCTGATCCGTCGCTCCGGTGCATGCGCGTACGGAGGGGACCAGGCTGCGGAGGGCGGGGCTCGCCGCTGCCGTACTCTCGTTCCGCTTCGTCCGTGACGTCGGCAGGAAAGAGATCGCGCAGCGTAAAGCACGTCAGCGCCTTGACGCTGTAGCCGAGCAGCTCGGCCATCGCGGGATTCGCGGTGAGAATCGCCTGCGATCGAGTGTCGTACACGAGCATCGGGCAGGGATTCTGCTCGAACAGCGCACGGTGTTGCGAGTTGCTGCGCTGCTCCAGGTCGCGCGCGCTGCGGCGAAAATATCGGAACCGTCGCACGAACACGATGATGGCGCCGAGGATGCCCAGGATGAGCACGAGCGCCGGCCAACCCGTGATTTGAATGGTGCGGGCTGATCGATTGATCCGCACGTGCGATCCGCTCGCTTCCGAGGCTTGCGTGTGTACGATTCTCGGCGTGGCGATGCCAGCAGCGCTGCAAAGCAGAACGGTCCCGATCTTCGTGACACGGTATCCCATTCGCACCTCCGCAATCCCTACCGATCGCAAGCCCTCGGCGTCGAGTCTCGGATGCGTACCTGACAAACTTTAATGCGGCCAGCTCACCGACGGGGTCAGGTCGAGCCCGTCAGTGCGGAACCTGGTCAGACGTTGAAGCGGAACAGAAGTACGTCGCCGTCCTTCACGATGTAGTCCTTGCCTTCCTGCCGCATCAATCCCTTGTCCTTTACACCCTTCCAGCCGCTGTTGTTGATGAAGTCATCGTAACCAGCTGTCTCTGCCTTGATGAACCCGCGCTCGAAGTCGCTGTGAATCACACCGGCGGCTTGCGGCGCGGTGTCACCGCGATGGATCGTCCACGCACGCACTTCCTGTTCACCAGCCGTGAAATACGTCTGGAGGCCGAGCAGGTGAAAGCCACCCTTGATCAAACGATCGAGACCGGCGCTCTCGAGCCCGAGCGTCGCCAGAAAATCCTTGCGATCCTCTGGCGGCAACTCCGCGAGCTCGCTCTCGATCTTCGCCGAAAAGGGAACGATCTCCGCCTGCTCACCGCTACCCTCGATTGCCGCGCGGAGCGCTTTGAGATGCGGGCCTTCGTCGCCGGACAGCTCTGAGTCAGTGACGTTCGCCGCGTAAAGAATCGGCTTGGCCGTCATCAGCGACAAGGGCTTGAGCAGCGCGAGCTGATCGGTGCTGAGTTTCGCCTCCCACAGGCCCTTTCCTTCCTTCAGGAATTCGTGCGCGCGCTCGAGCGTGGGCAGTTCGGCGAGTGCTTCCTTGTCGCCTGTCTTAGCGGAACGTTTTACGCGGTCGAGCCGTTTTTCGACCGTCGAAAGGTCGGCGAGTGCAAGCTCGAACTCGATGACGTCGCGATCGCGCACAGGATCGACGGAGCCCATCACGTGCAGAATGTCGTCGTCGTCGAAGCAGCGGACGACGTGCACGATCGCGTCGGTCTCGCGGATGTTCGCGAGAAACTGATTGCCGAGTCCTTCGCCCTTGCTCGCGCCTTCGACGAGTCCGGCGATGTCGACGA
>JBDUCR010000406.1:0-3353 GCA_040003345.1 bacterium
CGCTGTTGGGCAGCTTCGCGATCTTGGTCAGCCCATCGACGATCGCGGCGATCTCTTTGCCGAACTCGCGCTCGACGTCGGCCACCGTGATCCTGGTGTCTTCCACGACGTCATGAATCAGCCCACTGGCCACCGTGATGGTGTCGAGCTGCAGATCCGCGAGAATCTTCGCAACCTCGACGCAGTGCGTGACGTACGGATCGCCCGAGTTGCGCGTCTGCCCACGATGCGCCTCCTCGCTGAAGCGATAGGCACGCGCGAGCAGTTCCTCGTCGAGACGCTTTGCGCCCTCTTCGAGGCTCCAGTCTGGAATGATCTCGCGTAGCGCGGTGCCAGTCGCCGTCACTTCATCGTCTCCGCAAAGCGGCCCGGACACACGTCGCAGCATCGCGCGCGGCATGCCCCCCTCTCAACATAGCGCTCCGCGCTGCCTCAGAGGAGCCCGGCTTCGGCGAAGCTGGTGTAGCGCCCCCTCCCGATGATGATGTGATCGTGCACCGGGATGTCGAGAAGCTTCCCCGCAGCCACCAGCTGCTCGGTGACCAGCCGATCATCCGCACTCGGCGTGGGATCTCCGCTCGGATGGTTGTGCACCAGAATCAGCGCCGCCGCACGCTCTGCAATCGCTTCGCGAAACACCTCACGCGGATGCACCAGTGACGACGTGAGCAATCCGCGGGTAATCGTGACGTCGCGCTCGAGTCGATGCTGCGCGTCGAGAATGGCGACGTGAAATTCCTCGACCGGCAGGTCTTCGAGTCTCGCTGCAAACAATCGCGCGACGTCACGCGGCGAACGAACGGGAGCGCCATCCTCACGCGCTTCCGATGCGAGACGACGGCCGAGCTCCAGCGCGGCATGCACCGTGACCGCGCGCGCAATGCCGACTCCGCTGGTTTCCGTCAACGCGGCGACGGGCTGCATGGCGATGCGACGCAGGGAGCCGCTCGCTCCGGCGAGCAGCAGTTGCCCAACGTGCAGTGCTGAGCTTCCCGTGCCCCCCGCACCGATGAGCAGTGCGAGCAATTCTGCCGAGCTCAACGCGGAAGCGCCGAGTGTGATGAGGCGTTCTCGCGGCCGCTCGGAGCGCGGCAGCTCGCGTATGGAGAGTACGGTTGGTCTGGGATGGTCTGCTCCGTGCCTTCTCATGTGCGGTATCAATCGGTCGGAGTGGGAGACGATGCGTCGGATTGGAATCACGAACAATGACGTCGACGCCGCTTACGAGCATCACCACTCTGTTGCAGCTCTGCCGAAGTTGTGGGTTGCCAAATACGGATGGTGGCGACATTGGCGTTGAAGCAATTCGTCTCGGGAATCATCACCGCAGGAGCGATTGCCTCTGGCTGCTCGCGGATTCTGATCCGCTGCTGTAATCGAATGCTGCCTCGATGGACGCGTTGCCGCAGCACGATCTCTGGTGCGACAGACGCCGACGCCCGATCGGGTTCGCTCGCGACCACCGGAGATGGATGGTTTACACCGGTGGCCGAAGCGACAAATCCACATCCCTATCCGGTGTGGGTGCGACTCATCCCCTTTCGGTGAAACAGCTCGCTGCCCACGCTCGGGATGGCGTAAGCAAGGTCGTGCTCAGAGATTGGCTCCATGACACTTCTTGAACTTCTTCCCTGACCCGCACGGACAGGCATCATTGCGACCCACGCTCGACCAGTCCACTGACGCCGCAGGACCAGTCTTGAGATCCGCCGCACTGCGTGCGCGTCCAGCGCCAACGATGACCGGATCGCGCCGAGTCGCCGTTTCCTTCTCCGTTGGCGTCTCGGCAGGGCCAACGTCCATCACCTGCGCTGGGCCCGAGCCGTTACCGTCGTCCGTCACGACATCCTCGAGCACACCCATCGCGTTGTACCGACGCGTCGGTGCTGTTGGCGCGACAGGCGCCGGCGGCTCCTGATTCTGCGGACCTTCCTCGATGACCAGCTGCACCTTGAGGAAGCGGTCGGTGAAGGTCTCCGCAACATCGTTCATCAAGTCGACGAACATCGTATACGCTTCCTGCTTGTACTCGAGCAGCGGATCCTTCTGCCCCCACGACCGATAGTGGATCGCGTTGCGCAACTGATCCAGGTCGTAGAGATGGTCCTTCCACTTTTCGTCGAGCACGTTGAGCATGACGTAGCGCAGCAGCCGGTCGGCGTAGCCGCCTTCCTGGTCGCGCACCATGTCGAGCGCCTCGAGCTTGCCCGCGAATGACGCGCGACCTGCTTCCACCGCATGCATCTGAACTTCGCTCAGCACCTGCGAGCGCATGCTCTCGTCGTCGATCTCCTTTACCTGCAGGAGATAATGCATCAGCATCTCCTGACGGAGGAGATCGAAGTCCCACTCGGACGGGTCGTCGAACTCCGCAAGCACTGTCTCGACACGACGTGCCACCGCCTTCTCGACCATCTTCAGCGCTTCGCCTTTGAGCTCCTCGCCTCCCTCGAGCGCAAACGCGCGCAGCGAGTAGACGACCTCGCGCTGCTGATTCATCACGTCGTCGTATTCCAGCAGCTTTTTGCGGCTCTGGAAGTTCTGCAGCTCGACGCGCTTCTGCGCCTGCTCGATGGAGCGCGTAATGAGCGCATGCGTGAGCACCTCACCCTCCTGCGCGCCCATGCGATCCATCAGCTTCGCGATGCGATCGCTGCCGAAGAGGCGCATGAGATCATCTTCGAGCGACAGGAAGAACTGGCTCGCGCCCGGATCTCCCTGACGTCCCGCGCGGCCTCGGAGCTGACGATCGATGCGTCGTGATTCGTGACGCTCCGATCCGACGATGTGCAGACCGCCCATCTCGTCGACGTTGATGTCCTTACCGTCCGGGTCCTTTACCACCGACGGCTTGGACGGCGTGACACCTTCACCGAGTTTGATGTCGGTTCCGCGACCAGCCATGTTCGTCGCGATCGTGATCGCACCAGGCTGACCCGCGTTCGCGACGATTTCGGCCTCTCGCTGGTGATACTTCGCGTTGAGGACGTTGTGCACCATACCGCCGCGCTGCATCAGCTTCGAGAGCGTCTCTGACGCGTCGACGCTCGTAGTTCCAATGAGCACCGGATATCCCAGATCGTGCAGACGACGCGTCTCTTCGACGATCGCGTTGTACTTCTCGCGACGCGTCTTGTAGACGAGATCGTGACGATCGTCGCGAATGACGTCGCGATTGGTGGGAATGACCGCGACTTCGAGCTTGTAGATCTCGTAGAACTCAGTCTCTTCCGTCTCGGCCGTACCGGTCATGCCGGCCAGCTTCTCGTACATGCGGAAGTAGTTCTGAATCGTGATCGTCGCCATCGTCTGCGTCTCGCCCTTTACGCGGACGCCTTCCTTGGCCTCGACTG
>JBDUCR010000287.1:0-3340 GCA_040003345.1 bacterium
GAGCGCGCCGTCGATCCGCTGCTCGGGCCCGCCGATGGGCTGCCCCTCTTCGAATCCATCCTCAATCACGTCGCAGTCTGACGAGGAGCGCTCAATGTCGCATTCGCTCGTTTTCGCTTTCTCGCTGCTCACGGCGCCGCTCGCGGCACAACAGGTTGCGCACACTGTTGCACCCGGAATGACCAAGTCGCAGGTCGTCAGCGCGCTCGGTCAGCCGGCGATCTCGCGCACGGTGAGTGACTTCACTTACATGTTCTACACGAACTCCTGCGGGAAGACCTGTGGCATGAATGATCTCGTCGTGTTACATGGCGACAGTGTCGTAGATGCAATCTTTCGTTCGCCGTCCCGCCATTACACGGGTACGAGCAGCTCGCCGTCGTCGGTGTCGGCAGGCGTTGCTGCGCACAAGAACCCGGCGGCAACCAATGCGCCAGTGAAGGAGCCTGCAAAGCCCGCGGCGACACCAGCAACGAAGCCCACGCAGATGAAGCCTGGCAAAGCAAACGACACACGACCTTCGATTCCGGTCAATCCTCCCGCGGTCAAACCCGCGCCAACCACGAAGCCCGCGACCAAGTCTCCGTGACCGTCACCGCTCGACCCGGCGATCCAACGATTACGCCCGCGCTCATCGCCGAGCACGGGCTTACCTCGCACGAGTACGATCTGCTCGTCGCAATGCTGGACCGCACGCCAACCTTCACGGAGCTCGGCATCGTCAGTGCGCTCTGGAGCGAGCACTGCTCGTACAAGCATTCGCGTCCACTGCTCAAGACACTCCCGACGAAAGCACCGTACGTGCTGCAGGGCCCCGGCGAAAATGCAGGCGTCATCGCGATCGGAGATGGACTCGCCGTCGCCTTCAAGATTGAATCGCACAATCATCCATCGGCGGTCGAGCCATATCAGGGCGCGGCAACCGGCGTCGGTGGAATTCTGCGCGACGTGTTCACCATGGGCGCGCGACCGATCGCACTTCTCAATTCGCTTCGATTCGGCTCGCTCGAGTCGGCACGTGTACGCTACCTGTTCGCTGGCTGCGTAAAGGGCATCGGCGATTACGGCAACTGCGTTGGCATTCCAACGGTCGCCGGCGAAGTTGTGTTCGATTCGGCGTACGAAGGCAACCCGCTCGTGAACGCGATGTGCGTTGGGCTGCTGAAGGAGAAGGAGCTCATGCGCGCTGTCGCGGAGGGGGTCGGCAATCCGATCATCGCGGTTGGCGCGCGCACCGGGCGCGACGGAATTCACGGCGCATCATTCGCGTCGGAAGATCTGTCCGCGGCGAGCGACGCAAAGCGTCCGCGTGTGCAGGTCGGCGATCCGTTCACCGAGAAGCTGTTGCTCGAGGCGAGTCTCGAGCTGATCAACAGCGGCCATATCGTCGCCATTCAGGACATGGGCGCGGCAGGTCTCGTGTCCTCGTCCGCCGAGATGGCCGCGCGTGGCGACGTCGGCGTCGTGATCGATACGCTCAAGGTTCCGGCGCGCGAAGAAGGAATGACGCCATACGAGCTACTGCTCAGCGAATCGCAGGAGCGCATGCTTGTCGTCGCGAAGGTCGGGCACGAGGACAACGTTCGCGCGATTCTCGAGAAGTGGGACCTCACCGCCGCCGTCATTGGAGAAGTCATCGCCGAGCCGGTATATCGTGTCGTCGAAGGCGATCGAGTCGTCGCTGAATTCCCTGGCATTCGGCTCGTCACCGATTGCCCGATGTACGAGCCGGAGGCGCGTGAGAGCGAGGATATCAAGCGTCGTCGCGCGGAGGACGTGCACGCCATTCGTGAGCGTCGCGAAGAAGCCGATCCGATCTGGACCCTCGACGAGCTGCTCCGCTCTCCGACAATCGCGAGCAAGCGGTGGGTCTATCAGCAATACGACCATACGGTACGTACCGGAACCGTCATCGGACCGGGTGGTGATGCAGCGGTCGTGCGCATTCGAGGTACCGATAAGGCGATCGCGCTCAAGACAGACTGCAACGGCCGCTATACCTATCTCGACCCGCGTGAAGGCGCACGAATTGCCGTCGCGGAAGCGGCGCGCAACGTCGCATGCTCCGGCGGACGTCCGATGGCAATCACCAACAACCTGAACTTCGGAAATCCGAAGCGTCCTGAGGTCTACTACCAGCTTCGCGAAGCAGTTGCGGGAATGGGAGAAGCCTGTCTCGCACTCGGCACTCCGGTCACGGGTGGCAACGTCTCGCTCTACAACGAGAACCCAACCGGCGCGGTATATCCCACGCCGGTCGTCGGCATGGTTGGTCTGGTCTCGTCGCTCGCGCACGTTACGCGCTCGGCGTTCAGCGTCGATGGCGATGCGATCGTGCTGCTTGGAGAGAACACCGACGAGATCGGCGGCAGCGAATATCTCCAGCGCATTCACAACGTCGTCGCTGGTGCGCCGCCACGTTGCGACCTGAATGCCGAGCGCGCGTTGATCGACGCGCTACTCGATACGATTCAGGAAGGTGCCGTTCGCTCGGCGCATGATTGTGCTGATGGTGGACTCGCCGTTGCCCTCGCGGAGTGCGTAATGATGGACCGGGCGCACCTAATCGGCGCCGACGTCGATCTCTCGGCGTGGTCGTCGCTACCGCTGCGTGCCCTGCTGTTCGGTGAAGCGCAGGCGCGCGTCGTCGTCAGCACTCCGGATCCACAGGCCGTCATCGCTACCGCGACGCGTCATGGCGTTCCTGCGCACGTCATCGGCACAGTGCGCGGTGACACCGATCAACTCAACATCACCGTCGGCGATCGCCGCCTGAATGCGCGCGTGTCGCAGCTCGCCGATTCGTACCACGAAGCTATTCCGAACATCATGCAGCGCAGTGCGTCCGCCCAGGACGTTGCGCTCGCCTCCGACTCGGTGGTCTGATTCATGTGTGGCATTTTTGGCGTGCGCGGGCACTCGGACGCAGTCGCTTTGACGAAACTCGGTCTCTTCTCGCTGCAGCATCGCGGACAGGAATCCGCGGGCATCGTGGCGGTAGACGGCGGCACTGCGCGCGCTGTACGCAGCATGGGACTCGTTTCAGACATGCCGCTCGCGGCGCTCGACGCGCTGCACGGTGGGATGGCAATCGGGCATACCCGATACAGTACCGCTGGCTCGTCAACCATAGAGAACGCGCAGCCTGTGCTGGTGAGCTCGCGCGGCGGCAGCATCGCACTGGCGCACAACGGCAATATCACGAACGCCGGTGAGCTGCGCGCGGATCTCGAGGATCTTGGTTCCATCTTCTCGTCGTCGATGGATTCCGAGGTCATCGTGCATCGGCTCGCGCGCTCGCCCGCCGAGACGCCCGAAGAGCGACTTGCCGACGCGCTGC
>JBDUCR010000005.1:0-3331 GCA_040003345.1 bacterium
GGCCACCCCCGCGATGATCGACTCGCTGGTGGCAGATCTGGCCCAGCCCGCCGGATTCGCGCTCGGCACCGTGCAGGACTACCCGCTCGCGCCCAGCGAAGGCCGAATAACGGGCTTCATGAGCGAGACACGAAGAAAGGGACCATGGCGCGTTCCGCAGCGCTTGTCGGTTCGCGCCATCATGTGCGACATGAAGCTCGATTTGCGCTACGCGGCCATTCCGCCGGGTTGCACGATCGAAGTGAAGGCGATCATGGCATCCGTATCGATCATCGTGCCGCCGGGCCTCATTGTCGATTTCCACGTCGATCCCTTACTCGGCGCAGCGCGGAGCGATGCTTCCGGCGGAATGATGACGGGACATGGGGCGGCGCATGTGAGCGTGTCTGGCAGCGCGTTCATGTCGGAAGTCCAAGTCCGCGTGAAGTCATTCGGACGATAGTTCGGCGTCCAAGCCTGTGGTAAATCCGGGATGAGGCGGACGTCTATCATCGCGCGTCCGACGCGCCTGTCGACGCGTCGGGCAGCCCGGAACAGAATGCACGAAACAGCGGATCATTTGTGGAACCAGCGGATCACTTGGGGAACGGTCGAGATCGATCCGCCGTTTCCAGATGATCCGCTGTTTCCCTGATTCAGTTGCAGTCGATCGAAGTCGGGATGCGAACGAGTCCGAATTCCTTGAGCGCGCGCTTCGCCTTACGACGCCGCTGAACCGTAGAACTTCGCGCGCACTTCCCACAGCGCTGGGAAAAACTTCTGGTCGATCGTGCGTGCCAGATATTTGGCGCCGAGCGTGCCGCCGGTGCCGCCAGTGAGCGGTCCGAGCACGCGCTCGACGAGCTGAACATGCTTGAACCGCCACTGCGCAAACTGCTGCTCATATTCGAGCATCGCTTCGGCGAGGAAAAACAACGTCGTCGGCCGCTCACCGATGTAGAGCGCCTCCAGTGCGATATTCTCTCGACGCAAAAGCTCGAGAAACAGATCCTGCAGCGACGGTCGGGAAAGCGCGCGTTGCACGACGTCCGGAATTGCGCCGTGTTCCTGCAGCACATGCATGAAGTGCGGCTCGCGCAGTCCAGACGCCGCTTCGATCGCGCGAAACTGCACGCTCTGCGATCCACTCGAGCTGCCGAGGTGCCGGCGGAATTCAGCGAAGTGCTGAGGCGGCAATGTCTCCAGCGCCGAGAGCTGCGCGGAGACGATGCGCATCAAAGCGTTGATGCGCCCCATACGGAATAGGGCAAACTCCGCTTCGTGCTTCGTGAACGAGTCGATGAGCAGTTCGAGCTCGTGGAGAATCTCCTTGAACCAAAGCTCGCTCGCCTGATGCACGACGATGAAGAGCATCTCGTCGGGATGCGGCGAACGCGGGCGCTGCAGTTTCAACAGCTCGTCGAGTGCGAGATACGATCCGTAGGTGACCTCGGTAGCGTCGTCGCTCAAAATGTCGATACCTCGAGCGCGGCGATGTCATCGACGCGCATCATCTCGGTTGTGAAGAACGGCTCGCCATAGCGGCAGCGGATCAGGGATCCGTACGTCGCGGCGTAGTGCGTGAGCACATCGTAGAGCGGCTCGCCGTTGGGATAGACCTCTCCCGCCTGCGTCGCTCCGTCGAACTGCGATCCATAGCAGCGCACCGCAGCCATCTTCTGCTCGAACTCGTCGCTGATGTCCACGACGAATGTCGGCTTCACGTAGTCCTGCCGGTAGGCCATACAGTGCACGATCTTGAGCGGCCGATGCTTCGGCACATCCGGCGCGATCTTCGCTAGTCCGGCGACGAAGCAGGCGTCGCGCACGAGCTGCGCCGAGATGCGGTGATCGGGATGACGTCCCTCGAGTGCGGGCGCGATGACGATGCGCGGCGCAAACCGGCGAATCACGCGCGCAAGTGCTTCACGTGTGGCGGGCGTATTTTCGACTCCCGCATCAGGCAAGGCGAGCGTCTCACGCGCACTGCAGCCGAGTATCTCGGCCGCCTTTGCCGCCTCGGCGGCGCGGAGCTGCGCGGAGCCGAGGGTTCCCATCTCACCTTGCGTGAGATCGAGAATCGCGGTGCGCTGCCCCAGCTTTGCTGCCTTGATCAGTGTCCCACCGCAGGTGAGCTCGGCATCGTCGCGGTGGGCGGCGATGGCAAGAATAGTCACGGGCTCGGTCGTCATGCAGCGGAATATACTGAGGGATTGAGCGGCCCGCCCTCACCTCACTCGTATCGCAGCGCAACGACTGGGTCCATCTTGGCCGCGCGCATCGCCGGCAGCATACCGAACACAACTCCCGTCACCGCACTGATGCCGAGTGCGGCGAATACGCTGTTCCACGAAGTTGTTGCCGGTACGGCAGGCCAGGCGGTGCGAACGCCGATCGCCACGAGAATACCGAGCACGAGTCCCACCGAAGCGCCGATGCCAGTGAGCGTCACCGCCTCGACGAGGAACTGCCAGAGAATGGTGAAGCGAGTTGCGCCGAGCGCCTTGCGCACGCCGATCTCGCGCGTGCGTTCGGTGACGGAGATCATCATGATCGCAACCACACCCACTCCGCCGACGAGCAATCCCACCGACGACAACGCGAGCCCGACGACGAAGAACGTGCCGAACAGCTTGTTGTAGATCGCCCACAACCGGTCCTGCGTGACGATGTCGAAGTTGTTTGGAGTGCCGGGACGCAAGCCACGTTGGGCACGCAGGGTTGCGGTTACATCATCCACTGCATCCTCGACAGAGACGCCGGAGAATGGCTTGACGATCAGATTGTTGCCGCGCATCCAGAGATTGAGATGGCGTCGCGCCGTTTCGAACGGAACGATTGCCTTTGGCGAGTCGCCGCCACCAGCTGACGTCGGCGTTCCCATCGGGCTCGCCGTGTAGTGATAGAAACCGATGACGGTGAACTTCACGTCGTCGATGGAGATCTCCTTGTCGATCGGATCTGAGTTACCGAAGAGCGTTTCCGCGAGCTTGTCGTTCACGAGCACGACCTGCGCACCCGCGGCGTTTTCGCTCACGCTGAAGTTCCGGCCGGGGTAGATGTCTCCACCATCAACTTCGGTCCAGTTCGGGGTGTAGACCTCCATCCCCGCATTCATCGTCTTGTCCTTGTACTTGAACTTCGCGCCCGTCCCGACGTGCGCTGTGACGGCGCGAATGGTCGGCATCCGTTCGATTGCCGACACCTCGTCGAGGGTGATCGCAGGATTACGTCGCTCCGGACAGGTCTCGACGGTGCCGTCGCAGGAGTTGAACCCGCCGATCGGTCTGCGATAGACGTAGAACGACGTTGGACCTGCCGCCTCGAGATCGCGACGGAACGACTCGTTGAT
>JBDUCR010000306.1:0-11218 GCA_040003345.1 bacterium
TCCTGCGGGATGCACGCGAGCCACTCGCCATTCGGAGAATATCGGGCGTCGCTCGTGGCGCGCTGGACCAGACGAGGCTCCCCGCCGAGCGTCGGTATCTCGTAGATGTGCTGGCCCGCGTCGTCCCTGGTTGCGAAGAGAATCCGCGTGTCCCCGGGCCCGAACGAAAGATGGGAATATTCTCGCTCGCCATCTGTGAGCCGCAGTGCCGCGCCTCCAATTTGCTGAATCCAGATCTGCGGCGTGGATTGATCATCGCCGCCGTCCGAGACGTACGCGATGAAGCGCGCGTCTGACGACAGAGCTGGCCACGATGTCCTCGCGGAGCTTCGCGTCAGCCGCTCGAATCGTGGAGCTGCGGCCGCAGCGTCGACGTCGTCATCAGAGGGTTGCGCGGCGAGTGAGGATCGCCGGCTTTCCCACCATGACGCCAGCTCCTCACGCCGCGCGTAAACGCTGCCGCGTTTGTCGTGCACCAGGCGATGCACCGGCAATCCTTCCTCGCGCTCCCACCGCTGAACCGTGCGGACACCTCGCCCGAGATAGCTGGCGATCTCCTTCCATGAGTCGAGACGCCCCTCTAGCGATCGGCCTGATTCAGGCGACGCGCTTTCGCCCTGCCCCGATGTCGCGCTCATCGCATGACGCAGGTATGCGCCACAACGCGCCGCGCAGCGATGGCGCGTCGTTTCGCTTGTACGGCGCGCCGCCGCCGTCGCAACGTGAGCCGTCGATAGTGCTCACAGTCTTCCAAGAGGTGCGTCATGTGGCGATCGTTGCTCGCGGTACTCGGTGGAACCCTCCTCGTCGGCCCCACCCACGGATCCAAGCCCCAATCCATCGAGGGCGTATGGCAAGCGGTACAGGTGTCGATTACGGCACCGAGCCCGCGCATCATCCCTATTCCGGCTCCGCGGGCAAACCTAACAATTCTCACGGCGACGCACTACAGCCGCGTCGAGGTCCACGCCGAGGGCGCACGTCCAACGCTCTCGAATCCAGCGAATGCAACCGCGGAGGAGTTGCGTGCCGCATGGGGGCCACTGTTCAGCGAAGCGGGCATCTACGACATCAGCGGCAACGTCATCACGCTGCGGCCGATCGTCGCAAAGAACCCGGACGCGATGGCGTCCGGAGCATTTACGTCACACACGTTCCGCCTGCAGGGCGACACGCTCTGGGTGACCCCCCAGCGCAGCCAGCATGGTCCCGTTTCGAATCCCGCCACCATCAAGCTGGTGCGGGTCGAGTGATGAGCGCGCAACCATTATCGGTCACCGAAAAGCGGCGCGCCTCGCTACTTGTCGTCCTTGCCCATCCCGACGACGAGCTCTTTCTCGGAGGAGTGCTCGCGCACCTGAGCGAACGAGGGGTACGCGTGACACTCGTGTGCGCGACCGACGGCGAGGCCGGTCGAGCACATCCATCCGTCGGCGAAGTTGACGACCTTGGGGCACTGCGCGTCGAGGAGCTCAAGATCTCATGCGCAAAGCTCGGCATCGAGGCGCCCGTGTTGCTTCGCTTCCATGATTCGGCGCGCAACGATCGGAAGCGTCACGATGATCCGCATGCTCTGGCGAATGTCGACATGCTCGATGTCGAAGCAACGCTGCGCGGCATCATTGCGGAGTTGCGGCCGCATGTGATCATGACATTCGAGCCACACGGCGGCTACTATCATCCCGATCACGTCGCGATTCAGCGGGCAGCGACGGCCGCGTTCTTTTCCAGCGGCGTGCTCGGAACGGACGCGCCCGAGCGCCTGTTCTACTCGACCATGCTGCGCGAGACCTTTCGCACATTCGCCGAGGCAAGCCGAGGCCGCGGTATTCTCGACGGGCTCGAGCCCGACGTGTTTGCGAGCGCGCCCGAAATGGTCGCGGTGTCGTTCGACGCGAGCAAGTACATGGAACAGAAGCTCGCATGTCTCATGGCGCATCGCTCTGCGTTCGGTGTCGCGCCGGACACGTTGAATGAATCGGCACCGATGCTCCACGCCTTTCGTCCCGTGCTCGAGCGCGAAGTGTTCCTTCTCGGCGGCGCACGCGGGCCAGTTCCGCGCTGGCCGATGGCTGACTTCTTCGATGGTCTTAAGACCGCGGAGATCGCTGCACCGTTCGCAGCGTAGCAGACGCGTTGCGCTTCCAACGATGCGAGGCAGTGGTCCGCCTCGACACAGTCAGGCGGTGCTTCGAAGTGGGGGTCAAACGTGCGTGCAACGGCCCGGAAACGCGAGATCACACGCGTATCCCAAAGCCCCCGTGAGCGGGCCTTGTGATGCATGACATCGTCACAACCTGTGGAGCAACCTCCACAACATGGTGTAGGCTCTCGCCGTCAAGGGGTCCGGAGGAAGGTGCCGCGGAATCTGATCTCACGCGTCTCGAGAACGCGAAAGTCAGCATGAATTGTTGATATTTCAGCATAGAACGAGGATCGCCGGTGGATTTTTCCCCTGTTGGAGGTACGTGCCGGGCGACGCACAGATCTTGCCCATGGCTAAGTGCGCTCTCTGGTCTGCATTGGCCACCCCCCCAACGCTGGAAATAGGCGAGGATGCCATCTCCGCAGACAATCGCCGTCGTCGTCGGGACGCGGCCTGAAGCTATCAAGATGGCACCGCTCGTCCTCGCCCTCCGGAGCGACGCCCGATACCGGCCCATTCTCATTTCCACCGCACAGCACGGGGCGCTGCTCGATCAGGCGCTTGGAGCCTTCGGCCTCCGGCCCGACATCGATCTCGCACTGACCGCCTCACACGACAGCCTCGAGTCGTTCCTCGGCAGCGCGCTCGAACCGCTCGGCAGGATATTCGGCGAGCTGCTGCCGACGTTGACCTTGGTGCAGGGCGACACCATCTCCGTCCTGGCCGCCGCACAGGCCTCGTTTCTTCGGCGCATCCCCGTCGGGCACGTCGAGGCGGGCCTTCGGACCGACGACATGGAGCAGCCCTTTCCCGAGGAAGCCATGCGACGCCTCGTGTCCGTGCTTGCCTCCCTGCACTTCGCGCCCACGGTCCACGCGCGGAAGAACCTGATTCGCGAGGGTGTGAATCCCGAGAAGGTATGGGTCACCGGCAATACCGGCATCGACGCCTTGCGGCTGCTGCGGATTGCGACAACTGGCAACGACTGCATCCGCCAGCTGGACTTTGAGAGTTCTCGCGTGATCCTCGTGACAGCACATCGGCGCGAGAACCACGGCGCGCCGCTCGCGGACATCTGCCGTGCGGTGTCCGACATCGTGCACCAGTTCGCAGACGTGGAGGTCATCCTGCCAGTCCACGCAAATCCCGCTGTGCAGTCCGCGGTGTACGCGTTACTTGGCAACGTCGAGCGCGTACATCTGCTGCCGCCGCTCGACTACTCCGACCTTGTCTACACCATGCGCCGGTCCACCCTCATCCTCACGGATTCGGGTGGCATCCAGGAAGAGGCGCCGTCGTGCAACGTGCCGGTGCTCATCCTTCGTAACGTGACCGAGCGCCCCGAAGTCGTCGAGACGGGCGCCGGCATGCTCGTGGGAACGGAGCGCAAGCGAATCGTCGCCGCTGCCACGCACCTGCTAACCGATGATTCGGCGTACGAAGCGATGGCCAGCGCCGCGAATCCTTTCGGCGACGGTTTCGCCGCAGACCGCATCATTCGCATCATCGGCGAGACATTCGAGCAGCGCCGGATCGCGAGCGCGTCGTGAAGATCGTCGTCATCGGTCGTGCAGCCGTCGCGCTACTGCTCCTCTGTCCCAACGCGACACGCGCCCAGGCGCGACCGCCAGCCAACTCCATCGAGACGGCGGCCTCGTCGTCGACCGTGTCTGATGGGTACGGCAACTGGGCGGCGCTATCCGTTCGGGCGTCACTGGAATCCGGCGCGCACACAACGCTGATTCCGGAAGTCGCGGTCTCACGGCAGTTCCACGACAACGGAACGCTGTTCGCGCTTGGAGCCATTCAAACATTCGACGACGACTGGTACGGCTTCGCTTCCGCATCGACGAGCGCGGGTGCGTTTTACCTGCCCAGGGTTCGTGGCGTGGCCGTGCTCCATCGAAAGCTGCTGCACGACCGGAGCCTGGTCGTAAATGCCGGCGGATCGTACACGCAGTGGAAGGATGCGCACAGTGATGTCGGAGTCTCGGCGGGCGCCGCTTACTATTTCGCCGCGCCCGTCGTCGTCGAAGTGGGTGCGAACCACAACATCAGTCGCCCCGGGAACGTGACGTCGCAATCGTATTTCGCGGCGGTCACCGAAGGACGGAGCGGCTCACATTATCTGATCGCACGCGCATCCGGTGGCCGCGAAGCATATGCGGTGATTGGACCGGCGAACGCCATCACGAACTTCGCCAGTCACGTGGCGTCGCTCACGCTACGACAGTGGGTCACGCAACGGTCAGGCGTCGTGGCGGGAGCTGAGTACTACATGAATGAGTTCTATCATCGCACCGGCCTCTCGCTGGGGGGCTTTTGGAACATCGAGTAGTCCGCGCGGCGGCGCAGCGCGCGAACATGCTCGAGCCGCTGCGTCACCAGGGCAATCACGGCACCATCATTGATCCGCACCGGTCCATCGCGACTGTGCGCCTTACGCGCGTGGACGTGTTGCTCGCTGCTGCACTCGCCATCGCAGCCTCTGTAGCACTCATCATGAACCTCGGGACCATCGGCAAGCTGTGGACGTGGATCTACGTCCGCCTCGCTGGACCCCTCGGCTTTGCCGGTGGCGTCGGCCAACGGGCGTTTGAAACGCCCCTCGCTGCGGATTTCACGGTTCCGTATTTCAACACGTCGGCGCCCATGCCAAGCGAGAGTGTGTGGTGGGTTGCGCTCGTCGTCACTGCGCTAGTGCTGCTGGTGTCGTTCGTCCTGCCGCCATCGTGGCTTCCCTTTGCGTATCTGCTGCGACTCGTCGTTCTCGTGCAGAGCACCGCGCTCGCATTCTTCCGCGTCGCGCCTTCGCGCTTCCCGTACGACCTGCCGCAGTACATGAGCGCCATGCTCGCCGCAGGCATGGCCGTATTGCTGGTGATACCCGTCCTCCTCGCGCTGACGTTCTACGTCATCGACGTGGGCATGCTCCGCAAGATCCTTCTGACCGTGGTGATGCTGGGCCACCTGCTGGTGTTCATCCCACTCCAGTACGCGGTGCACGCGTGGCTCGTGCTGCACGGCACGCTGCTGCTGTTACCGGTGCTGTTCATGCTATTCGGTCTCCTTCCCGAAGTGATGGTCCTCATCGGCTTGTATGGATGGGGAATGAGCTGGCGCGCCCAGCGCGCCCGCACGAGGCGAGAATGACCATGTTCCTGACCATCTGCTTCTGGCTGCTCGCGTCCATCGTCGTCGTGCTCGTGGTGTACACCATCCGTCACTACGTCTTCACGATGAACCGCCTTTTCGGACGCCAGCGTCATCCGTACGTGGATGTCACCGTCGCACGGTGGCCAAGTGTCACGGTGCTGATCCCCGCGCACAACGAGGAGCTCGTGATCGAGCATATCCTCGATGCGCTCGTGGGTGGCGACTATCCGCACCAATCGCTCACGATCGTACCGGTGAACGACCGCTCGACTGACGGCACGCGCGACATCATCACGCAATACGCCGAGCGATATCCAAAGTTGATCTATCCCCTGCACCGTACGGAGGGCGACACGGGCAAGGCGGCGGCGCTCCGCGAAGCAAGCGTCATGGCGACGGGCGAGATCATCATCGTCTTCGACGCCGACTACGTGCCCGGCGCCGGCCTCCTCAGGCAGCTCGTCGCGCCATTCTTCGATCCGCAGGTGGGCGCGGTGATGGGACGCGTGGTGCCGCTCAACGCCGGCCACAACCTCCTCACCCGCTTGCTCGACCTCGAGCGCTCGGCCGGCTACCAAGTGGACCAGCAGGCGCGTATGAACTTGCGCCTCGTGCCGCAGTATGGCGGTACTGTCGGCGGTGTTCGCGCCTCGGCGCTCGCGAGCGTCGGTGGATGGCGCTCGGACACGCTCACGGAAGACACTGATCTTACGTACCGGCTCGTGCTATCCGGATGGGAGATCGTCTACCAGAACCGTTCGGAATGTTACGAGGAAGTGCCGGAGGAGTGGCCGGCGCGCATTCGCCAGATCGCTCGCTGGGCCGATGGACACAACCAGGCCTTCCGCGAGCATGCCGGCGCAGTGCTTCGTGGCGACATGCGCGGCTTCCGCCAGCGGCTCGACGCGCTGCTGCTGCTTGGCGTATACGGCGTGGCGCCGCTCACGCTGCTCGGATGGATGCTGGCACTCACGCTGTGGTACGGCGGTCGCAACGTTTCGGGCTGGCTCGCGATCCTGCTGATTGCGTCCTTCACCACCGTGGGAAACTTCGCCGCGTTCTTCGAAGTGGCCGCAGCAGCACGTCTCGACGGACACAATCGCCGAGTGCGATTGCTTCCGTTCCTGCTGCTGGGGTTTCTGGTGAGCCAGATGGCCGTTGTGCGATCGATGTTCAAGATCAAGCGCCGGCCAAAGGACGGCAACGGCGTCGCAACGGGGCATTGGCACAAGACGCAGCGATATCGGGGAGTGCAAGGCAACAACCTCATTTTGGAGTCGCGGACGTGGTAGGCGTAGGCGCGGCGCTGCTGCTGATGCTGGCGACGACCGGCTGGTTCCTGCTCGCCATGCTACCGGCGTTGCACGAGCATTTCGCGCGGAAGGACGTCAGCCCGCTACGGGTCGCAAGTGCGGCAGCGGACGTCCGCTACTTCGGGTTGTCCTTCCAGGCGTTCGTAACGAAGCAACTCGCCTCGCTGCGTGAGCGCGCACGCACGCCGCTGCCACACGTCACGACGCTCGCCGACGAATCTCCGGCATGGTACGCGCCGCATCCTGAAGACGCGTCGTCGGTCACCGAGATCTTCGCCCGTGCCAGCGCGGATGAAGTTGAGACAGGACTCGTCGTCATGGCCGAGGGCGGGCTTCGCGCGGGGAATGGCGTGCAAGTGTTGAAGGAGTTGTACACCGGCGGATCGCTCACCGCGGGGGCGAATTGCATCTTCCGCGCGGTGCTCGCGCAGGACGACGCGACGCTCGGCGCCAACTGCGAAGTGCTTCGCTGGGTGAACACCGGTGGCAAGTTCAGCGCGGGGAGGGGTACAGCGCTGTGGGGACGTGCGTCGAGCTGGGGCACTATGTCGCTCAGCGAGGGCGTCAGCTTCCAGCGCATCGCCGCGCCGCGTATCGAGATGGGCTCGCCTGTACGCGACATTCCCAAGGACATGAGCAGTCGTCCCGAAATGAAGGCGACGAAGAACGTTTCGATCATTGCGTCGCGCTGGTTAGTCAGTGGTGACTTCACCGTGCCTGCCGGCGAGTCCGTGTCTACCGACCTGATTGTGTCGGGAACGCTGCACGTGGGGAACGGCGCGTTGCTTCATGGCGCGGTGCGATGCGACGTGCTGGTTGCTGGCAACGATTGCGTCTTTACGCGCTCTGTGATCGGCGCGAAGCGCCTTACGTTTGGCGCGCGGTGTCATGTGACGGGCCCGATCGTCGTGGAGGGCGAAGCAACGTTTGGCGACGATTCCCGCATCGGCGACAGCGACGCGGGCACGACAATCTCCGCCGTTACAGTCCGCATGGGAAATGGCGTGGTGGCCTGCGGTGAAGTGTGGGTACGTCAGCAGGGTATGGTGCTGGCGGTTCGTCCTGAAATCACGACGGCGTCGAGTGCCGCGTGAATATCCTTCCTTTTGTTGTCCTTGTTGAAGCCGGAGTCGTTATGAAGAGAAGCATTCTGCACGCGGTCATTGCGCTATCGCTGCCAGTCGCGGTTTACGCACAGAACGGCCAGGTCGTCGGCCCTAATGGCGTCGTCGTCGCTGGAGCAGCGGGCAACTGGACACCAGACATCCAGGCGGGCGCGTCTGCGCAAGTCACCACGACCAATGGTCGCTGCGGATTTGGTGGATACTGTGCTGGCTCGCTCGAGCTTTCGGTTACCGGCAACCAGCGCGGCAGCGATGGCCAGTATCCGGATTGGGCCTTCTACTCTCTGGCGGCGAATCCGTCCGGCTTTGGAAGTTTGTCGTCGCTGAATGCGTTGTCGTTCGACTGGTATCGTCAATCCGATCCCACGTGGAACACGACGGATAAGGCGATCGACTGGCCGTACAAGACGCCCGTGCTTCGGCTCACCATGCAAGACAATGCCGGACGGTTGAGTGACTTGATCTGGGAAGGGTGGTACAACCGCGGCGCAGGCGAGGAGCTCAATGGTTCTCCCACGCCGGTGGATCAGTGGGTAACGAGCGACGATCTCGAGGGCGGCAACTTCTGGGTGAATCTTCTGCCCAGGTCGGCGGGCGAACAGAACATGTACCTGGACGCCAACTGCAACTACCAGCCGTTCTCGTTCTGGAACGGTGGCGTGCCGAGCTTCACGATCGATCAGCTCAGCGACGCCGGCGGTTGCCTGGCAGGTGCGAATTCGCAGATCGTGCGCGTGGCAGTGGGCGTCGGCAGCCAGTGGCCGCTGCCGTACCACGGTTTCGTGGACAACGTGCGCATGGGCTTCGAGGGTTCTGACGAACTGGCGCTGGATACGAACTTCGACGTCACCTCGACGACGGCGACGCCTGAGCCAGCGACGTGGGCGCTCGTGGGCACTGGCCTGCTGGTGGTGTTTGCTGGAGCATCGAGGGGGCGCCGACGCGTGGGAGTGCGTCGCGCGTGAAGCGAAGTTTCAGATGCACGTGGTCGCCTTCGTAAAAACTCCTCATCGTCCCAGCACCTCTTGCAACGCGGCGAGACCGCGTTCGATCTCGGGCAGGTCAACCACGCCGTAGCCGAACACAAGTCCCGGTCGCGGCGCCTGCTTCAGGTGATAGCGGTGGAGCGTATGGATTCTCACCGTGCGGCCATCGATCGCCTGAACAGCAGCGTCCAGATCGACGCCGTCCCGAGCCCAGGCGGCAACGTGCATTCCATACAACGAAGGGATTGGCTCCAGCCAGTCTGAAAAGTCTCGCCTCAACAGCGCGTACATTAGCTGGCGCCGCCGAGCGTAGACCTGGCGCATCTTGCGGACGTGACGCGATAAATGCCCTTCTGCGATGAAGGCGGAGACGCCGAGTTGTAGTGGCGTGGAGCAATGCCAATCGAGACAGTTCTTAGCCGCGATCATTGTGCGTCGAGCCCAATCCGGCACCACGACGAAGCCGAGGCGCAGAGACGGCAGCATGCACTTCGAAAAGGTGCCGACGTAAAACACGACATCTGCCGCATCGGTGGCGCGCAGCGACTGCAAGGAGTTGTCGCCAAACCGAAACTCGCCGTCGTAGTCATCCTCGACGATGACTGCTCCGTGCCGGCGGGCGAAATCCACCAGCGCGGCGCGACGACGCTTCGACATCGTGACGCCAAGCGGAAACTGGTGCGACGGGCAGACGCAGATGACTCCCACTCCAGCGGGTAAGCTGTCGACGACGAGCCCCTCTTCGTCCACTTCAACCGGCACGATCCGCGCGCCGGCAGCAGCAAAGGCCACGCGCATGGGCGGATAGCCGGGATCCTCGACAGCGACGACGGTTTCACCTGGCGTCACGAGAATGCGCGCTAACAGGTCGAACGCTTGCTGCGCGCCCGCTGTAACAACGACGTCGTCGGGACGGCAGACCACGGCGCGAGTGAGGGCGATGTGGCCGGTGATGGCCTCGCGTAGATGAAAGTTGCCCTGATTGCCCTGCGGGCTTTTCGACGCAGGGGGCTTCTTCTCCAGACCGATCAACTGCTTCGCGCTCACGCGACGATAGACGTCGAACGGGAACAGGCGGGGATCGATCAACGCCGGACGAAAGTCCAACGCCCGCTCGGCACGCGGCACCACCGACGAATCGTCACGCCAGAAACCCATGGCCGCGGTCACGTCGTCCCTGAGCCAGAAGGCGTTCAACCGGTACGTGCTGGCCGGCGACGGTTGCGATGCCGGTTCCGGAAGGAGATCGGCGACGTACGTGCCCGAGCCGTGCCGGGTGACGACCAGACCGTCGTTCGACAATCGGTCGTACACCTGCGCAACCGTGTTGCGCGAAAGGCCAAAGAATACTGCGGATTTCCGGCTCGCGGGCAGCTTGCTACCGGCAGCGAGACGGCCGTCGTGAATGGCGTCCTTCAACTGACGATAGAGCGAGCGGCCGGCCTCGCCTGATCCGGGGACAGGGCGTTCCAGTTCGATCTCGAACAACGGATCCATATAAGTGGCCCACCCGTATTTGGACGAAGTGGCCCGTTGTCAATGGGCCACTTACAGAATACCGTCAGGTAAGAGCGGGCCGCAATGGCGCAGTGGCAAAGGGTCTAGCGGCTTTGAACAGGCACGGCGACGCTCGCTGCCGATCCGCCCTCATTGCCACCAATCACCGGGTGAAGAACTTGAATCATTTGATGCAGTCGGCCGTCCGAGTGGCCTTGGCGACAATCATTGGCGTCGCTTGTCCCCGCGTTGGACTTTCGCAGGCACCCGCGCCGGCATCAGCGGTGCACGACGGGCAGCACGACTTTGATTTCAACATTGGCGTGTGGCACACCCACATCTCGCGAATTGTCGATCCGTTTGTGAGCGGTTCGGCAATCGTTGAACTCGATGGAACGGTGACCGTGCGGAAGGTGTGGGATGGCAAGGCGCAACTGGAGGAGATCGAAGCGGATGGGCCAAAAGGTCATTGGGAGGGCCTGACGCTTTTCCTGTACAACCCAGTCGCGCACCAGTGGACCCAGTCGTTCGCGAACAGCAAGGGCGGGACGCTGACGTCAAACGTCGGTGAATTCAAGGATGGCCGAGTGGTGCTGGCTGGTCAGGACAACTCCGTGTATGACAAGACGATCCTGGTGCGGGCCGTGTGGTCCGACATCAAGGCGGATTCGCACCAGTACGAGGAGTCGTATTCGAACGATGGTGGGGCGAGCTGGGTGCGGTCGTTTACCGCGAGGTTGACGAGACTGAAGCAGTGAGCTCGTCGGCTGGCCTCCTGCCGCAGCCGAGCGAAGATTCGCCACTCCCGCCTGCCGTCTCGTCGCTCGAGTAATGCGTCTCCGTGAGCGAAGCCGCCACACAACTCGAGTTGGTCACCGCCGCTCTCGCCGATCGCTATCGGCTTCAAGGGCCTCTCGGTCACGGCGGTATGGCGACCGTCTACCTCGCTCACGATCTCAAGCACAATCGTGAGGTGGCGCTCAAGGTCCTCAAACC
>JBDUCR010000089.1:0-3325 GCA_040003345.1 bacterium
CCGCATTACAACTACGACGACATGGTCGAAGCGGACCATCGCCTGCTGACCGAGAAGCTCGGCGTCACCCATTTGCGACTCGTCATGGGAACGTCGATGGGCGGAATGCACAGCTGGGTATGGGCCGAGCGATATCCGGATTTCATGGATGGCGTCGTGCCGTTGGCAAGCGCACCGACGGAGATCGCCGGCCGGAACCGCATGATCCGCCGTATGGCGATGGACGACATCCGCAACGATCCGCAATGGAAGAACGGCGAGTACACATCGCCGCCACCGGGACTGCGTGGCGCATTGCAGCTGCTGTACATCATGAGCAGCGCACCACTCGTGCAACATCACGACGCGCCGACGCGCGATTCCGCCGATGCAATCATCACGCGCTTCCTCGACTCGCGCATGCGGAACACGGACGCGAACGATTTCCTCTACGCCTTTGATGCATCGCGCGACTACAACCCCGAGCCCTTGCTCGGCAAGATCAAGGCGCCGCTGCTCGCCATCAACTCCGCGGACGACCAGGTCAATCCGCCGGAGCTTGGTATCGTCGAGCGATTGATCACTCGCGTACCGCACGGAAAATTCGTCATGCTGCCGATCACTCCGGCCACGCGAGGACACGGCACGCATACTGTGGCTGCAGTGTGGAAGACGCCATTCACGCAGTTCCTCGAGTCACTGCCCAAGCTGCCGGCGCTCAAGTAGCGCCTCCACCGCACGTGCCTCTCTATCTGCTTCACGGTGCGCTCGGCTCCGCATCGCAGCTCGAGCCGCTCGCGTCGAAATTCGTCGACGCGCGTGTGGTTGAATTCGCGGGGCATGGAAACACGCCACTCGACGCCAGGCCCTTCGCGCTCGACACCTTCGTTGCGCAACTCGACGACCGTCTTCAATCCGATGGCGCGAAGCGCGTCGATCTTTTCGGCTACAGCATGGGCGGTTATGTGGCGCTCGCGTTCGTTCTGCGATTTCCCGAGCGCGTCAAGTCCATCTTCACGCTCGGCACGAAGTTCGAATGGACGCCCGACACCGCTGCACGCGAAGCGTCCCGTCTCGATGCCGACAGGATTCGCGCGAAGGTTCCGCAGTTCGCCGAGCAGCTCGAGCGTCGCCATGCTGGCGCTGGAGGATGGCAGGGAACTCTCGCGTCGACTGCGCACTTTCTTAGAGAGCTGGGCGACAATCCCGCACTCGGTGCCGCTGAGCTGGCTCGCATCGCGGCGCCTGTGTGTATCGGTACCGGAGATCGCGACGCAACGGTGGGCGTCGAGGAGAGCGCTCGTGTCTCCCGGCAGCTCGGCAACGGCTCCCTTGCTGTTTTGCCGAAAACACCGCATCCATTCGAGCAGGTCAACCACTCATTGCTGGCCGACCTGCTCAAACACTTCGTGAGCGAACATGACTGAAATCGCAACGCTGGGCGGAGGCTGCTTCTGGTGTCTCGACGCCGTTTATCGCGGACTCAGAGGCGTGACAATGGTCGAGAGCGGATACGCCGGTGGTGCTCAGCCCAATCCGAGCTATGAGCTCGTGTGCGGCGGTCGCACCGGACACGCTGAGGTCGTGCAGGTCACGTTCAATCCGTCCGAGATTTCCTTTCGCGAGATCCTCGACGTCTTTTTCGTCATCCATGATCCCACGACGCTGAATCGACAGGGCGCTGACTCCGGCACGCAGTATCGCTCGGTCATTTTCTATCACTCACCCGAGCAGCGCGCGACGGCAGAAGCAATGATCAACGAGCTCGACGCAAATGGCCGTCACGACGCGAAGATCGTGACTGAACTGGCGCCTGCACCGGCGTTCTATCCGGCGGAAGGCTACCATCAGGACTACTTCACGAAGAATCCGGGTCAGGGCTACTGTCGAGCGGTCGTTGCGCCAAAGGTCGCGAAGGCGCGCAAGGCATTCTTCGACAAGTACGCACGTGTCGATGCATAAGTACTCGTATCGCGCCCGCTTCCTTTTGCTGGCCTTCGCAATTGCGTGCGGCGGGCCGGACAAACGCGTCCAGAAGCTCAGCGACTACTATACGCCGGGCCTGAAGTTCGATGAGCCACTCTCCGCCGACGTGCAGGCGAAATACCACCTCGCGAAACTGCCGATTCCGGGGTACGGTGATTCGATATACGTCGGACCGGACGGCGTGCACGTGCTCGCCATCCTGCTGCACACGAATGGCGACGGCGGCGTTGCGAGCGTTTCACTCGGACTTCCCACACGCGCAGCATTTCAGCGTGTTGTCGCGCGCGCTGGCAAGGAGCTCGGTAAGCCGACGCACGACATCTGCATCGCCGATGCGCGCTCCGCGCAACGCACGTTGATCTGGACTACGTCGGGCGGGAAAAGCGTCAGCATCACCGGCTCGGCGACGGCGTGGTCGACCGAGGGGGACGTGGACGCCGACTCGCTGCCGATAGCGACGCATTCGCTTCAGCTGAATATCAAAGAGTTGAACGTCGGCTCCATGCCCGACCAACCCTGTCCGTCCCGCGGCTGATCGGGATCGGCCTCGCTCTTGCCATCTTTGCGAAGCATGAGAGTCCATCTGGTCACTGTTCGCGTTGTACTCCTGCTGTCTGCGCTTCTCGCAACCGCGTGCAAGGTCGAGGATGGGCCGCCGAAGCCAGGCGACTCCGCCGGCGGAGCACCACCCGCACCGCCATCGCCAATCTCTGACGTGTCGCTACGTCCGGGACCAGAAGTCAACGATCCGGCGATTCATGTGCACGGATTGCCGGCGGCAGTGCTCGATGCACTCAAGTCCGATACGTTGGCCACTCTGTCGCAGGTAGACTCCGCGCCGACGTCACGCGCAAGCAGCGCGGACCTCGCGGTGCTGCAGGGCGAGCTCACGATTCCAGTAGCGGGCGTGCTCGCATCGGCGCTATACGACACCTACAGCGAACTGCGCGGTGGAACACGCCAGCACGAAGCGCTGGACATCCTCGCACCACGCGGCACACCGGTGCTCTCGGCCTCGAATGGTCGTGTGCTCAAGCTGTTCAACAGCCAGGCAGGCGGGATGATGGTCTATGCGACCGACTCGACGGAGCGCTTCATCCTCATGTACGGACATCTCGACGCGTATGCGCCGGGACTCTCCGACGGCCAAACGCTCACGCGCGGCCAGCAGATTGGTGTTGTTGGAACAACGGGCAACGCTCCAGTGAACACGCCGCACCTTCACTTCGCCATCGCGCGCTCGAGCGATGTGACGCAGTGGTGGAAAGGCGCGCCCGTGAATCCGTACCCGCTGCTCAGGCGATAGAATCCAATGAACAGTAACTCGCTGAACGCAGGGAAACAGCAGCTGTGAATAGCA
>JBDUCR010000149.1:0-3316 GCA_040003345.1 bacterium
GCAGCGATGATGTAGCTCGCGGGCACGGTCAGCGAGACGTCGAAGCTGCCGTACTCCAGATAGAATTCGCCCGCGCCGATGTACGGCTCATGATTCCAGCCGCGGATGTCGTCGTACACGGCCATGCGCGGATACCACTGCGCGATTTCATAGAGAGCGCCGTCGCGGCCCATGCGTCCCGCGCCCTGCTCGGGCACCGTGAAGTGCCATGCGAATTCCAGATCGAGCGACGCGCCAGCCGCCAACGGTTTTGCGAGGTCGATGCGCATCGTGGTGCCGAAGTTCGTCTTCTTCGCATCGACGCCGTTCACCTTCGCCGACTCGAGCGTGGGGCGTCCGACGAAGTTGCCGCACGAGAAGTCGAATGCGGTTTCGCCAAAGACCAGCGGCGGCTGATTCAGGATATTGGTGACGCTGTTCGGCCCGCAGATATTCTGCTCGACGTGCAGCCAGAGATAGGGAAGCGCATCCGGCGAGTTGTTGACGTAGTGAATCGTCTCGCGGCCCTTGAGCTCGTGCGTCGCCGAGTCGAGCGATGCGGTGATGCGATAGTCGACGCGCTGCTGCCAGTAGCGCGGGCCCGGTCGTCCAGCACCCGTGCGCTGTTCATTCGGCGACGGAAGCACGAGTGGCCTGAAGGGAGAACTGTCCGCGACGGATAACTCGCGCGCCTGTGCGCAAAGCGATGACGAAGCGAGCAGAGAGCAGAATGCGCTTGCGAGTAGGGCTGATCTATTCATCCAGGAGATCCACATCGGTGACAAGACCGTCGCTCGTGAGATGTACCAGCAAGAGGCGCTCACCGCCTGCCGTCTGCATGCGATAGTAGAGGACACGTGCAACCTTGCTGTCGTGTCGCTCGACGCCACGTGTCGAAATATCCTGCGCGCTGACGAAGGTAAGCCGTTGCACATCGGCAGCGGGGGGCCATGGTCTGCCGCCAAAATCCTTTCGCGCTGTCGCGGTGATTCCCTGCACGGATGCGAGTGCGTCGCCGCCTTTGCCCAGCGCACGAACCACCGCTTCAACTCGGCTCGCGACAGCCGCGTCGAGATCATGTTGCGGCGCAAGGTCAGCGAAGAGAGGTCCGATGCGAGGAACGATTCGCTCCTTTCCTCCCTGCGACAACTTCAGTCCCGTTACCGCGCCGGTTGCATCATGCGTGACGGTGAAGCCGATGTTGCGCTCGACCGAATTGAAGCGGTCCGGTCCAACCGGGATGAATTCCTCGTCCGGGTGACCGCCGGCGGATGTGTACAGCCGCCCCGCTTGCGTGACGAATGCGAGCATGTTGTTGTTTGACCACTCGTAGCGACCTGTCAGAGCATGTAACTGTGCGGGCGTCGCTGAGATTGCCGGCGGAGCGACGTATGCTGGTGCTGACGGCCAATGATATTTTCTCGCGACGAAATCGCGGATGCGGCCAACCATGCGCGAATCGTCGTTCGCGTTGATCATGATCACAACGCCTTGCCCGGTCTCGGCGGTCGCCGTCATCTCCGCGTCGAAACCTTCATCGCGACCGTTGTGGTTGAAGCGCATCGCGCGACGGGTATCCTGCAGAAAGACGCCGAGCCCGTCGTTGTCCTTCTGGTTCGTAAGCATCTGTCTGGCCATCGACTGCGAGATCACCTTCGACGATGTGCCGTGATACGCCTGTTGCACTTCGATGGCGAATCGTGCGAGGTCGGATGGTGTCGTCCACAGTCCGGCGGCGGCCATCTCGGGATACACATGCGAGCGGCCGTGCACGAGCTTCCCGTCCTGGTAGTGACCTGCCGCCGTCAGCGCGGCACGAGCGGGAGCAAGTGGCTGTTCGTAGCTGCTCGACGTCATGCCAATCGGATTGAGCACCGTCTGTTGCATGTACACCGGAAAGCGCTGTCCCGTGACGTCCACCACCATCTGCTGCATGATCGTGTAGCCACCGCCCGAGTAATTCCAGCGTGCGCCTGGAACGGTGTCGTTGCGGATCGCCGGCGTGTTGGCGGGCCGGGCGCCGTCGAGGACCTGAACGAGTGTCGGGACGACGGAATCCTTGTCGTAGCCGGGGAATCCATGCACGGTGAGGCCGGCTGTATGTGACAACAGACCGCGCAGTGTGACAGGCTTGGCTGCCGTGAACGGGCTCGACGGAAGCTTCCACGTCTTGAGTGTCGAGTTCACGTCGGTATCGAGCGCGAGTGTGCCCTTTTCAACCAGATGCAGCGCGCCGAGCGCCGCGACTGACTTGCTGACGGATCCGGCCTGGAACAGCGTGGTGGTCGAAACCGGCTTGCCACCGGGTTCGTCCGTAACGCCGTAGGCGCGTGCCTCGATGATTCTGCCGTCCTGCACGATGGCGAGCGACAAGCCCGCGACATGTCGACGCGTGATCTGCTCGGTGACGAAGTTGTCGAGGTCGTCTGGTGCGCGCGCGGAGCCCGAGGCAAGGAGCAGCGCGGAAAGCGGAAGGAGAAGGCGGGTAGTGAGGCGCATGAGATCACTCCTCGGTGAAGAGGTCCGGTTGAGCAGGCGTGACGTCAGTACGATATCGTCCCGCGGAAGTTGCTGCAGGCGACTGCCGGTCGAAAGTCGCCGAACGACGCGTCATTCATCGCGTTTTCGTGACGTGGTGACGGTGGCGGTGGGTCTGGCCGTCAGGCGACCTCAAGCCAGATTCACGAACCTACCCTTTTGCTGGAGCGCGTCGTGTCACATTCGCCCCTTTCACTCCGCCGTCAACTCTCACTCATCACCCTGCCAGTGGTTCTCGCCGCCGCGGCGTTGGTGCCGACGCATCGTGCAGGCGCCCAAGACGCCATCGACGCCAAGTCGGCTGCGACGATGCGGCAGGAATACATGGCCGATCTCGATACGTTGCACACGAAGTTCATGGCGCTCGCGAATGCGATTCCGGAGGACAAATACTCGTGGCGCCCGGCGTCTGGCGTGCGCTCGATTTCGGAGGCGCTGATGCACGTTGCCACGGAGTGGTATTTCTGGGTTCCCGGTTCGGTCGGCGGCGGGCCTCCGGCCGATTTCGGTACGCCGCGCGAGACGATTGCCGCAAAGGAAAAGATCTCGGCGAAGAAGGACGTCATCGCGGAGCTCAACAAGTCGTGGGCGCATTCGCAGGCACAACTCGCTGCAAGCGATCCGGCGAAGCTCACTGGCGCGTACAAGCCGTGGGGGTTTTCACTTCCGAAGGCGTCGTACGCGATGGCGGGTGATCTGCATGAGCATCTCGGGCAGATGATCTCGTATGCGCGGGCGGTGGGAGTGACGCCGCCGTGGAGTAAGTAGGAACTACGGATATTTGAAAGAACTACGGATA
>JBDUCR010000231.1:0-3312 GCA_040003345.1 bacterium
TCGCCGCCGGCGTAACCGATGTTGAAGAGGAACGTGTATTGGTCGAGCGGCGGCGGGGAGAAGACGGTGTTCTCGTAGCGCACCAACTTCTCGACGTCCTTCACGAAGCGCTCATGTGCCGCAGCCGGCGCCGCGCCATTGTGATGGATCATCGTGCGGTACTTCTTTCCGTCCACAACGAAGGAGTCGACCATGAATGACGGTGCGACTTCAGTTGGCGTGTCGATGAGCCGGTCGTAGTTCTCGAATTTATACGCGAGCTGATTCGCGGTGCGGGTGTCGCCATTGATCACCTGCCAGCCTGCGGGTGGCGTGATGGCGAGCGTCACCGGATCCTGCTTGTGATCCTCGACGTACATGAAAAGCCCGGCACCATTCCAGTTCGCGTGCGCGGTGTCGAGCACACTGTAGGTGCCCGACAGTGAGTTGGCGAATACGCGATACCTGATGCGCACACCCTTGGCGCCGGCGATGTTGATGATCCACCGCGATCCGTTGGTCTTGTCCCAGGTGAGGACGCGTCCGTCGGACGCAGAGACCTTGAGGTCCTGGACGTTCTTCGCGAAGTCCACCCGTGCGTAGCGGCCGGTGGACCACACGGGCAGCTGCATCGGCAGTGTCGCGCCGCGCACGCCGTCCACGTCGATTTCGACTTCGTAGAGATGCGACGCTGGATCCGGCATCGCGACGCGATACGCGATGCCGAGTGGAGCTGGCGCAGCGGGTGTCAGTGCGCGCGACGACGCAGTTGGCGCCGCAAGGAGCGTAGCGAGCAGAGGAAGGCAACGAGCGAATTTCACTGATCGGATCGGTGGCGGGTAGCACGATTTTGTCGTGCACAAAGGTGCGATGTTTTGAAGCTCCTCTACCGCCACGCGTGACGCAAGCGCTCCGTCGACGCGAGGGCCACCGATGGTGTGCACGGGAGATAGCATCGCGGTACACTTCCCGGACCTCGATTGCACCTGCGGTCGTCACGTCGGGCGAACGAGCTCGACTTCCTGTCTTCCGACAAGCATGGATCACGTTGAGCACATCTCGTCTGCAGGACGCCCACTCGCATTCATCATTCGCGCCGAGCTCAGTCCGGCGGAGACGACCTTCCTCACACCGCCGGACTTCAGGCAACAGGTCGGATTCGTCGTCTACCCGGAGGGAGGCGAAATAGCGCGCCACATCCACCTGCCACGCGAGCGACAACTCGTAGGCGCGTCGGAGGTGATCGTCGTACGGAGCGGGCGCTGCGAGCTCGACATCTACGACGACGATCGCTCACTCGTTGCCACGCGTGCGCTCCGCACCGGCGACGTAATGATCATGGTGGCAGGCGGGCACGGCTTCCGAATGCTCGAGAATACCGTGTTGCTCGAGGTGAAACAGGGGCCGTATACGGGCCAGTCCGAGAAGGTTGTCTTCTGATGGACGAAGTCGTGCACATCGCAGTGAGCGAACCGCGAATCGGCAGCGCCGAAATCAGCGCGGTGACCGATGCACTGCACTCTGGCTGGATCTCGTCCGCCGGACCGTACCTCGCGCAGTTCGAGCAATCGTGGGCAGCGTATTGCGAGCGTTCACACGGTATCGCAGTCACCAGCGGATCGACGGCGCTCGAGCTGGCGATTGAGGCACTCGATCTTCAGCCGGGCGACGAAGTGATCATGCCCACGTTCACCATCATCTCGTGTGCGCTCGCCGTCATCCGCGCGGGTGCAACGCCGGTGCTCGTCGACTCCGATCCGCTCACCTGGTGCATTGACGTGAAGCAGGTCGCAGCGCGAATTACAGCACGCACGCGCGCGATCATGCCAGTGCACATCTACGGACATCCGTGCGACATGGATCCGCTCCTCGATCTCGCAGAGCAACACTCGCTCTCAATCGTCGAGGATGCGGCGGAGGCGCACGGCGCAGAATATCATTCGCGTCGAGACGCTTCGCCCGCGTGGCGACGATGCGGCTCCTTCGGTACATCGAGCACGTTCAGCTTTTACGCGAACAAGCTGATCACCACCGGTGAAGGTGGCATGATCGTCACGGACGACGAGACGCTTGCCGCGCGATTTCGATCGCTGCGCAATCTCGCCTTTCGTTCGGACCGTCGCTTCTATCACACGGAAGTCGGACACCAGTATCGCTTCACGAACATCCAGGCGGCGCTCGGCGTTTCACAAATTGGACGCATTGACGAACTGCTCGCTCGCAAACGCTGGATCAGGGATGCTTACACGCAACGTCTTACCGATCTCGGCATGCTGGAGCTCCCCGTGAAGGCGCCGTGGGCGCGACATGCCAACTGGATGTACGGAGTCGTGCTGCGCGACGATGCGAAGCTCGATGCGACAGAGCTCGCCACGCGTTTAGCCAATCGCGGCGTCGAGACTCGGCCATTCTTTCTCGGGATGCACGAGCAGCCCGCGCTTCTCGACCGCGGCCTGTTCGCCGGCGAACAGTATCCTGTCGCCGAGCGACTCGCGCGGCGTGGGCTGTATCTGCCGTCGGGGCTTGGTCTCACCGAGATTCAGCTCGAACGCGTGTGTGACGCAATCAGGGAGATATTGAAATGAGCGACACCTTTGGCGCGGCGTACGCCGAGCAGTACGACATTCTCTACCAGGACAAGAACTACGACGCCGAGGTTGCGTTGCTCGAGCGATTGTTCGAGGCGCACGCGTTGGAGGGAAACATGGTGCTCGACCTCGGATGCGGTACGGGCCAGCACGCAACGCGTCTCGCGAAGCGCGGCTACGAGGTCACTGGCGTCGATCGTTCGCCGGAGATGCTGCGCATCGCGCGTGTAAAGGCCGAGCAGTCGCTCGACGAGCTTTCACCGCAGCCGAGCTTCGTCGAGGGCGATGTGACCTCCGTGCGACTCGGCGGCACGCCATTCGACGCGGCGCTGATGATGTTCGCCGTGCTCGGGTACCAGGTGACGAACGAGGCGGTTCGCGCGGCGCTGCGTACAGTGCGGGCGCACTTGCGGCCGGGCGCGCTTTTCGTGTGCGACGTGTGGTACGGACCGGCGGTATTGCACATGCGCCCGAGCGAACGGACGAAGGTCGTGGAGGCGCCGGGTGGACAGGTGATTCGATCCGTGCGGACGGAGCTCGACAGCTTCGCGCATCGGGCTGATGTGAGCTATCGCGTATGGCGTCTCAAAGACAAGCAGGTCGTCGCCGAGATGCATGAGACGCACGCGATGCGCTTTTTCTTTCCGCAGGAGCTCGCGCTGTTGTTCGAGGCGGCGGGGCTCGAGTTGCTCGAGCTACGTGCGTTCGGCGATTCCGATGCGCGGCCGACGGAAGAGACGTGGAA
>JBDUCR010000328.1:0-11160 GCA_040003345.1 bacterium
CACGCGGCCAGCTCGATGCACATCGTCGAGCTAGTGTGGGACACCCGATCCGCTGTGAAGGTTGGGATCGAGGTCGCATTCCAACGTCACTCACACGTAACGGTTCGCCAGAGTCAACTCGCGAACGATTTCACGACACGCAGCAGACGCTGGAGATCATCCGCGTTGCTCGGCGCACCGAACGATGCGCGTAACGCGCCGACGGGATGGTCGCGCATGCACGCGGCGAATCCGGACAGCGTCCAGCCGTGTGCTGCCGTCGACGCCATGCAACGCGCCGATTCTGCCGCGGAAAAATTGAATGCGCATTCAGACGCGCCGGGATTGCAGAAACAGCCTCCGCGTATGGAGACGCGCGCTGCGCGCGCGCGTTGCTCGACGAGCGCGTACGGGAGTACGCGCCCGACGTCGTCGAGCACATTGAACGCCACGGTTGCACCACGGCTCGACGCATCGCGCGGACCGTAAAGCGTCGCGAGTGGCTGACCATTGCGGTGACGTGAGTTCAGCAGTGCCCCGATGAGCTCGAGGGTGAGCGTCATCGAGTGGTGCTCGATGTTCTTCAGCCCGAGTGATTCGAGATAGTCGAGTCCAGCAGGGATCGCCGCGATGTCGAGAAAGTTTGCGGTGCCATCTTCGAATCCTTCCTCAGCGCTCCGGAGTGCGTGTATCCTGTTCTGCACAGACACATACTCCACTGTTCCTCCAGAGAACCATGGACGCGACAGCTCTGCGAGTGCCTCGCGCCGTGCGACGAGTGCGCCAATTCCCGTTGGATAACCGAACATCTTGTAGAACGAGAGTGCGACGAAATCGGCGGGAACTGCACGAAGACTGAGGCGAGTCGATGGGAGGAGTGCCGCAGCGTCGAGAAGAACGCGGTAGCCGAGGGACTGCGCCTCTCGCACGAGAGACAGAGGGTGTTTGACTCCGGAGAAGTTCGATTGTGCGGGGAAGGCAAACAGGCCATTCACCTTTTTCGCAAAGGCGCGAGGTGCCGATCGTTCGCGTCGCTCAGGATGACCGGCGAGACGTGCTTCGGGAGCATCGAGCCGAAGCTCGTCGTCGAGCGGCAAGTAGTGCACAGCTGCACCTGCACGCACGGCATACTCGCGAATGCCATTCACCGAGTTGTGATTGTCGGCCGTGAGCACGAGTGGCGCCTCGGGGCCAAAGCGAAAGCCCGCGCCAACGAGGCCGAGCGCGGCCGTCGCGTTAGCGGTGAAGCACACGACGTATTCCGCGGGATCAGCATCGAGGAAGCGCAACACTCTCGCACGCGCCTCGGCAATGAGCGACGAGCTCGCTCGCGACGCCGGGTTTTCCGCGTGCGGATTGCCGAGCACTGCTCCGCGCAGCATCGACGTGTGCGACGCAACGAGACTGTCGGGGTAGAGCGCACTACCCGTGAAGTCGAGATACGCATGGTTCTCTCTGTCGAGTCGCGCGTACTCGCGCCGACGAAGCTCGGCGAAGTCGGGCTCCGCCAATACTTGCGAACGAGCGCGCGCAACCGTCAGCATCCGCGCCTCTTTACTCTCACCACGGCCGAGCCGGCGGAGCTGTTCACTTCAGCAGGAATCGGCACGGCGCTCGAGCGTGGGACGCCTCCGAAATAGCGACTCAGCGCGGAGTGTTGCGCGCGCACGGAATCCGTCGTCGCGTTGCCGCTGACTGGCGACAGCACGGGGCTCATGATGTCGTCCATCCAGTCGAGCAGACCGCCGCGCAGAAAGTAGACCTTCGTGAATCCGAGGGAGCGCAGGAGCACCCAGCCCTGTGCCGCGTGCGCGCCGCCTTCCGAATAGAGGACCAGCGTCTCGTCGCCCTTTGGTTTCATCCGCGTGATCTCGTTCAACGGAACACGCTCGGCCGACGGAATATGAAAAGCCTCGAACTCTGAATCGGCGCGGACGTCGAGCACGCGAAGTCCCGGCTTGCGATCCCTGATCCATTGCGCGAGCTCGAGAGCAGTAACGTGGTCGTCCTCGTGCTCGATCTCACTCGCGAGTGTGGCGACGTCGAGCGCGCCGGTCGTGCGACGAGAGGTACCGGCGGCGGCAGCGAAGAGCGCCAGCACGATCGCAATGCCGGCGAGGGTGCGATGCGTCGCGTTCATGACGTCATTCGCCGATTCCTTTCGACGCCGCATAGCGCTCCACACGCGGCGCCAATGCAAAGCCGGCGAGCGCGATGGCCACGATACCCAGCACGACGACGCCCTCGGAGACGCCGAGCGCACTGGGTATCGTGAAGCCACCGCGGGAAGTGCTGGTGAAGAAGGTTGCGATGCTCGGCAGCGCGACACCCGTTGCGAGCACACCGGCGAACATCCCGATCATCGTGGCAATGCCGTCGCCGCGACCGGTTGCTGCTGCGACGCATGACGTTCCAGGGCATAGACCCGCGAGTGCGAAGCCAATGCCGAAGATTGCACCGCCGATGAGCTGCGGAACGAGGAAGGTCTCGGGCAGATACACGCGTCCGAGATCGAGCACGCCCAGCTTCGAGAGCCAGAACGCGCCGAGCATTGCGGTGACGATCGCGCTGAACATCACTTTGAACACCGCGAGATCGCGCAGGGAGAACTGGCCCATCAGCTTGCGTGCGCTGCCAAGTCCTGCGCGCTCGAGACACGCGCCGAAGGCGACGCCGATGACGAAGCCGGCGACCAGCACACCGCGTGCGCCGAGCATTCCGAATTCGGAGAATGGCGCCGTCATGTCCATGCTCCGCGACGCAGAAACGCGACGACGTATGCCGTGGCGAATGCGCCAGCAATGAACAGCCAACTTCCGACGCTCAGCAATGCGCCGCCTGTAAGCGCCTGACCGCTCGTACATCCTCTCGCGAGTACGGCGCCGACGCCCATCACTGCGCCGCCTGCGCCCGCAGAGACTAAGCGGGAGTTCACACTGCTGTGCGCGCCGCGTTCGACGGTTATGTGAAGCCGACCGGCGAGTCTGGCGGAGACCCATGCACCAACGATTACTCCCGCGAGCTCGACGACGAGCCAGTCACGCAGCGGTCCGCCAGCGTCGAGATGATCGGCGAAGAACGTGTTGCCGTGCGCCGTCGTGCTCGAGACAGCGCTCACAGTTGTTGCCGCAACGCTGGCGAATGCGCCGCTTGCGCCGAGTCCGCGTCCGACAACGACGTATGCGGCGAGCAGTACGAGTCCGAGTGTGACACCGGCCAGATACGGATCTGCGTAGGGACGTGGCTTTGTCGTCATTACGACGTTCACTTCTTCGTGCCGTCAGAAGGATTCTCCACGGGCAGATCGGTGCGGCGTCCCCACTCCTGGAACGAACCGTCGAACAGCAGTACGGGATGTCCGAGCGTGCGCGCGGCGAAGAGCACCGCCGTGGCCTGCTGGCCGATGTGGCAATACGCGACCACCGTATCGCGAGGCCCCACGCCGGCCTTTGCAAACAACGTCGCGAGTTGCTCCGGCGACTTGAGGCGCAGTTGTTCGTCCGTCACTTCGGTGAACGGGATGTTGTGTGCGCCGACAATGTGTCCTTTGCGACCGGGCTTCATGCCCTGCTGAACGCCATCGAAGTACATGGGCGCTCGTCCATCGATGAGATGGAAGCCGGCATCGTGAAGATGCGAATTCACGTACGCGATATTGGTGACGACGGGATGGATATGAAGTGGTGACAGCTTGCCGGCGACGACGCGTGTGGGCTGCGCGGTCACCGAATGCCCCGTTGTCTTCCACGCGTTCATACCACCGTCGAGCAGTGAGCTGTGTGCGCCGAGCCCTGCGTAGTCGAGCGTGAGCATGACGCGTGTCGTCGGCGACAGGTCATCGTCGCTGAAGTAGACGACGATGCGCGAGTCATCAGAGATGCCGAGCGTGGCCAGCTGCGATCGCAGCTTCTCGGGCGTGGGCATCTCGAGCATCAGGCTGTCCGTGTGATTCTTGCTCGAGATGGAAATGTCGTCGAGATCGACGTAGCGTGCGCCCGGAATGTGTGCCTTGGCGTAGTGCTCCTTGTCCTCCATCATGCCGACGTGCAGCAGCACGAGATTCGCGTCATGGAGGTGCTCGGCGAGCCACGCGGGAGTGACGACGAGATCGGCGCGAGTTTGTTGCGTTGGCTGTGCGTTCGCGGCAGTTATTGGGATCGTGCGCGCAGCGAGCTCTGAGCGAGGCGATTGCGCATGTGCTGTGCTCGTGGCGATCAGAATCATGATCGCACGATTGGCGCGAGTGCTGACGAGACGTGACAGTGACATGGGCGTGTGATCTCCACGGTGGAACGACGCATACAGGCGAATCACATGATGACGCATCATGCGCGTCGAGTGATGACCGATGCGTGCCGGGAATGTGTTGGAGTTGTGATGCGTGAAATGGGCGACAGCGAATCGTCGGCGCCGCCATCACGCGAGTTGCGCGAGTTGCGTGAGTTACGCTGCCTCGAAGCGATACCCGATCTTCCACACGGTCAGGATGTGCTTTGGACGCGCGGGATCATCCTCGAGTTTTCGACGCAGCTCGGCAACGTGCGAGTCCACCGTGCGCGAGAGCACGAACGCGCCGTATCCCCACACTTCCTTCAGCAACTCCTCGCGCGACGCAACCGAGCCCTTTCGATTGATCAGCGCGAGCAGCAGCTCGAACGCCTTGGGCGTGAGCGTGCAGAGCCGATCCGCTCGACGCACCGTCCTCGCCGCGGTGTCGATCACGATGTCGGCGAAGCGGATGCTGCTGCCGTTCGTGGGCAGCGATGCGCGCGCCGCGCTTCGGCGCAGCAGCGCACCAACGCGTTCGAGGAGCTCCAGCACGCCAAACGGCTTGGTGACATACTGGTCGGCATCGAGACGGAAGCCGCGCACCTTGTCGGCCTCCTCACCACGTGCCGTGAGGATGATGACCGGCACCTGATTCTGATCCTTGCGAATAGCCGCGAGCACTTCGTAGCCGTCGAGCAGTGGCAACATCAGATCGAGAATCACGAGATGCGGCGACCACTCGCGCACGGCCTTCAACCCTTCGCGACCGTCCTCCGCAATGCGCGTCTCGTGCTGCTCATGCCGCAGGTTGTAGGCAATACCCTCCGCCAGCGCGAGGTTGTCCTCGACGACGAGAATGCGCGGCATCAGCTCGCGACCGGATCGCTGGTGAGTGCTGTCGCGATGGGTCTCGCGGTTGTTACGGGCGATGACTCCTTCATCGCCGGCAGCGCAATCACGAACACGGCGCCCTGTTCGGCATCGGCGATCCACGCACGACCGCCGTGTTGCGCCACGACGTCATGCACGATCGAGAGTCCGAGACCACTTCCCGCCGTGTGCCCTGCCGTGCGACCACGCGCATACGCGCGCCACACTCTCTCGCGATCCGCAACCGGCACCCCCGGCCCTTCGTCAGCGACCTCGATGTAGACGTCGCCGCCGGCTGCGCGAACACCAACGTGAATGGTCTGGCCCGTTGGACCGTACTTCACGGCGTTGTCGAGCAGATTGAGCACGATGTGTCGTAAGGCCGCAGGACGCAGCAACAGCGACGGTACCGCGTCAGTGTCCACCGTTACGCGGGCGCCACGAGCCGTGGCCAGCGGTTGAAACTCCTCGACGATACGACGCACTTCTGACGCTGCGTCGATTCGCTCGCGAGCATCGTCGTCGGGGTGTCCGGTGCGCGAGAAGCGCAGCACGCGCTCGACCAGCTGCGACAGACGCGTCGTTTCACGCTCCACGTTGTCGAGCGACCAGTTGCGCTGCTCGTCCGTCGTAAAGCGGCCGAGTCGCAGCGTCTCGAGATACAACCGCATCTGCGCCAGTGGTGTCCGCAGCTCGTGCGAGATGCTCGCGACAAAATCGGCGCGCAGTCGGGCAAGCTCTCCCTCGCGACGAATCTGTCCGACGGCAACAATCGCGAGCGCGGCAGACACGGCGAGCAGGCCAAGCAGGAACGGAAGTCTCGATTTCGGCAGACCGCCGATGACGAGACTACCCGCCAGTTTCGGGTTGATCTGCGCGTGGACGAGCAGCGACCCGAAGGCGATAGGCATTCGCGTCGTGTCGTCGAGCGCCCACTCGCGGACAGGCTCCGATGCGAACATCACTTCGCCGCGACGATCAGTGACCTCGAGCTGTACCATCTCGCGAATGGAGTGGCCGCTCGCGAAGGTTGCCGGCAACAGCCCACGCTGGTCCATCACTTCGGCGAGCACGCGCGCTACGTCCTGCCGCGTATACTCTGCGCCGTAGACGAGCGTGTCGCCCCACGTCGTGGGCATGAGCGTGTAAACCAACATGCGTGGCGCCGATTCATATCGTGCGACAACGATCGGGAAGCGACCCGCATCTGCGACGTTGTGGATCTGCTTCGTGAGCGTGTCATTGATCCAACGCTTCTCGAGCGTCGTGTACTCGCGTCGCTTGACGGCAGGCAGATCGACGGGCATCGGACGGTCCACTTCCCATCCTTCCGCCGGATCGGAGTACGTATTTCGCGCGACGCCGAGCGTGTCCGATCCGAGCACGTACGCGAAATACATCGCCGGATTCACATTGCGCGAGCGATGACATCCGCAGTGCATATCCATCGGGAGATAGCGCGGCAGGTCGTTCGCCTCTGGGACCCTGGGATTCGAATGCATCGCCTCCCCGTGATTCACCGCCCCCAGGATCTCCTGCGTTCCGGCGGAGAAGAGCTCGCGCAGATGCTGCTCATAGCTCCAGGCGACGAAGCCCGCGTAGTCGCGCAGCGCATGCTCCGCGACCGTTCGCTGCGATCGAATCGCGCGATTGGCCTCGACGACGCCGAGCGTCGTGAAAGCGAGGCTGGTCAGCAGGAGCAGCGCGGGCCAGCGAACGGATGGGAGCCGCCATGGCCCCATGATTGACTCCGGCGGGAAGGAAACAGACGGAATAAGGCGTAGGATGCACTATCCACCCCGCGCGGAACAGTGCAGAAGTTGTGAGAGATCTGTGGTGCGTAGAGAAGACGCTGCCGTTAGGCCGACGCAGGGATAGCTTTCGGAGGCAATTCAGCCTACCGCTTCGCGACCCGTGGCCGACGCATCAATCTCGCAGCAACTCCTCAGCGGCAATCCGCTGTTGGCACTTCCCGCCCTCTTCCTCGGCGGCGTGCTCACCAGCCTGACGCCGTGTGTCTATCCGATGATCCCGATCACCGCGGCGATCGTTGGCGGACAGTCGGCGGGCGACGTCACTCCGTCTCGCTTGAGACCGGTGCTCCTGACACTGACGTACGTCGTCGGGCTGGCGCTCGTGTATTCCGCGCTCGGCGTGTTCGCTGGTCTGACGGGCACGTTGTTCGGCAGCGTGAGCACGAACCCGTGGCTCTACTTCGCCATGGCGAACGTTCTCATCCTGGCGGGGTTGAGCATGGTGGACGTCGTACCCATTCGTCTTCCGGCGGGTATCATGGCGCGCGCGGCGAATCTGGGCACGGCAGGACGTTTCTCCGGCGCGTTCGGAATGGGCGCGATGTCGGGGCTCGTCGCGGCACCATGTTCGGCGCCGGTGATGGCTGCAGTGCTCACGTGGGTTACGGTAACGCACAGCGCGATGCTCGGGTTCGTGTACCTGCTTACGTTCTCGCTCGGCATGTGCGCATTGCTCGTCGTCGTCGGACTGTCGACAGGTGGCTTGGCACGCCTTCCGCGTGCCGGCGCGTGGATGTTGACGGTAAAGAAGGTGTTCGCGCTCGTCATGCTCGGCGCCGCCGAGTATTACCTCGTCAAGATGGGGCAACTGCTCATATGATCGCTCACACTCGCTCCCGTATCGCGCTCGCGCTGGTTGCAGGCGCGCTTTCGTTCACCGCGCCTCGTGCGGTGCTCGCTCAGGAGTCCGGACTCACCATCGGCAGCGCCGCGCCGAGTGCGACGGTGCATACCCTCGATGGCAAGAGCGTCGATCTCGCGCAAGTCGCCAAGGGCCCAGCGGTGATCGAGTTCTGGGCGACCTGGTGCGAGAACTGTGAAGCGCTGCTTCCGGCAATGAAAAAGGCGGCGGCGACGTACGGGAGCAGAGTGAAATTCGTCGCGGTGGCGGTGAACGTGAACGAAAGCGTCAACCGCGTGAAGCTGCATGTCGCCAAGCACGGTGTGCCTGGCGAACAGCTCTTTGACACGAGTGGCGACGCTACCGGAAAGTGGGACGTTCCGGCGACGTCGCATGTCGTGGTGCTCGACAAACACGGCAAGGTGGTCTACACCGGCGTCGGTGGCGACCAGAACATCGAGGCCGCGATCAAGAAGGCACTGTAGGAAACAGTCCTTCGACGGACAGATAGCGCTCGCCCGTGTCGTAGTTGAAGGCCAGCACTTTGCTGCCTTCTGGAATTTCGGGAAGCTTCTTCGCGACGGCGGCGAGCGCAGCGCCTGATGACGGCCCGCAGAAGATTCCCTCTTCCTTGGCGGCGCGCACTGCGTAGCTGAACGCGTCTTCTTCCGTCACCTGGATGTAGCCGTCGACGGCAGCGGCGTGGAAGTTTGCGGGGATGATGCCTGCGCCGATGCCCTGCAGCTTGTGCGGTGTGTGTGTTCCGCCACTCAGCACCGTGGACTTTGCCGGCTCGACTGCAAACGTCTTGAGCTTGGGCATTTTCTCCTTGAGCACTTCGCTCACGCCGCTGATGTGGCCACCGGTACCGACGCCGGTGATGAGGAAGTCGATGCCTTCCGGGAAGTCGCGAAGAATTTCCTGGGCCGTCGTGTGTTTGTGAATGGCGACGTTCGCGGGGTTCTCGAACTGCTGTGGAATCCACGAGTTCGGCGTTGCGGCCGCGATCTCTTCAGCCTTGGCGATGGCGCCCCTGATGCCAAGCTCGCGCGGCGTGAGCACGAGCTCTGCGCCGTAGGCGACGAGCAGGCGCCGACGCTCGACGGAAAATGAATCAGGCATGCAGAGAATGACGCGATAGCCCTTTACCGCTGCTGTCAGTGCGAGGCCGATACCGGTGTTGCCGGATGTCGGCTCGACGATCACGGAGCCTGCCTTGAGTACGCCGCGGCGTTCGGCGTCTTCGATCATTGCCATGCCGATGCGGTCCTTGATGCTGCCGCCAGGATTGGCGCGCTCCAGCTTGACCCATACTTCGACGCCCTTGGCCGCGTCGGAGAAGAGGCGGTTGATTCGCACGTGGGGCGTGTTGCCGATTGTCTCGAGGATGGTGTTGGCACGCATGGCGTCGTCGTCCAATGAAAGAGTGATTGCCTCAACTTCACAGCGTCGGCATGACTGCGCCAGTCGGCCTTCTGGCTTCGCGCTCCAGACCTTCGACTATTGCGCGAACGTCACGTGTCGTCGTGCGCGGATTCATCACGGTGACTCGCAGCACACGTCGTCCGTTGAGGTTTGTTGCCGTGATCCAGCCTTCGCCGCTTCTGTTGTATCGTTCGCGCAGCTCGCGATTGCGGACGTCGAGTGCTTGTTCGTCGAGAGTGCCGTCACCAACCCAGCGGAAGCAGAGAATGTTCCCTTCGGGCGAGTGCAGCACGACGAATGACGGATGTGCGACGAGCATGTCGTGCATCGCCATGGTGGTATCGCAGAGGCGGTCGTAGAGGGCGCCGATTCCGTTTGCGCCGTATCGCTGCAGGGCGACCCACAGCTTGATGACGTCGGCCCGGCGCGAGCACTGGAAGCTGCGTATTCCCTGGTCGAGCACGCGCTCACCCTCGCCGCTGTGGAAGAGGTACGGCGCGCGCTGCGAGAACGCATTCTCGAGATCGGGCTCGTCGCGCACGAGGAGAAGGCCAGCCGCGAGAGGGATCAGCATCATCTTGTGCGGATCCCAGGCAATGGATCGCGCGCGCTCGAGACCGCGCAGCCGAGTGCGATGTTTTGCGCTCAGCAGCGCCGACGCGCCATGCGCACCGTCGACGTGCAGCCAGTGGCCGCGTGCGTTGCACAGCGCTCCGATCGTCTCCAGATCGTCGAAGGAACCGGTGGCGGTGGACCCTGCGGTGGCAACGACGGCCATCACTGTGCGTCCATCGCGCGCGAGCTGATCGAGTGTCGCGAGCAGTGCGTCCGTGTTCATGCGCCAGTCGCGGGACGGTACCGTGATGACATTGCGCATACCGAGTCCGAGCTCGCCCGCCGCGCGTGAGACGGCGTAGTGTGTGTGCTCGCCGCACACGATGACCGGCGGATTCGCGCCGACGCCGTTGATCCATACGTCGGGAATCGTTGCGGAACGCGCAGCGAGCAATGCGGTCAGCGTCGCCTCCGTGCCGCCGCTCGTAAGCGTACCGCCCGAAGCTGCGCCATAGCCGACGAGATCGCACATCCATCGAATCACGCGATGCTCCATCATGGTCGCTGTCGGCGACATCTCTGCGACGGCGACTGATTGGTTGAGTGCCGCGATCACGGACTCGGTCCAGATCGCGGCTGGCAGCGGTGGCGAGACCTGATGTCCGACGGCGCGTGGATGATAGAGATGATTGGCGTCGGCGATGACGTCGTCTCGTAGTCTTGCGATGACTGTTTCGAGCGGAGCGCCGTCGAGCGGAAGCGGCTCGTCGAATCGTGCTGCGATCTGCGCCGACGTGAGTTGCGTGCTGACGGGGTTTGTTGCGTCACGTGTCGAAGCGAGGTAGTCGACGACGAGCTGCGTCATCTGCGCCGCCGCGTCGCTCGTCATGTCGGAGTCGAGTGCGGCGAGGATGTGATCGTTTACGGTCATGTTCGATGGTCAGGATCAATCGAGGCGAGCGGCCACGATTGGAGTTTCGTGCTCATTCAAAATTTGGGTTCTTTTGGGAATTTCAGAGGCGTTCGCATCCAGAGCTCGATTGAACTGCAACTGAGTGCACGGAAACGGCGGATCTTCTGGAAACGGCGGATCGATCTCGAACGATCGAGCGTTGTATCCGCTGGTTCCTGAAAACGATCCGTTGTTTCCGTTGTTCTAAGCAGTCCTCTGCGGCCTCCGCGACCTCTCTTTGCATCCTCTGCGTAAAATGCCCGTTGCTGTGACAACGTCAGGAATTGCCGCAACGGCATTTATCGCAGAGGAGCTCAGAGGAACTGAAACAGCCGCAGAGAACACGGAGGAAAACAGGTCGTGAAGACAGTATGCGGATCAGATCTTCGGGCGTTCGAGGTCGATCCGCCGTTTCCAGAAGATCCGCCCTTTCCCATCATTCAGTTGCTGTTGAA
>JBDUCR010000390.1:0-11146 GCA_040003345.1 bacterium
GTTCCTCATCGACGCAACGGATCCGCAATTCTTCGTGCCGGAGAACGCGGATGTCATTGCGTTCATCCGGCGCACGAATCCGTTCGCTCATTCCGATGTCGGCAGTCTGTTGTTCGAGTTGGGCCGAGAGATTCCAGGAGCGCAGGCGTATTGTCCTTCGGCGCGGAGTTGTGCGTACGTCGTTCTGCACACGGCGGCGCATCGGATCTTTGCAATCGCATTCGGTCAGCGCGGTTTGGCGTTTCGTCTTAGCGCGGGACCACACGCTGAGGCTCTCGCGGTGGGCGGTGTGGAAGCGCCGGAAATTGGTGTGGATTGGGTTCGGCTCGATCCGTGGGCACCGCGCCCAACGGTGGGAGCAGAGTCATTTCTCCTGCACGCAGCGACACAAGCGTACGGCGAGGCGCTCGGCACAGCGGGCTGAGTGCTGTAGGGAAAGTTGCGTCGCAAGTGACGGCAATGCGGGTGGGTGAGTTGTGCTCCCGGCGCTCGAGGCGTCGACGCCCCATCACATGGAACGACATGAGCTCTTTTCCGATCGCGCGCGTCCGTCAGATCTGCGTTGGCCCCTTGCGCCTTAGCAGCGCGCGGGCCGTGGTCGCTGCGCTGGGCGTCATGTTCGCACTTGCGGCATGTAGCGATGCAACGGCCCCACTCGCGACGGAGGGCACGCCCGACGAGCTCACCTTTTCGATCGGCGGATTTGGCGTCGGAACGAGTAACATGGTGCTGCGCGGCGACACGATTGTGCTTCAGCGAATTCCATGGGACTGGCCCAGGGTGCCGATGGACAGCGTTCGCGTAGTGCCGTCGTCAGAGGCGTGGCGCGTCTTCTGGGCCGCCACTGAACGCGCAGGAGTCAGCCGATGGCAGCGTCACTACGCCGCCGCCGGCTTCGTGGATGGCACCGGCTGGGACGTCCACATCGTGGTTGGCGGTCGGGTGGTCGAGTCGTCCGGAAGCAACGCATACCCCGACGGCTTAGGCCACGAGCACCAGCTGCAAACGACGGACGACTTCCAGGCGTTCGTCGTTGCGCTGGGCGATCTCGCCGGGAGGCCGCTGGGTTTCTGAGCGGTTCCCGGCGTTAAACGCCAGACCTGCGCCTGCTGCTTTACGGCGCGGGGCGAGCAGGACGTGGAAGCGCACTGGGTGGAATCATGTTGTTCAGGCGCATGTAATTCGCCACCTGGCTGTAGTGGTCCGCCATATCGAGTGCGTGGCCGAGCACCATCTGTGCGCGCGCGGCGCTCCGTGTGTTGCCGTTGAACGTCATCGAGATCTGGTCACCAAGCTTCGCATCATCGAGCTGAGCGAAGGCGCTCTCGCAGAACGTAAATGACGCCTTGAGCTTCGTGACGAGCGTATCCTTGGGCCACTTCGCCTTGACGGAATCAGCAGTGGCGCTGTCGCTCGCAGGCACCGTCGCTTTCATCGCGCCGAAATTGTTGCAGAAAAAATAGTTGTCACTCGCGAGATGTTGCGCGATGTATCCGACCGAGAGTTGCGAGGGCGTGGGTTTGTAACTGAACTTCGACTCGGGAATCGAGTCGAACGCCTGGGCAAGGTTGCGCTGAAGACCCATGGTCCGCATACGAAAGACCGTGGTGACGGGATTCGGCTGCGGGCCCGTGGGGGTCTGCGCGGCGAGACACAATGGCAGGGCCATCGACAGCAGTGCTGCGTGCAACGTCTTCATACGATTCTCCGTGAAGTAGACAGGTCGGATGCGTGATACTGGTTCGACAGTGCGACTTGCGCAACCTTGTCGCAGCGTCGGCATTTACACTGCGGTGCGGTGCACGCACATTCCTACGACTCGCGCGATGCGACCAAGCGTCACCCGAGCCGTTCCCGGATCGCGGAGATCAACGGATGGAACAGGACATATCGCGTCGCACATTCGCAAAGGTCGCTGGCGTGGCCGCACTCTCGTCGGCCATTCCTGCCGTCGCCGCAGCTGAGGCAACGACGCCGGCGGTCGAGTCGTCCGGCCGCACGTTTCCCAAGGGATTTCTCTGGGGGTCCGCCACTGCATCGTACCAGGTAGAAGGTGCGGTGAAGGAAGATGGCCGCGGCCCGTCGATCTGGGACACCTTCTCGCATACGGCCGGCAAGACGGTCAACGGCGCGACGGGCGACATCGCCGACGACCATTACCATCGCTACAAGCAGGACGTGCAGCTCATGAAGGCACTGGGCGTCAAGGCATATCGCTTCTCGATCGCCTGGCCGCGCGTCTTTCCGCAGGGAAGTGGCTCGCCGAATCCGAAAGGGCTCGACTTCTACAACCGGCTCGTCGACGAGCTCCTCGCGAATGGCATCAAGCCGTATGCGACGCTGTACCACTGGGATCTTCCGCAGCCACTGCAGGACAACGGCGGTGGATGGGAGTCGCGCAACACCTCCGAGGCTTTCGGGCACTACGCGGGCCACGTCGCACAGCATCTCTCCGATCGCGTGAAGAACTTCTTCACGATCAACGAGTTTGGAGCGTTCGTCGAGCTCGGATACAACATCGGTATTCACGCACCTGGGTTGAAGCTTCCCGCAGGGCGCTTCAATCAGACGCGCCATCATGCCGTGCTTGGTCACGGTCTCGCGGTGCAGGCGATCCGCGCGAATGCAAAGGCTGGCACGAAGATCGGGCTCGCGGAGAACATGACGATCTGCGTTCCGGTCATCGAGAGCGACGTGCACATCGCCGCGGCGGAGCGTGCGACGCGCGAGATGAACGCGCCGTACATGACGGTGATTCAGGAAGGGAAATACACCGACGCGTATCTCGCAAAGGCCGGTGCCGATGCGCCGAAGTTCACGGCGGCAGATCTGAAGACGATCTCGAGCCCGCTCGACTTCGTGGGCATCAACATCTACACGCCGACGTGGATTCGCGCGGACAACTCGCCGCTTGGCTTCACCGCCGTGCCCAACCCAGCGTCCTATCCGCACATGGCGTCGTCGTGGCTGACGATCGGACCGGAGGCGTTGTACTGGGGCCCTCGCAACGTCGCGAAGCTGTGGAAGGCGAAGGAGATCTATATCACAGAGAACGGGTGTTCGTCGTCGGATATTCCTGCGGCCGACGGGATCGTCTACGATACGGATCGCGTGATGTATCTGCGCAACTATCTCTCGCACCTGCAGCGCGCGACGGCGGATGGAGTTCCGGTCAAGGGATATTTCCTTTGGAGCTTGATGGACAATTTCGAGTGGGGCGACGGATACACCAATCGCTTCGGTCTGCATTACGTGGACTATGCAACGCAGAAACGCACCCCGAAGCTGAGTGCGTCGTTCTATAAGGAAACGATCGCGCGAAACGGCGTGGCGTAGCGGTCGTCCTCTGCGGCCTCCGCGTTGCTCTCTTTGCATCCTCTGCGTAAAAAATGCACAACCTTGGCGTGGGATATCAACGCGAATGGTCAAGTGGTAGGCACGTCGGGTCTTCCCGGAAAGGCTATCAACGTCGGACGCGCGTTCCTGTACAGTGCCGGCGTCATGCAGGACTTGGGTACGCTGGGGGGCCCGTCGTCCTCGAGTTACGGAATCAGTGATGGCGGCGCTGTCGTCGGACAGGCGTTGACCGGTGCTCTTGACTACACAGCGGCGCTCTGGGAGAATAGTGGCAGCGGCTACGCTGCATACGACCTGAGCGCGATTGTGAACGCCCGCGTGGCCGGCGGAACATGGGCGTTCAATACGGCCTATGGCATTAGCGACGATGGTCGCTATATCGTCGCGGAGGGCTCTACGGGTATGGTCGTTCTGGAGGCGAACGCTGCACCCGTTGTCGCAACGCCGGAACCTGCTACGTTAGTCTTGCTTGCGACTGGCCTCACGGCGGTGTTCAGCGTCGCACGTCGTCGAAAGGGCACCCCAATGTAGATCTCCCAGCCAAGGGCGCGAGTCGTCAGGTGGAGATTACGTGACCAGCAAGCCCAGCGCCTCCGCTTGTGATCGCAGCGATGATATGGCCGGGGCTCAGGTTACTAACTGTCTGGAGCGGCGTGCTTGGCACCATCACGGTGACAAAGGACGAATCCTCTAGTCACTCAAACAAGGCCGGATGACTTCGTCTTAGTCATCGTGAGTAGCGAAGACACCAACCGAACACACCTATCTGCGTGGGCCGTTCAGCCTGCAGCCAGACTTCAGCGAGACCATCCGCAATTACAACTTCGCTGGGCTGATTTAGCGGTAGAGGTGCCGTGTGACCAGGAGCCTTGGCGTCGCGATCGCCTCGCTAGAGATAAACCGGGACGAGCTGCTCGAGGCCCCAAGTGTAAGCTGGTGTGATCGAGCCGATCCGCCTGAAGAGGCAGCGCGGCGTAGCCATCCGGGAAAGCGAGACGTTTACAAGCACGGTGAAAAAACGAGCGGCGATGCGGCTCAGAGCATCCGCCGCAGGCGGGGACTTCGAGTGTGCAATTTCTCACCGGTGAAGACGCGTAATTCACGTCGGTCCTAACAACCACCTGCGCAACAGGGCGATCGTAGACGAGAACGTCGACCATCGTCATTCAGCGTAAGATCGGTCAAAACGCCCCTTCGTGTCCGGTCGTAGTGGCCGTTGCGCCGTGTTCAGGTTGAGCGTACTCTGCCGCTTCCTCCGAGAGTAATGCTGGCGAGGAGTCTCCGATGATGTGAGACCCAGCCCGAAGCTACTCCCCCTCTTTCGCCGCGACCCCCTCCTGTCGCGATTGCGGGTTTGTCCCGCCCCAAAAACGGCCAGCGCTTCCTTCGTGCACGCAAATCTGCGTTCGCGCGCGGTACGCTTATCCCCACATCCCGACGCCGGAATGATACGATCCCCAGTACCTCAGCCACGACGCGTGCGTTCGTGGCGTGTGGGCCAGTCCGATCCTCACCGACTGCGACTCCCAAGTGGTGTGACCGCGTGTCTCGCGGTTGTCCTGCTGGCCGCCTGCCATGACACTGTGACGCCGCCAACATCAACATCACTAGCCGCGATCGCGCCCGTAGCGCGCTCGGCATGGTTCAGCGACGCCGCGAACTTTGGCGCCAACAATAGTCCAGCCAGCGGCAGTTACGATGCCGTGATCGATCCGTGGGATGCGGGCTCGCCACGGCAACTCATCGCCACCTTTCCGTACGCCACAATCGTGACTGTCAGCAGCACGGGCAGTGTGAGCCAAGTGCCTGGAGCGCTCAACGGGGACGGTCTCGTTTACGGGCCCGATATCAGCCTGGAAGGAAACATCAATGGGCAGGGCGCTATGACCTTCGACAGTGGGAGTAAGACGGTCACGATTCGGGGCGGCAATTTATACGCACTCCGCAACCCGCTCGGCGATCCGCAGCCCCACGGCGGCCTAGGCTGGTCATGCGGCGCACAACTTGGTCGCGCATTCCCCTGTTGGACGTTCGCGGGCGCAGCGCATCTCGAGTTTACCCGAATCCGGGTGGCGATGACGTTAACGAGCAGCATTGCCAGCGCATCGCCGATTATGGCCAGCAAGGGCGCGATGCGCAGCGTCACCGCTGTGGCACCGCACAGTTCCATAAGCGCCGTAACGTCGGGGACGTCGGTTACCTTCACGGCCGGGAAGGAGCGGGATACCATTGATCGTATCCCGGTGTATATGACGGGGGTCAGTTGGCACTGGGTGCCGGATCAGCCGTCGGCGGATACTGCGGCCTGCGGCACGACGATTCTGCCCGTGTGCGGTCGCGCGATGCTGCATTCCGGCACGATGTACGCGACGGCATATGTCAATGGCGAGCAGCAGGAGCAGCAACTGCATGTAGATGTAACGACGTCCATAAGCAAGCTGACGGTCACATGCGCGCCGAGTACTCCGCTTCGCGGGGATATCGTACAATGCGTGGGCACAGTCTCTCCGACGCAGCCGTTCACGATCACCGAGCGTCACGCGCGAGGCGCTGGCTATGCGTCTGACGTGTTGGATCCCGAAGTTTCGGCCAATGGCGATTCAGTCATCTGGCGCGGTAAGGCAATTATTCCGACCACTGTGACGATGGTCGCGAGGCTGAATTCTCCGGGTGCCGACCAACTGACGTCAGAGCCTGCGAGCTTTGGCATCAAGTTACGTGATGACACAGCGTGGAAAAGACTGCTAATGCCCGACTCGTCCACGATCTATACCGACAAAGATCCGCTGCCCTTTGATCCTTTCCCGAATGTCACAGCGGGCCAGCAGATGGATAGTCCCGATGGCGCACTGGGAAAAACAACACTCGGCCAAGTGCATCCATGGCTGTACGTGAGCGAGGGCCCAAATGCGAAGATGTACTACGCAAGCGCTGCTATGAAGATCGATAAGGATTCGACGAAAATGTACATCCATTCATGGCTCCAGTCGGACAATGACTTTTACAAGAAGCAACGAGGGCAAAATAATCCAGTCATGGGACTCCGCGACTGTCGAGGGTCGGACATCGACGCTCTGCGCCGTCGCGTCGTAGCTCATGAAAGCCTCCACTATGACGTGTACGACAAGTTTTTCAAAGCCAACGATGTACAGAAAAAGTGGGAGGAGATAATGGCGCCTTTCGACGTGGCGACGATGACGAGCGCAGACGGTCCCAAAGAAGCGTGGAAGCTGGCGCTAAGAGGCGCCTATGTCCGTACGATGGATTCTCTCCAGGCTAAAGTCGACCAGGATAACAAAGTCATGCTACCGTCATGCAGGATTAACAAATGACCTCATATTTCATTAGCTATCCCGGAGCTCCCATGCCGCGTATTCCCATGTTCCGATCTGCCGTCTGGATTGTAGTGCTGTCGCTTGTCACCATTGCACCAACGGCGGGCGCGCAGGTTGGTCGCTCCGCGGACAAGGCGCACGCGGACGAGCAGCAGAGCTGCCGCCGTGCGGCGCGTCTTGTAAAGGCAGACGCGGCGGTTCCCAAAGATGACCGAGACGATGACCGGGGCGATGAGCAGGACAAGCGCAACGGAGGAGATAACGACGAGTCCAATGATGGCCTGCAAATGTCCAAAGCGAAGCTCCTCTCTTGTGGTGCCTATGGTGGAGCAGTAGTGGGGAGCATCATTCGCGCGCACCGCAGCGATCGCGATGCGGTGCGCCTTGATCAACTCGTCGGTTCCTACGGCAATTTCCGCGACACCGCTGTCTACAGTGCGTTTCGGGACGTTGCTGTTGACAAGGCGGCGAGCGAAGCCGCGCGCATTCGCGCATTACTGGGGCTCTTCAAGCTCCGGACAGGTCACTACTGGCTTAGCCGGGGATACCTCCATGGCACCTTGGATGGCGCCACCGGAAAGCCCGTAGCGCCATGCGAGAGTGGGCTAAACGTCACGGACGCGACGCCCTTCTGGTACGAGGGGACACCGTTGCCCGTAAACTACGGAGACGACATCAAAGCGCGCGCAAAACAGATCTGGAACGACCCGAGCGAACCATTCCAAGTGCGCTCCGCCGCGAGTTGTGCTATGTAACTCTGAGCAACGTTGGAAAATGAAGATGCAATGAGGGACAACACCCAACGGGCGTTGTCCCTCATTGCAATACCTTTTTTACGGTCCCGGCGAACGACCCCAACTCGACGGAGTGCACATTTAATCCACGCACAATTAAGCAATCCCCGCCAGCCAACGAGCCGGGAGCCATACCAGACGGTATCTACCACACGCATCCCTCGTCCAAGGGAGAAGACACGTATGGTTGCAATTCCAGTAATGGCGTAAAGGTCGCGCAGAAACTCGGAGACAAGCTACCAATTCCGATCTCTGATCCGGATGGCAATGGCGGTGGGAGCGACAAAGATTGGGGGGTCGCCGATCAAGTTGCTGCGAGCTACACGATCAATAAGGATGGACATATCTGGCGCCTGGATCCGGACGTGCCTCAGGCTGATCGCATTAAGAATTCAAACCATTTCGATTGGAAGAACGGCATCCCGGGCTGTGTCATCCCATGATTGCGACCGTTACGCTATTCGGCCGGGACAAACACACACCCTCCGGGTATTCCGATCACAACCCGTCTCCTTTGAGAATACTCATGTCTATGTCGCGCAAACTAGCGGGGAATATAGCGCTTCTTCTGCTAAGTCTCGTCTTCAGCTATCGCACAGCCGCCGCACAAAACGTCAAAGGCAAGTGCTTTCCTGCTGACCAAATGAGCACGCAGCTCGTACGATATTTTCAAAAGGTCGTTACGCCCACCGACTCACAGAGCATAAAATACCGTGACAAGCTGCAACTCACAGCAGTGACAGCTGGGCAAGTGACTCTCGTCACCGATGACAAGACGTGCGACAAGGCGGCGAAGGCGATGGACAAGCTCGCCAGTACCAAGAAGCAGGAGTATCAGGTGTACGTCGTACAGGTTGGCCATGATGCATTCGGCGTGGTGGATCCGACGTGGAAGGCGGGAGAGTACAATCCAATCATCGTGTTTGATGATAATTGGAAGAAGCGAGAGGTACTCCTCGTGTTTTAGCGATGCTACGATGATCGGGGTTCTCGTAACAGACCTTGTGATGCCTTCAACCCGATTATACGTAGGAGCACGGGATAGTGTGCAGCAACTGGAGCGACGCAATGTTGGTCGCTCCAGTTGTTGCTTTCCGTGAGCTAAGGGATCAGAGCGTGTCATCTCTAAATGAATCGCGCCGGGATTGCCGGAGAGTCAATTAATTGACTGCGAGTCAGAGATCCCGATGCGCGCGATGCCCTGTTGAAGTCCCACCGGGCGCCTCGATGAGGCTCGCGCCGATCCCCATCTCGCGGAGTTGTGCCGTGATCGTGGCGATGATATGGCCTGTAGAACGACGTCCCCACCGGCACTAACGGAATCGTCGATCTGTTGGCTTCACGTCGCCCTTCGGTAGCGCTGACGCGTCTGCGTCGTCTAGAGTGTCAAGCGTGTTACATACGGCACATGGAGCAGTTCGGCTGCCTCTCGCCGCACGCGTTCTCCGCGACGATCGTAGCGGGCGGTGGTCTGCACGCTGGCGTGGCCGGCGAGCTGCTGCACACTCGAGATGTCGGCGCCCGCGTCGAGGAGGTCGCCGATGAAGGTGCGTCGCACGTCGTGCGGCGAGAACGGCGCAATCCCCGCCATCATGCGGCGCTTCTCGAGAATATTCCAGATCGCCTGTTCCGTGAGTCTCCGGAGCGGTACACGACCCGATTTTCGTGATGGGGAGAAAGAGGGCGCCTGCCGAGACGCCAGGAAGGGCTTGCGCGCGGAGCTCTAACCACGCGCTCACCGCGGCGCACACCGCCGGTTGCAGATGCGCGCGCCGCTCCTTCCGTCCCTTGCCGCGCACGAGCAAATCGTGTCGCTCCAGGTCGTAGTGCCGCACGTCTAACTGCACGACTTCAGCGCGTCGGAGACCGCCGCCATAGAGCACTGCGATGAGCGCCGCGTCGCGCACGCCGGCGGATTTGACATCGTTGGCGCACGCGGTGAACAGCGGGCGAATCTCGCCCGGAGAAAGGGACCGGCCCTTCGAAATGGTTGACCCGCGCACGGCGCCGACGTCAGCCGCGCGGCGATACGTCTCCGCGTCTAGGAGGCCCAGCCGCCATGCTTCCTTGAGTGTTCCGCGCAGGGCCGCGAGCATCTTGTTCGCGGTTGCCGGTGCGTAGCGCTCCGCGAGCACGGCGCGGATCGCGGCGGTATGGGCGTAGGTCAAGCAGTACCACGGAAGCGAGGTCGCGTCGGCCTGACCGCCGCTCACCAAGACGGCGATCGAGTCAAGCGCCTGACGCATCGTCCGCCGCGATCCGGGGGCGAGCCCGGCGAGGTACACGAGCGCCGGGTGTCGATCAGCTCGCAGCGGGCCGACGACTGCCACGCTCGCGCGTACGTCCGGCGGCGGCCACACGGGCATTGGTGCCAACGCGGTCGGTGGCGCCAGCGGCTCAAGGCCAGCGAGGTCAGAATCTCTGACGAGGTCAGAACCTTCGATGGGAGGACTCGACTCCATAGGGTGTGATGGCTTTGGAAAAAATAACCAGTTGGCTTGACACCATGGGGAACCACAGCAACAGCATTTGCGCAGAGGACGCAGAGGAAACCAAAACAGCCGCAGAGAACGCAGAGGACAGCAACCGTCGCTACTGGGACCTGACGCGCACGGTTCCGTTCGCATGAGTTCGTAGCTGGCGTACCTCCCAAGTGCGGATCATATTGACCGCCACTCTAAGGGGAACTTCGATTCCCCACTGTCGCTCACCACACTAGAACATGGGCAACACGCCCCCACGTGACCCGTCAGTAGCCAGCGCAGCCGAGCTGGCCGAGACGCAGCATGCGCGCGACGAAATCGTTCGATCCGACGCCATCGCCCAAGACGTCGATCGCCGAGCCCGGCACGAAGACATTCGTGTCAACATGCTGCGCTCCGTCATCGCCGAGCCGCTCCTGTCCGCGGTACGCAAGGCGATCAACGACGATCGTCCCACGAGCTCGTTCGACGTCATCATCTCGTTGAATGAATTCTACAAGGACGGCATGCCAGCGGCGCAGCAGCTCGTCGAGGAGCGCGCCAAGACGCTCGGTGTTCGATACGCGCTCGCATCGCACTATGTGTTCGCGTGTCTCACGGCACAGCAGATTCTCGATCTCGCCGCCGAGGCTCGTGCCCTCATCGAAGCGTCGGGGCCGTCGGCGACGGTTGTGTATCGCATCTGGGAAGACACGGAGATTTCCGTCACGCTCACGCGCTCGGGGTCCACCGTCAAAGTGGACGCAGCTCAGCGCGCCTTTCGCGCCGACGGACGCGATATCGTGTGGGCCGTGCTCGATTCAGGAATCGAAGGCACGCACCCGCATTTCAAGCGCGAGAAGTCGCCGTTCGGTCCGATCGACACGCTTGGGATCACCACACCGCTGGCGCACTGCGACTTCACGCCGGCGAACACGGGCACGACCGAGAGCGACAGCGCGAAGACCGATGCGTTCGGACACGGCACGCACGTCGCCGGCATCATCGCGGGATATTGGGAATCGCCGGATGGTGTCGCGAAACCCGTTGTCGGAACGGAAACCCGCGACGAAGCGACGAACAAGGCAGTGCCGCGGCTCGATTCCATCGAGACGATCTCGGGGATGGCGCCGAGAGCGCGGCTCGTGAGCATGAAGGTCATTGCGGATACGACGCAACAGAATCCGAAGCAGACGGC
>JBDUCR010000070.1:0-3303 GCA_040003345.1 bacterium
CTGTGATTTCCGTTCGGCACTTCGATGTAGGTTACGTCGACGCCGAGTGACTTCATCGCGGCGACCATCGTGCGCGAGCCAGCGACGTTGACCGTTGGATCCGCGTCGCCGTGGACGACGAATTCCGGGATGCTGCGCATCTTCTCTACCGTCGCTGGCGCGCCATAGCCGGAGAATGGCGCAACCGCCGCCCAGCTGTCGGGATACTTTGCGGCGATTCTCCACGTGCCGATCGCGCCCATCGAATGGCCCATGAGGTAGATGCGATTCGGGTCGACGTTGTAGAGCTTTCTCGCCAGCGCGAGCACCTGCATCACGTCGTCTTCGCTCAGCTTCTGCGTGTTCATCGTCTTCGGATCTTCCGGCGGTGTGCCGAGTCCCCAGCCGTATTGCCCGTCGACGCGATAGCCGAGCGGCGCGGCGACGATGTAGCCGTGCTTTTCGGCGAGCGGCGGAAGCGTCTTGCCGTAGGAGTCGAAGAAGACGTCCTCGGTGCCACCGAGTCCGTGCAGCGCGATGATGAGTGGGTATGCGCGCGATGACGCGTAGGTCGTCGGAACGTACAGGTGATACGGCATCAACTCCATCGCACTCTCGAGTGCGTAGTGGCGCTTGATGTCGCCCGTGCGGCCGGCGAACGGATCCTTCTTTTCCTTGACTGCGGCGATGACGGCTTCGGCGTTCGCGAAATCCTTGTCGACGTCGAGCGTGCGTAGCTCGAGCTTGCCGAGGTTGACGTTGCGCATGCGGTCAACCGGATAAAGAATTTCGGCGCGCAGCGCTTCGGGTGCACTCTTCGCTTCCGCCTCGAGGTGATTCACTGTTTCGTCGATGCCTTTGCGCAGCACGACTTGTAGTGTCGCGATGCCAAGTGAGCGAGTGGAGTCCATGACTTCCACCGCCACGGCGTAACGTCCGTCGGGGACATCATGCAAGTCGAACTCGATGAGTTGCGGTGACTCGCGAAGGTCGCGGCTCACGCCGTGAATGCGAGGCACTGCTTTCACGATGGTGACGGGATCGGTGGGCGGTGCGCCGGCTGCTCGCGCGACGAGACCCGCGCGTACGGTCAGTGAGTGTGTGAGCTCGACGGACGGCGTGTAGAGCTGTTCCAGTCGAACGGTGTAGGGCCTCTGTGATTCGACGACGACGCGATCAGTGCGGAGGAGAAGCGAGTTCGCGAATTCAGCGCTGTCGGTCCAGGTTTTTCCGCTAAGAATTGCGTTGCCTTTGGCGAGGAGGCGTCGCACCTCACCAGTGCGGCCGATCCGGTTGGCGGCACTCAGCTGCTGGTCAATCGAGTCGAGTCGTGCTTTCAGCTCGCCGGTTGGTTTAGCGGATGTTTTTCGGCTCGAGTAACCAACGTACACGGACGAGAGGCTCGTGAGAGCCTGCGATCGTGCGACGCCTGGAACGAGTGTGGCGAGGAGAGCCAAGGTGCGGAGGAGTTTCGGCATTCGTCGAACCTACGAATTTCGGGCTTTGACGGCAACGATTCACGGCGGCCGACGCGCACAACTGTTTGCCCACGGGAGATGGCGTTGACGAATTCGAGGCTTTTGCGCTACCTGGCGCTGCGGAGCATCTTGACACCACAGCATCCTTGTCGGCTCACGCGGTGTCACACATCGTCGAATGAAAACACGCCTTCCCTTCCTCGCCGCACTGAGTGCGATCACCGCATGCGCATCCGGTAGCGCGCCGAGTCCCGTGGCTGCGACCAGTGCGGCGATCACGACGGAGGATCTTCGTCATCGCCTCTTCCTCATCGCTGATGACTCGATGATGGGACGCGAGTCCGGGTCGGAGGGCGACTTCAAGGCGGCCGCGTACGTCGCCGCAGAATTTCGGCGACTCGGGCTCGAGCCCGCCGGCGATAACGGCACCTACTTCCAGACCGTTCCTTTCTGGAACGCGGCGATCGATCCGACGTCGCATCTCGAGGCTGGAACTAACGCATTGCAAGTCGGACGCGACTTCGTGCCGGCCGGCATCGGCGTGCAACCGCAGACGCTGAACGGAGTGCCGACGATCTACGGTGGACCTGCATCCGACAGCGGTGCGTGGATCACGGCGGCGCAGGCGGCGGGAAAGTTCGTCGTGCTCGATCTGCCACCCGGCACGCCGATGCGCGGTTTGGCAATCGGATCGGCGCGATGGAGAGAGGTGAAGGGGCTCGCGATCGTCTCACTCGACGTCATGGGTGCAGAGACCATCGCTCGGCTACGCGAAGGACGACCGGTTCCCGACACGACGCGCAATCCGCGCGCGACGCCCGTGCTCTGGATTACGCGTCGCGCTGCAACGACAATCTTCGGCAACAATCCGACAGCGCTTTCGGTTGGCGCGAGCGGAGCGCCGCTGACTGGTCGCTTCGATATCGCTCGGACTCCCGTTCCGTTTCCAGCGCGGAATGTCGTCGCGATTCTGCGCGGAAGTGATCCTGCATTGCGCGGACAGTACGTCGCGCTCACCGCGCACAACGATCATGTCGGCTTTGACCATTTCCCTGTCGACCACGATTCGTTACGCGCATTCAACCGCGTCATCAGACCGATGGGTGCGGACTCACCGGTGCGTCAACCGACTGCCGACGAGTGGGCGAAGATTCGCACCATCCTCGACAGCCTGCGACGCGTGAATCGCCCGCGTCTCGATTCCATTCGTAACGGTGCGGACGACGACGGCTCCGGCACTGTGTCGATTCTCGAGATCGCGGAAGCGATGTCGCGCAGCGGGGCGCGCCCAAAGCGCTCGATTCTGTTCGTCAATCACACAGGTGAAGAAGCGGGACTGCTCGGTTCCAAGTGGTACAGTGATCACGCCACTGTGCCGATCGATTCCATTGTCGCCGAGATTGATCAGGACATGGTGGGGCGTGGGACGTCGACGGATTTTCCGCGCGATGGTACTGGCGCAGGCAGCGCGACGTACCTCGAGGTCGTTGGTGCGAAGCGCTTGTCGCGCGAGTTCGGTGATTCGCTCGAGGCGGCGAATGCGCGCGAGCCAGTGCCGTTCGTCTTCGACTACTCGTACGATGCGCCCGGTCATCCGTTGCAGTACTACTGCAGAGCGGATCACTACAGCTATGCGCGGTACGGCATTCCGTCGGTGGCGATGGCACGCGGCGAGCATCTCGACTATCACCAGGTGACGGATGAGGCGCAGTACATCAGCTACCCTGATCTCGCGCGCGTGTCGCGAATGGTGTACTCGGCGGCGATGGTGATTGCGAATATGCCGCATCGGCCGAAGCTGGACGCGGCGAAGCAGACGGATCCGACGGCGCAGTGTCGGCAGTAG
>JBDUCR010000492.1:0-3301 GCA_040003345.1 bacterium
GTTCTGGCGTTGAGCTCTATTTCCCTCCGAGTCTGTCTATCTCCGAAACCGCGCCCTGGTATTCCGTCCACACCTTCGGGCAACTCGATTTTGCAACCTCGAAGCGGCGCCTCGCGTCAGCAGTCTTCTTCTGACTCAACAACTGCTCACCAATGTAGAACGCCGCCGCGCACGTCTGATCCGACTGCGTCTTCGAGTCTGACTTCGCTGCCACCGCGAGTAGCTGATCAGCCGAGAGCTTGCCGAGATAGAATTTCGCTACTGGCGCGGGCCACTGCACCGAGTCCGCCTTCGCCATCAGCGACGTGAATTCCTGCGTGTCGTTCTGGCCAAGATGCAGGTTCGCCATATGCAGCCAGATCGGCAGGTACGCATTCGTCGAATCCGATGCTGCGCCCTGCCGTAGATCCGCCGCCGCATCGGCGTACCGGCCGAGGAAGAATCGCGCACGACCGCGATTCTTGGTTGCGACCGTATAGTCGGGCTTGAGCTTGAGGGCCTGATCGAAGTCCTGAATCGCGCGCGGATACTCACCCCTCTGCTGATAGATCAACGCGCGGCTGTTGTACGCTGACGCGAGATCGGGCTTGAGCTTGATCGCCTGATCGTAGTCCTGAAGGGCGTGATCGTAGTCGCCCTTGGAGGCATATGCGACGCCGCGGTTCTTGTACGCCGTCGCGAAATCCGGCTTCAGCTTGATCGCGTCATCGTAGTGCTTGAGTGCACCATCGACGTCGCCCTTGTTCGCCGCCGCAAGCCCGCTGTCGTTCATTGCGGTGGCATCGAGCGAAGGCTTCTTGCACCCGCTCGACAGCAGGAGAACACACGCGAACGAGCGTGCCGCAAACCTTGGAATCATGAACGTTCCTCTATTGACGTAGGGAGGATCGACAACCAATGTGACAGCCGTGACTCACCGGCTCGCAGCTCGTCTCAGAACGAGTGTAGCCGAGTGATCTGTTGGCCCACGGGGTCTCGAGGCCCATGATGGTCCTACCCGCACCGCCCCTCGCAGCCGGTTTCGATGCATGGCCAGCCAGCAATATGATGCGATTGTCGTCGGCTCTGGAATCGCCGGTGGATGGGCAGCGAAGGAACTGTGTGAGAAGGGACTGAAGACGCTGCTGCTCGAGCGCGGGCGTAACGTCGAGCATGTGAAGGACTATGTCAACGCGACGAAAGATCCGTGGCAGCTCCCGCATCACGGCATGACGTCGTTGCAGTACGCGAAGGGATATCCTCAGCTTCGCCGCGCACGGCTGCTGTGGGAGCCCGTCGCCGACTTCTTCGCCAATGAGAAGGAGTGTCCATACGTCGAGGCAAAACCCTTTGACTGGGTGCGAGGCTACCAGGTCGGTGGCCGCTCGCTCACGTGGGGCCGGTTGTGCCTGCGCTGGAGCGACTTCGATTTCGACGCGAACCGCGCTGATGGTGTCGCCGTCGACTGGCCTATTCGCTACAAGGACATCGCGCCATGGTACGACTACGCTGAGCGCTTCGCCGGCATCAGCGGCACGGTCGAAGGCTTGCCGCAACTTCCCGACGGCCAATATCAGCCGCCCATGCCATTCAACGTCGTAGAAGAGTCGTTCGCGCAACGCATCAAGGCGCACTACAACGACAAGCGGCGAATGATCGTCGGACGCACGGCAAATCTCACGAAGCCGCTCAATGGGCGCGGCACGTGCCAGTATCGCGACAAGTGCGTGTTCGGCTGTCCGTACGGCGCGTACTTCAGCACGCAATCGGCCACGCTTCCGGCCGCAATGAAGACGGGCAATCTCACGCTGCGACCGCATTCCATCGTCCGGCGCGTGCTCTACGATCGCAACACGAAGAAGGCGACAGGCGTCGAGATCATCGATGCCGAGACGAACCAGACGTACGAGTTCCAGGCGAAGGTGATCTTCGTCTGCGCGTCGACGTTCAACTCGACGTGGTTGCTGATGAATTCGGCCACCGACGTCTGGCCCGGTGGATTGGGAAGCAGCAGCGGTGAGCTCGGCCACAACGCAATGGATCATCATGGCCGCGTTGGCGCGAGCGGCCGCGTCGAAGGCTTCGACGACAAGTACTACTATGGCCGAACGCCGAACGGATACTACGTCCCGCGCTTTCGGAATCTCTTTGGCGAGAAACGGCCATATCTGCGCGGCTTCGGCTACCAGGGCAGTGCGAGTCGACGCGAGTGGAACAGAGATATCGCCGAGCTTGGCGTGGGAGCGCCATTGAAGGAAGCGCTGACGGAGCCCGGACCGTGGACCATCGGCATGTCGGGCTTTGGAGAGACGCTGCCTCATCACGACAACCGCATCTATCTCGACACGGCGAAGAAGGACAAGTGGGGACTGCCCGTGCTCGCGTTCGACTGCCAGATCCGCGACAACGAGAAGGCGATGCGGAAGGACATGCGCGACGATGCCGCCGAGATGCTCGAGGCGGGCGGCGCGACGAATGTGAAGGCGACCGACGACGCCTACACCTTCGGCCAGACGGTGCACGAGATGGGCACGGCGCGAATGGGGCGCGATCCCAAAACCTCGGTGCTCAACGGCAACAATCAGGTCTGGGATGCGATGAACGTCTTCGTCACCGACGGCGCGTGCATGACGTCGTCGTCGTGCGTGAATCCGTCGTTGACATACATGGCGCTCACTGCACGTGCGGTTGACTTCGCGGTGCGTGAGCTCAAGCGGAACAGCCTGTGACCATCAATCGCCGCGAAGCATTGATGCGCATGATGGCGATCACGGGGACGGTCGCCATCGGTGCGGAGCTTTTTCTCACGGGCTGTCGCGCACCGGAAGCGAAGAAACGAACTGAGCCATTTTCGCCTGACGAGATCGCGCTGCTCGACGAAATTTCCGAGACGATTATTCCCGCGACGGACACACCGGGGGCCAAGGCGGCAGGCGTCGGCAAATTCATGGCGATGATGGCGACCGACTGCTACGACGACACGGCCTATCGCTCGTTTCGAGGCGGCCTGCAGAAGATCGACGACGCGAGCCGAAAGGAGAGCCGCAAGTCGTTCATCGAGAGCGCGCCGGCCGAGCGCACCGCGCTGCTGAATGCGCTGGACAAGGAGCAGCGAAAATACCCCGTCGAGAAGGCCCGAGCCGAAGGTCCGCACTATTTCCGGTTGATGAAGGAGCTTACACTGCTCGGATATTTCTCCTCCGAGATTGGTTGCACGCAGGCGATGCGGTACATCGAGTCGCCGGGCCGGTACGACGGCAACGTGGCCTACAAGAAGGGCGACAGGGCGTGGTACAACCCGTCGCGTCGCATCAGCTAGTTC
>JBDUCR010000303.1:0-3290 GCA_040003345.1 bacterium
GCAGGAGCGAAGCGAGTGTCGGGATCTACTGTGCGCCGCTCCGTGGCCCGGTATGATCGCCACGAAAGTAGATCCCGACACTCGCTCGCTCTGCTCGCTCCTGCGGGATGACAGACTCACGGCCACGCGAAGATCGACGACGGAACAGTGAGCTCTCGTCCAATCGCCACATCACGTGCCTCGCGAAACACGAACTGAGTCCGATCGACGTTCGTGAACTTGATCGTCCATCGCGCATTCGCGCCGCTGTTCAACGGGAAGGCGAAATCCGCGCGCCACATGCGCGCCGAGCGCATCGGAACGGCAGCGAGAATGCTGAAGCCAACGGATGTCTTCACCGGCGTCGTCTGCCCGAACGGAACATCTCCCGCCCAGAGACGTCCCGCGTCGGCGAATAGCACCGTACCGACGTCAGCGAGATTGAACGCCTTGCCGAGCAGATGTCGCTGCTCGATGCGCGCCACAACCCGCTGACCACCTGCGAGCGCCGACTCCTCGTATCCGCGAACGCCGCCTTCCGGAATACCAAGTATCAGTTGGAACGGCGTACGTTGTCGGTAGCCACCGCTCCATTCGACGATCACCTGATTGAGACTCACCGGCGAGAACTGGTAGTAGTGCGTGATCCGCCCTGTCGTCAGCACCCCATCCCACTGCGACCCACCAGCCGCACGGCGTCCCTCGCCCTGCCCTTGGATGCGTAAAATTCCACGCCCCGATGCCGACGCAAGACCGAGGTACAAATCGCCCGCGAGAAAACTGTCGTCTTCGCGTGCGCCGAGCGCCGTGAGGCTCCGCCCCACCTGCGAGCCGAACTGGAAGCCGAGAGGCACGTCCTGCGTCGCCGTAAGCGCGTCCAGCCCCTGACGTCGCACGTAGTTGATGTTGCGCACCCCCCAGAGCAGGTTCACGCGCGCAATCCTGTGCGGCGAGTACACTCGCGGCGTCGGGCCGACGTCCTTCAACACGCCGTCCTCCGGCAGAATCAGTCGGGCGCCGGTTGCTTCATCTTCGCCAGTCAGCGACGCGCCCAACAGTCCGAGCCTGCCCGGCGGTCCCACCCGCACAATTCCGCCGACGTCGAAGAACTTCCGCTCACTCGGCAGCGTCGGGGTGATGCGGTTCGGCATCCGCAGCTCGAAGAACTCCTTGTGCAGTCCCGCTCGCACGCGCCACGCGACGCGCTGCAGATCAGTGAGAAATGGCTGCGCACCCTCGAGTCGCCACGATCCACCAAGCGTCGCTCGCTCGAAGTCGGCGCCGAACACCCACGGGTGCCCGAGAAACTGATTGTCGACGACGCGTCCACTGAACGCGTCGCGAAGCCCGTCGCCGGTTCGCCACGCACCGTCGAGAAATACACCCTGCCCCGCGAGATTCGCATTGCCGAGCAGCAGAAACGAGACGTTCGGCGCACGCGCGCGCACGCTGCCTCCAATGACGATCGAGACTTCGTCGCTCGTGCGCACCTCGAGATCCACGCCGCCATGATCATTCGGAATGACGAAGATGTCCGCATCGGCGATGAACGGCTGCGCGCGCAAAATGCGCTCGGACTCCGCACGTCGGAGCTCGTCGCATGGCTGCGTTTCATCGAGGAGCATGAAGCGACGGATGATATCGGGACGCGTCGTCGCATGAGTCTCGCGTGCGATGCGAGCCAGTACCGGCACACGCTGGAGGTTCGCGACTGACGGCGCTTCAGAGTAGACGACGATGTCGTCGATGCGCTGTCCGGTGCACGCTGCCGTCGCGCGACCCGATGGCGCGACGGCAGGCCGCGTCGGCACACCGGCCTGCTGGGCGCGCAGCGAGACGAACGGGATGGCCGCGAGCGCCATCGCCCGCGGTGCGAAACGATGCTTCACCGTTCCCTACTTCCCCATGCGACGCTTCAGCTCAGCGAGCTGTCGGTCCGCCTCGGCCTCTCGCGCCGAGCGTGCGCCAGCGCGCCCGAGTGCGTCGATCTCCTGGGCCACGGTCGCGCCCTGATCGAGAATCGAATCCGCCTCAGCGCGCCCGAGATCGTCAGCTGATGTCGAGCCAGCGGGACCACCCACCCCCGATATGGCGTTCTTCAACTCGACGGTCATCTCGGACACCTCGCGCTCGACCAGCAGCAGCTCCGCTTCCTGCGCTTCCAGCTTACGGCGCAACACGTCCGACCGCTCGGCATGGATCGTCTCGTATTTCTCGGCGAGCGCGACTGTCTCGGCGTCGCTGATTCCTGTCGCAGCGCTCTTGCGACGACGCATGGTCTCCAGTTCGCGCGTCTCGACCTCGAGGCGTTTCCTGGTCAGTACCACGCCACCCCGCAGATCCTCGAGCCCCATCTTCGCCTGCACCAGCGTCTGCTTCATGCGCGCGAGGCCAGCGCGGCGTTCCTCGGGCGGCGTAGCGCGATCCATGAGGTCGGAGAGTGACTGGCGGAACGACTCGAACATTCGCGGTCTCGAAGGTGAGACGTGGTGCGGAAAGCGCCGGACGCTGGAGCGGCCGAGCGCGAACGCTTAGGATACAGATTCCGCGCTCACCCTCGCAACCCGAGTTCCAGTGACGAACCTTCCTGCCGTCGCCATCACTGCCACCACGGAGCCGATTCGCGGCGTGTTGCGCGTGCGAGCAAACGCTTCGTACACCGATGCAGTCCGTTTGGCCGACATGCGGCCGTACATTCTTCCCGTGCTCGATCCTCGCGATGCCGATGATATGCTCGAGGGTATGCAGGGACTCCTGCTAACTGGCGGCGAAGACGTAGGACCCGCGCATTACGGCACGCCGCCACACCCTCACCTCGGCGACGTCCACGCAGCGCGCGATGCGTTCGAGATCGCGCTCGTGCTGGCCGCGCGCGAACGACGTCTTCCTACGTTGGCAATTTGTCGCGGGATTCAGGTCGCTAACGTCGCGCTCGGTGGAACGCTCGTGCAGGACATCACCAGCGAGTGGCCTAACGCCCTCCAGCACGAGTGTTCGCCTCGCGATGCGCGCGTTCATGAAGTGCGAGTACACTCCGGCTCCCGACTCGCGATCGCACTCGGCGCTGAGCAATTGACGGTCAACTCGATGCATCATCAGGCGGTCGCACGGCTTGGTGAGGGTTTGACCGCCGTGGCGCACGCCCCCGATGGGACTATCGAAGGTGCGGAATGGATTGCCGACGACTGGTGGATGGTCGGCGCGCAGTGGCATCCCGAAGAGCTGATGGGTACCTCTGAGGACTGGGACAGATCGTTGTTCGCTGCCTTCGCTGCGGTTGTTCGCGAAGCCGCACTGTTGTCATCGTGAGC
>JBDUCR010000223.1:0-3289 GCA_040003345.1 bacterium
TCTCAAAGCGCCTTGCGCGCGATGAGCCGGTCGTACGCTCGATGCGTTACCACGTGACGCACGAGCACGAGGCCGTTACCGCGAGAGTCCATCTTCACCACGAGACGATATCGATTCCCGCAGATGTTGAACACCGCGCGCCCCGCACCGATGGAATCGACTGACGGAAAATCAGCCTGTACCTCTGCCGCCTTCCGGTATTTCTTGCGGCGGATGGTGCGCTCCCAATCCATCAACTGCTCCAGCGCGTCCGGATGCTGCGCCGCAAAGATGAGGAGCCTGGTCCGAGTGATGAGGTGCATTCTGACTGAGTCTCCTGTCGCACCGATATGGTTCCCAATTTAGGAACCTCCACGCTTGGTGTCAGGCCTTTTGTCCTCGGATATCACGACGAGTTGGTGTCAGTGGCGAGAATGCCACAATGCCAACAATGTTGGTTCTAGCGTCGTAGTCACACCGCACTACTTTCGCCTCCTGAACACAACCGACCCGACCAACCCGACGTACGAGCCAACGAGAGAATCCCCCTCCTGCGCTCCAATCCAGGTCGCGAGCCGCCGACGGGAATCCTGCTCGATCAGGAACTGCAGCTCGATGCGCGTTCCATCGCGCGCGCCAGCAACACCATCACGCCCACCAGTAATGCGGTTACGCGAATACCAACCACTCAGCGACGTCGGCGGACCCGCAGTCTCAACGTACAGGCGGAAGACATCCACCACGCGCTGCGGCAACGCTGGCGCCTGCGCGAGCTCGTAATTGCCCTCGATCGCCGGTTCCCTCGGCTGCTGCGTCACGTCGAGCGTGCGGACATCGAGCGTCGTGATAGAGCCGAACAGACCGATACCGCCCTGAAGCTTGTTGATGATTCCCGATCCCGTGAAAGGATCGTTGCGCGAGCGATAGTAGTCGAAATAGTTGGTATCCACGGCGAAGAGCGTCGCCACCTGCTGGAAGCCGGGGATGAACACGCGCTGAAGATCCGAAGCAAAGAAATTCCGGAGACTGCCAGGCAACGCGAGCTTCGTCGAGTCGCTGAAGATCTGAAACGCACCAAAGGGAGACTCGACGCGCAGTCCATATGCACGCGCCGCCGGTATGCCGTTCCAGTTGAACTTCACGGTGTCGCGATCACGATCGAATGGCGTAAGCGGATTCGATCCGTTGTACACGCTCGGGATACCGGGCACCACTGTCGTCCCAGTGACGACGGTGCCATCCGTCGCGCGCACCGTGAGTGTGTATCGCTTGCCTGGACGAATCGGCGTACTCCCCGATCCGGCGAGCACTTCATAGCGACCCGCGCCGTACGTCGCCGGCTTGCCTGCATAGTGACGCTCCGCACCGGTAAACGTGCCGTCGGGCCCCTGTATCGTCACCGTTGCGCCGACAACCGGGACGCCCTCCCCGCTGTTGATCGGATCGAGCGGATCAAAGCGAACGTTGTCTGTGACGGATACTACTCCTGCCAGCGTTTTCTCGATCAGCACTTCCTGTACAGGCGCATTTGGATCGAGCACTGCGTGCACGACGACCTGCGTCGGTGAGACAGCGATCACCTTCTGATCGAAGGTGCACGCGATCGCACTCAACACCATGGCAGCAGCGATCAGGCGTCGCATCAGAACGCCACCGTCATGCCGATGCTCGGCAGAAATGGAAATTGCGATTGCGCCTCACGCGTTGGCGGATTGCTCGTGTAGTCGAAGGTGTAGATGAAGACGTTCTTCGCGTTGTATGCGTTGACGACGCTGAAGTAGGGCGTGACCTGCATACCACGCCACTGCATGTTGCGCGAGACGCTCAAGTCGAGACGCTGAAAGAGCGGATATCGATTGCCATTGCGGGGGCCACCGACTGGCTCGAGCTCACCGTCGCCGTTACGATCGCCGTTGAACACATGTGTCCGCGGATTGAAGGTGCGACGCACGAGCTGGCCGATGATGTCGGTGTATGGCGTCCCTGACGCGACACCGAGTCGCGCCGAAAGGACGTAGCGCGCGTTCGGCTTCCAGGTGCCGACGAGATTGAGGTTGTGGCGTCGGTCGTGACCCGGCCAATACGCCACGCTGTCGCGGACACGCGAGCTCACGCCGTAGGTGTACGAGAGCCATCCGCCGAACTGGCCGATCTCGAGCTGACGCAGCAACACGTCAAAGCCATACGACACGCCGCCCGCATCGAGAAACTCATCGCCGCGAACCCCTGGATCGTCGGCCGTGTTCTGCTCGAGCACGTGCTGATAGTTCTTGAGCCACGCTTCCACGCGAGCGAACCGCAGCGGAGAAATCCACTTCTCCAATCCGAGCACGTAATGCTGCGCCTGCGACACCTGATTGAACTCGTCACTCGCAACCCAGAAGTCGAAAATGCGAACGGGAATGTCTTCGCGATTGAGCGAGTGCAGCCACTGCGCGTAATTGCCCGCTGCCGCGCTCACCGCGAGATCGGGCGTGACGAAATACTTGACCGCAACGCGGGGCGAGATGCCGGTCCAGTTGCGACCACTGAAGTGCTCGACGCGCACTCCCGCCTCGGTGATCAGTCGCTTCGTCGGCTTCCATTGCTCCTGATAGTAGATCGTGCTGGCTGTGGGATGCTGCGCGAGCTCGAACAGATCCGCATCCGACACGCTCGACCGCACGTCGTAGTGAATCGCATACCCCGATGCCTCGTAGCCAAGCCGTCGCTCATGTGCGCCGCGATTCCAGTGGATGTCACCGGCCAGCCGCAACTCGTGCACGCTGTTCGTGAGCGACAAGGCGCCATCGGCGAGATCCAGCCCGGTCGCGAACCGGGTGAACGACGCATGTTGCTCCACACCAACACTGTCCGCGGCGCCAAGCAAGGGGAGTCGCGCGTTGTCGCGCCACACGTCGCGCAGCGTCACTCCGACGAGTTGATTCGCCCAGCCGAACACGAATCTCCCGCCACCACCGCCCACCGACGCCGAGTCGCTCAGCGTGAGGAAATCGCCGTCGAGTACGTCGGAGCCCGCATACGCGGTAGCCTCGAGACGAAGATTGCCTTTGCCGATCGCCTGCACGCCGTGAAACTGCGCGTCGGAGAAGTGATACGGGAACTGACGATCGCTGAGAGCTGCGACGAGCTTGTCTGCGTACGTGCGACGCGCAGCCACTGTCCAACTCGATCTCATGTCCGCGCTCGAACTTCCGATCGACAAGCTCGACGAAATCACCGACACACCGAGCGACCCGTGCAATCCAGTACGTTCCGGCTCGGCGGTGCGAACATCGAGGATGCTCGAGAGCCGGCCGCCGTACGCGGC
>JBDUCR010000129.1:0-34222 GCA_040003345.1 bacterium
ACAGTATTCGCGACAATGAGCCCGCGCTCGCTGCACAGATCATCAGTGACGTTCAGGGTTGTGCTCACGATCGGCACAACGCTGCTGGCTGGATGCGCCGAGCCTACGAATGGCGCGCCGGCGAAGCAACTCCAAGTTTCCTCTCGCAACTCTGCGGAAGTCCCTTCGACGAATGGCACGGCCAGCGTCGAGTGGAACAAGACGGCGCGAATGCTCGTTGCATCGCACAACACCAATAGTCCGCTCGCGTCTCGGGTGTATGCACTGGTGAGCGTCGCTCAGCTGAACGCAGCAACCGATGCGGGGCGACGAGTTCGCGACACGTTACATCCGTCGACGCGCGGCGCAGTCGTGGGCGCGTCATGGGCGGTGCTGCGCTCGCTCTACGCAGACGCGGCAAGCACGGCTCTCGTGGACGCGCAGCTTCGCAACGATGAAATGGAAGGCGCACCGAGTGAAGGCGGATCGGACTTCGCCGCCGGCGAGACAATCGGCAGGACCGCCGCGCAGAGTGTGCTCGCGCGCGCCGCGACGGATGGCACTTCGGCAGCAAACTGTCCGGCGACACCACCAGGACCTGGCAGTGCAGGATTCTGGTTCGACGATGCAGTGCCGCCCAATCCACAGCCGCTGCTCCCGTGCTTCGGCAATGTGCGACCCTGGCTTTTTGCCGACGTCACGCGCTTTCGGTCTGACCCGCCCCCGCCGTTCAATTCTCCGGCATTTCGCGCAGCGCTTGCCGAGGTTCGGCAGATCTCCGACACGCGCACGGCTGCGCAGCTCGCAATCGTCGACAAGTGGCTCGACGGCAACAACACCCCGATGCCGCCGGGTCGCTGGAACACGATTGGCGCCGAGTTGATTCAGCGCAATGGTCTCGACGAGCGTCGCGCAGCGCGAACGTTCGCGCTTTTGAACATGGCGATGATGGACACGCACATCGCGTGTTGGGATCGCAAGTACACCTACTGGCGTCTGCGGCCGTGGCAGGCCGATTCACTCATCACGACGCCACGTGGTCGACCACATCATCCCGCCAATCCGTCGGGACACGCCTGTGCCGGAGGAGCCGGATCCGCGGTGCTTGGCGGCCTCTTTCCCGCGGACAAGAGCGCACTCATGGCGCAGGGCGACGAGGAAGCATTCACGACCGTGCTGTCAGGCGTGCACTATCGCTATGACGTCGTCACCGGGCTGCGCATCGGACGCGCGATAGGCGCTTTGGCGCTCGCCAGGAATGACTGACGTGTCGCGCGATGCGACCTCGGTGTTGACGCGATCTCCTCTCGCATCCGATCACGCCGCATCACGACGCGAGCATCTGGTCGAGTGACGTCAATGCAACCCTGAGCGCCGTGTGCAGCAGGGCTTTCCGCGGCGTGTTGGCCGGCTCGGAGTTGAATTCCGCGACGAGCCGGTTGACACGCGGCGCAGGGATGTCGGGCGCGAGGGCGACGAGAAGCTGTAGCGCATCGTCGGCAGAGAGCGGTGGCGACACGATGACCGCGATCTCGGATTCACTGCTCGGCGTGGGCTCGGCACGCTCGTCGACCACGTCCGCAGGCCCAACCGGTTGACCGCCGTCAAGAACAATGGCGAGATACTCGCGGGCGCGCCGAACTACTTCTGCATCCGCCAACGCCTCAGCGGCCGCGCGACGTCTGAACGGTGCGGGCTGAATCCAGCGGTCGACGAGAAGGTCACGATTCTTTTCGAGACGCTGTTGAAGCGCGACGAGATCTAGTGGCTTGCGAATGAACTCGAGTGCGCCGAGCCGGCGCGCTTCGTTGACGTTCTCGATCGTGACGTTGCCGGAGCACACCAGGAAGGGAACGTTCTCGAGCTGCGGCTTCTTCTGCAGACGCTCGATGAGCTCGAACCCCTCAGCATCAGGAAGTCTGAGGTCGACGATGATGATGTCGAAAGGAATGCGATCCGTTTCGACGTCGGCTTCTGCGCCCGTCGCCGCAACGGTCGCGGTAAAGCCGGCGCGCTTTGCGACGGCACCGATGAGCCGCTGCGCGTAGGCGTCGTCTTCGATCGTGAGCAGTGATGGACGCGAGAGCATGAGCGGGGGCCGGAGTGGTGGTTTCCTCCCCAAGTATCGGCACCCGACAGTCCAGAGTGAACGCGGCCAGTGCGCGAAACGACCGATCGAGGTGCCGCGGCCCCCTCTGGAACGGCTTGCGCCACGGCGCGCTAGCCGAAGGTGAAGACGTACGCCTGAGCTCCGGGATCGAGAAACTCGATCTCGAAGGTGCGGTCGTCGACTGGACTCTTCTGGCGCACCAGCTGATAGAGACGATGCACTCGGATCTCGCCGCTGCCATCCTGCGCGACGTCAACGCCAGCGTCGTTCATCGGCGCGGCGCCGTCCAACATGACGCGAAAGCGAACCGGCTTGCCGTTCTTCATGGGCCCGAGCACCATATGGACGTCGCGGCTGTGAAAGCGGAAGAGAATTCGGCCGGAAGCCTCGTCAGGCACGGCGCTCTCGGCGCCAACGGTCCATGCTCCGATCAGTCCCCATGCATTCAATGAAGGGCCGACCGGCGCGCTATAGACTTTCCTCTCGTCCTGCGCAAAACCATCGGGCGACGCGAAGTGCTCGGCGCGATGGTAGCCGACGTAGGTCTCTGGGGATCGCGCATTCTGATTGTCAGGCGGCGCCTCGATTCCGTCGCCGGAAATGCTCACTGTGGTCGCATTGAAGTTGGTCGCGCCATTTTCCTTCAACAGTTGCTGGATGACGCGCTCGGAGTCGTCGTAATCGCCCTCTCCGAAGTGATGATGGCGAATGCGTCCCTTTCCGTCGACGAAATAGTCAGCGGGCCAGTATTGATTGTTGAACGCGCGCCAGATGCCGTGGTTGCTGTCGATGGCAATCGGGTAGGCGGTCTTGTAATCGCGCACGGCCATCTCGACGTTCGCGCGATCCTTCTCGAATGCAAACTCCGGTGTGTGCACACCGATGACGACCAGCCCGGCGTCCTTATACTTGGCGGCCCACGCCTTCAGGTAAGGAAGTTGTCGCAGGGAGTTGATGCACGAGTAGGTCCAGATGTCCACGAGCACGACCTTGCCGCGCAGCGCCGCTGGAGTCAGCGGCGGTGAGTTGAGCCAGCCAACCGCGCCACTCAACTCCGGAAGAGGTCCTTCGTCGGCGAGAGGCGGCATCGTACCGCTGCTCGCTACTCTTGCACCGAACCTTTCTGGATCACTGCCGTCAGGTAGCCGCGTTTCCGCCTTCCCGGAAGACACGAGCGGGAACCTCATGAACGAGGCCGCGAGCCCGATTCCGGCGGCGCCGAGAAATGCGCGGCGGTTGTGATTGATTGGGTCGGACATCGTGATGATCGCTGTGTTGGGAAATACGATTGGGGTGGAGATCAGCCGACACCAACGGAATTACCATCGAGCGTGGCTGTGCGCGCCCAATCGTAACCGTCGAGAGTGGCGCTGTCGATCTCGAGGTCATGCGTCAGCGCGATGATGTCGAGAGCCACGGTGGCCCGCTGTCCGGTCCAATAGAGCGCGATCGCGCGCGCCTCGTGAACAGTAACGTTGTGCTCTCGCTCTGGACCTTCGAAGGGCAAGACGATACAGTGAGCCGCTGCATAGCGCGCGGCAACAGAACCGTCGCAGGGCCGAGCGGCGCCGTATGCGTCGCGTTGCCGTCCCCTCCCGCCGAATCCGGAAATGAACAGTCCCGCTGGGCGGTCCCCTCCGGACGTGCGAATGCCTCGTCGAGCATTACATCCCTTCACGCGCGGCTTCTGGCGACGCCAGTTCGCCCCGCGTGAGCGTGAGCTCATCGATGCTGGCGCAGAGGGGGAATTGCTCGTGGCGCGGGCGCGGCTTGCACTGACCTCGTTGATTCTGCTCATCCCGCTGAGCCAGACGGCGCAGGGGCCGAATCAGCACGAAAACTGGGTTGGGCTTTCCGCCGTGACCCTCACGCTCCTCATCGGGATAGGCGTGCTCGTCGCCGTGACGCGCGGATGGCGGCCACGCTGGCTCGGCTTCGCGACATCGCTCTTCGACGTCAGTGTCGTCTCGGCGGCGCTCGCGAGCTTTTTGCTCGTTGGTCCGCCGCATCTCGCGGTGAACAGTCGCACCACGTTCGAGGTCTACTTTCTCGCGATCGGGGCGACGTGTCTCCGCTACGATCGGCGCATCTGTCTCATCACCGGACTGGTCGCGACGGCGCAATTCGGAGCGATCGCCTGGTTCACGGCGCATCACTGGGATCTCAACTCGCCCGCGTTCGCACCGTATCCGTATGGCTACTTTTCGCCGATCGGTACGGTGGGGCGGCTCATCCTCATGATCGTCGCAACGCTCTTGAGCATGACGATCGTGAATCGCAACGAGCGGCTGCGCGTTCTCTCGACGCACGATGCGTTGACGTCGCTCTACAATCGCGCCTATTTCGCCGAGCGACTCCGCGAGGAGCTGCTGCGCGCGTCGCGGTATGGTCATCCTCTCACGGTCGCCATTCTCGACCTCGATCACTTCAAGCGGGTCAACGACGAATTGGGCCACGTCGCCGGCGACGTCGCGCTGCAAGCCGTCGCGCAGCTTTTGCATGGCGAGATGCGCCGTACCGACACCGTCGCGCGTTACGGTGGTGAGGAGTTCGCGATCATCTTTCCAGACACATCGAGTGCAGATGCGCTCGCGATGCTGGAGCGCGTGCGTCGGGCGTTCCACACCCGGCCGATCGTGGTGCCGAGGGTGACGCAGCCGATCCATCTTACGTTCAGCGGCGGAATCGCCTCCACGCCAGATGACGGTACGGAGTTCGACGCACTGATCAGCTGTGCGGACGCACGGCTTCTCGCGGCGAAGAACGCCGGCCGCGACAGGCTGATTGGCGCCGGTGATAGCGCCGGTTCGTGAGCGATCGTGACGATCGTCAGTCGATCTTCTTGATGAAGAAGTTCTTCATGAGCTCAATCGCGCGATCGTCCAACGATCCATGACCCTTCGTCGAATCGACGTAGAGTTCGTGCCTCGAGAGAAACGTCGCGGTGGATTCGGCGATGTCACTCGGCGTGACGGGATCTCGTCCGCCCGCGATGATGAGCGTTGGCACGCTCGAGCGGACTGGCAGTTTGAAGTCGGAGGCGATTCGTCCGCGGGGCCAGTCCGCACACGCCGCAATGAGCTCCGGAACGATCGGGTTGCCGAGTACGCGCGTCGCCGCCAGACTCGATGAACTGTCGTGAAGCCACGGAACGTCCTCGGCGCAAAAGACCGAGAGCATCAGGCCTTCGCTTCGGTCTGCGCGTCGCCGCCGAGATGCTCCGAGCAGCTGGGTGACGAGAGGCAGATAGTTTCCAGCGACCGCCTGATGGACGCGAGGAAATGCCCGAACAATCGCATCGGGATCATACGACTCGACCCAGAGCAGCTCGGCCACACCGCGCCGCGTAAGCGCGACGGAATCGTGAGAAAGGCGTCGCCAGTTCCAGAGACGCACGGTGACGGCCTGACGCTGTAAGCGCGTGAGAAGGGCGTCGATATCCGCTCGCGGATCTGGTGCGGCGCTATTGCAGACGTCGTCGATTCTGCACGACGCGATTGCGATTGTCAGCGCGTCGTCTCCGGCGCGGCTTATCGCCGATCCGACCACCTCATTCGGCGGGATGGGACTCAGCAGCACCGAGCGCCGAACACGTTCCGGATACCGGCGCATGTACTCCAGCGCCAACCTGGTTCCGTAGGATGCGCCGTACAGATTGAGCTGTGGATATCCGAGTGCGCTGCGGACAGCCTCGAGGTCGGCGGCGGCGGCGGTCGTCGTGTACTGCGTGAGATCGGCGCGAGTGGAGAGACGCTTTGCGCACTCGCGAACGCGAACAAGTGGAAACATCGGCGCGAGATACGGCGCCAATCGACCGTCATCGTCGTAGAGGTCGCAACGCAGCGGGTTCGATTTTCCAGTTCCCCTCATGTCGACGAGGAGCAGATCATGTGTCGCTCGCAGGTCAGCGAGAACTCCGCTTGCGTAGGCGGCATCGTGAATGGCTGACAGACCAGGTCCGCCGTCGAGAAAGACGAGCGGCGCTGGGCTGATGCGCCGATCGCGTGCTGGCAACACCATCACGTGAAGATCGATTCGCCGGCCAGTCGCAATCGACCGATCTTCGGCGACGGAAACAACTCCGCATCGCGCGAGCTCGCGTGTCGTCCATGAGATGCAGAGGTGAAGAAGACCGTCAGACGATGCGGACGGTGGCCCTGCACAGGCGCCGATCGTCCCAACGACGAGGAACGCGATAACGGCGCGACGTGTCACCGATGGCGGCGCAGTGCGTGCTCGGGTGAAAACAACCGACCGACGTTCCACACAACTCCGGCATACAATGAATTCGGCATGTCGCCGTGAAACGGCGCGATGAAGCCGACGTCGAGATTGAGTGCCGGGCTCACGAGATACGTCGGTCCGAAGAGCAGCGCTGCAGTCGATGGCGTGTCGGTGCCGTCAATCGTCGGTTGTCCAAACAGCTCGACGGCCCAGCTCAGGTTGCCGAGAACGGGAAAGCCAAACGACGCGGTCCACAGGGCGGCATTCGACGCATCTCGGACGTTCGCACCATCGCGCGCGCTGCCGAGTCTCGTGTAGATGGCGTTGATGTCCATTGCGACGCCGCCGAACGCGTGGCTCGAGATTGCGGTGATGCTCACGTCCGTCGAACCGGTGCCTGTGTCGCCCGAGAGCGAGCCCGAAGGAAACTTGACGGCGGGGAGAATCGCGAAATCGCCGAGCCACTCATGATCGTCGAGCAATCGCCACTTGAGGCCGACGCTCACGTCGCCGAGTCCGTTCGATTGTCCAAGTGTACGAAAGACGACTGGTGTCGTGAGGTTGAGCTGGAGATGTGATCCGAGACCGAGCTTCGTCACGATGGGCGCAAAGTACGCCCGCTTGCCGGCGGCGATGCGATCGCCCTGAGTTCCCGCCTCGATCTCGATGTAGCCGGGTGCGACGGTGTGCGCATGCGTCGCCACTGTGGGACGCTCGGGCTGCACCGCGCGCGGATCGGAATCGGGCGATTGGGCCTTGAGCGCAGCGCTGTAGACGAATGTCGACACCGCTACGAACGCGAGGATTGTGCGCCGACGCGTAGCTGGTTGCACGAGGTTTTGTCCATGTGTTGAGATGACCGACGATACGTCGAAGTGAGCGAGCGCGACAAGGCGCTTGCGAAACTGACACTGCGCTCACATCGCCGGCTTGAACAACGCCGCCAGCTGCCCTCGACGACGACGGCTGACGGGAATCACCGCGCCGGTATCGAGAACGAGCTCCATGATAGCGCCGCGGTGAATTTCGCGGACGCAAGTGATGCGAACGATGAATGACCTGTGCACTCGAGCGAATGCGGCAGGATCGAGATCGTGCTCGAGTGACTCGAGCGGCGTGCGCACGAGATAGCGTTTGCCGCCCGCGTGCACTTGCGCGTAGACATCCGCCGCCTCGATGTATTCGATGTCGTCGAGCGGCACGATCACGTCGCGCGTGCCCACGCGCGACATGAGGTACGTGAGATACGGCGAACGAGGGTCGTGTTCCGTGCTGCTGATTTGCAGTGCCGCCAGCCGCCGCAAACGCAACCGCTCGCGAACGCGATCGAGCATGGCGTCGAAGCGCGCTTCAGTGAGTGGCTTGGTGAGATAGTCGACGGCATCCGTCTCGAACGCCGGCAGGGCGAACTTGTCGTACGCGGTCACGAACACGACGAGCGGTCCGGTGCGCGCCTCCCGCTGCCGAGCGACATCCAGTCCCGATTCGACGGGCATGCGAATGTCGAGGAACACGACATCCGGGGCCAACTTCGCAATCGCATCGCGCGCCTCGGCGCCGTCGGCACACTCGGCGACGATCGCGACGTCCGCATGCCGCTCGAGCAGTTGATGCACGAGCCGGCGTGACAACGCTTCGTCGTCGGCGATCACGGCGCGAATGAGCGTCACGCCGTTGTGCTCATCGGCAGCTCGATCGAGACCACGACACCGGTGCCTTCGAGGGCGTTGCCGACATTGAGCGTCGCGGCGTGACCGTACATGCGCTCGAGTCTCGCGCGCGCGTTCGCGATGCCGAGTCCGCCGTTGGATGGCGGTGCGTCGAGGCCACGTCCATCATCGCGCACGACGAGCGTGAGCGTGCCGTTCGACGCGCTCGCGGCAATCGCGATCGTATTCCCGCCACGCGCTCGAAGCACGCCGTGCTTGAGCGCGTTCTCGACGAACGGCTGAAGAACGAACGTGGGAACGCGGAGATCGAGGTGGTGATGAGGGACGTCAATCGTAACGCACAGCCGGTCGCCGAAACGCACGCGCTCAATGGCGAGATAGCGCTCGACGAAGTCGAGTTCTTCGCCGAGTGTCGTTTCGTGCGCGTCGCCAGCATTGATCGACGTACGGAGCACGTCGCCGAGCAGCGACAGTGCGCGCACGGCTTGCGCGGTGTCGGCATCGCGCACGAGCGCCATGATGGCGTTGAGACTGTTGAAGAGGAAGTGAGGTTGCAGCTGCATGCGGAGCGTTGCGAGCTGCGCCGTGCGCAGCTGCGCCGCGATCTCGCTCGCCTCACGCTCGCGCTCGCGAAGACGTGCTCCGGTGCGGATCGCCGTGCTCACGCCAACGATGGCGAAGTACGCGATGACGGTCGCTGGTAAACCGCCGAGGAACCAGCCGGCGAATGATCCGAACAGTGTCTTGGCCGACGGTCGCACGAATAGGCTGATCAGCACGTCCGCGACGGCGATCAGCGCGCTCGCAAGGACGCTCGCGCCCGCATGCAGGGCGAGATGCTTGATGCGCACTGGGCGTCGCAGCGGATATCGTTCGCCGAGTCGCGCGATGAATGGCGAGAGCAGGGCCCAGCCGTACCACTGCGGCGCTTCAGCGAGGAACGCGCGCCAGATCTCGATGGGGTGCCCGCCGAAGCGCGCGAAGGTGACCGTTTCGAGCGTCGAGAGGAGCGCGGGAACGCTCCACAGCGCGAAGATGAGCCAGGGCGACAGACGGACATCTGCCGCGCGATAGTCTGTTGAGGTGATGGGCGTGGACACTGAGGCGAACCATCGTTGGAGGTGTCCGCGGACGCAAGCATGAGGGTGCTGGTCCTCGATTCGCTGCGTGCTCGGAATGACAGCAAGGTGCACTCACTCGGGACGGCAGGCACGACCGCTGGCGATACAGACGATACCGATCGCAACATTGAGGTCGCTCGGCGTTTGGCAGGTGAGCAGGTTGCTGACGGTCGCCATTCTCCGAGCTCCCTCTCTATCTCATCGCATGAAGATCCTGTCTGCCGTGATGGCGCTATCCATGTGCGCCTTCGTTGGTGAAACGCTGTCAGCGCAGGAGGCCGTGCCGGATGTGTTCGCGCCTGGCGTGATATCCGGAGCGGCGAACGATTTGTCTCCCGCATTTACGCCTGATGGTAGAAGCGTCTACTTCACGCGGGCGAACAGCGACCAGTCGACCATCGTCGTCTCGCGTCTGGTGGGCGGAACGTGGACGAAGCCGGAGATCGCCTCGTTCTCTGGAGAGTGGCGTGATCTCGAGCCGTCGATGTCTCCCGATGGTTCATACATGATCTTCGCCTCCAACCGTCCAGTGACTGACGGAGGCAAACCGCTCGATGCGTTCTACAACGGTGCGACGCAGCCGGCGAGGGGCGGCAATCTCTGGAGAGTGGATCGGACGCCGACCGGGTGGAGTACTCCGCGTCGGCTGCCGGACGTCGTGAACAGCAATACGTCGATGTTCTCGCCAAGCGTTGTGGCGGATGGAAGTCTGTACTTCATGCAACCGACTGGCGCGCAGACGAAGTTCCATATTTTCCGTTCCCAGTTCTCGAACGGCGCGTTCATGACGCCAGTCGCCGTGCCGGTGTCCAGCGGAGAGAACACCGGCGACTTTGATCCGGCCGTTGCGCCAGACGAATCGTTCATGGTGTTCTCGTCTCCGCGCATCGCGGAAAACGGCACGTCGTTGTTCATCACGTTCCGGCGCGGCGGCGTGTGGGAACCCCCGACATACATGGGTCCTGTGACGAGCGTGCCGTTGATGGGCAATATCGAAGCGCGGCTGAGCCCTGATTCCCGCACACTGTATTTCTCCAGCAACCGCGTGGTCCCGACGCCGCCGCACGACCGCACTGCGAGTGCAGTGGGACTCGAGCGCATGGAAACGTGGAACAACGGTCTGGCGAATATCTGGCGCGTCCCGCTCGACCGGTGGTTGTCGAAGACGACGGGGCAGATGACGTCGCCGCCGCCACGTGTTGTTGGGGCGGGCGTGATCTCGACGCCGGCCGAGGAGTTCAAGGCGACGGTATCGCCGGATGGGCGAATGTTGTCGTACGTGGTCACGGACCATCTCTTCCGGCACATGACGATCGTTCAGTCCGAGCGCCGCGGTTCGGAGTGGTCCAAGCCAGAAGTCTCATCGTTCTCCGGAATCTGGCGCGACGGCGATCCGTCATTCGCACCTGATGGCAAGACACTGTTGTTCATATCGAATCGGCCGATGCCTGGTGACTCGCCCGGAGCGACGCGGCGCGACTTCAACATCTGGTCGGTCGATCGGAAGCCCGATGGATCATGGGGCGATCCGGCGGCCGTTGGCCGCAACATCAACACGGATACGTCCGAGTTCGCTCCGTCCGTCACGTCATCGGGCACGCTGTATTTCTCGCGCGGCGATCACATGTTCCGGGCGCCGAAGCGAGACGACGGCTTCGATGCACCGGTTGTCCTTTCCATCAGTGGAGGCGACCCGGCCATTTCGCCAGATGAACGCTTCATCGTGTTCGACGCGGATGGTCCAACTGCCGGCGACGCAGACCTCTTCGTGAGCTGTCGTTCGGCGACCGGCTGGGCAGCGCCGATTCGTCTCGCGGATCCGATCAACTCACAGCAGGAGGAAGGTGATCCCTCTGTCTCCGCGGACGGCCGGACGCTGTACTACTTCAGTCGGCGATTCTCGCCAGCGCCGGACAGAGCGCCGCGTGCACAACGTGCGTCGTATGCGGCGATACAGCGTGAGGCGCTCGACAACATCTTCAATGGCTCGCGCAATCTGTATGAAGTGGAACTGTCGCCGGCGATGTGCGAGGCACGCGGAGATTCTACGGCGCAAGTCTTCGCGCCAGGGATTGTATCAACCGGTCACGAGTTCGCCTCGACGTTTACTCCAGACGGAAAGACAATCCTGTTCACGCGCTCCGACTCCGCAACGCGACGCGCGCACATCTTCGCATCGCACCTCGTTGACGGGCAATGGCAACCCGCGCAAGCGCTGACCATCTCGCGCGACGAATATTCCGATCTCGATCCCTCCGTGAGTCCGGACGGTCAACGGCTGTATTTCGTGAGTACACGTCCGCGCGAGGGCACAAAGGCCGGCACAGCCGACATGGACATCTGGTACTCCGATGCGAGCGGCACCGGATGGGGCGAACCGAAGTGGGTTGCTGAGCTCAGCTCGAGCGGCAAAGAGGGCTCGCCCACCGTTGACCGGAACGGCACACTGTGCTTCTTCTCCGATCGCGCCGGACCCGCTGGCAGCAACGCGATTTTCTGCTCGTCGCGAAGCACGACTGGGTTCGCCGCGCCGAAACGTCTCAATGCGAACGTCAACGCAGGGCCATCCGACACGAGTCCATTTCTCGCACCGGACGGACGCACGCTGCTGTTCTACTCGACGAGACCGGGCGGCGCAGGGCAGGCAGACATGTATGCGAGCTTCCTCACCGGTGGCGAGTGGGGTCCTGCCATCAACCTTGGGCCTCGCGTGAACACGCCGGCCTTCGAGTACAATCCGGTCGTCTCGCGCGACGGATCGATGATGATCTTCGGACGTGGTCGCCAGATGTTGTACATCGACATCACCGCGCTGAACGTGCCCGAGCTGACGGCGAGCCGTTTTCGCTAGCGCCGCTTCTCTCGGGGCGGACCGAAATCGCCACCGAAAAGCTCTTTCGTCTCGGTGAATGGTCCGTCTATCACTGTTGGCTTGCGACGACGGCGCTCGGGTCTGTACGCTTGTGAGCCGGCCCCGAACGTGTTCCTGGCTTCAGTCGTCCTCGAGTGTTCGTCCGAATCGTGTGGCAACATCGATGTCATCGCGGTTCTCCTGATGCATGGCCGAAGCCCGTGACGAGGCGGAGTCGCATCTGACGGACGCTCGATCCCCGGGGCTTGCATTCACAGAATCGCCTTGGGGACGCTCGCATGGCAGGAGACGATGTGGTGAGTTTTGCGTGACGATTGTCATGATGGCGGACGCGACGCGCAACTCATTCTTGTGACAATTGTCATGGGAATCGGATGAGAGTTTGGTCTGGCCGATGTGCCCGCACGTCGCCAACATCGATGCGATGCTCAGCACAGATCGCGTCGCCGTCGAGAATTCTGTTCTCCGCCCATGGCCGGTGTGGACGGTGCTCGTCTCGCCTCGCCCATCGCCTGTGAGACGATCATTGATCCTCGAGCGAACGGAGCGCGTATCGCGAGCGCTGGAGCGGGCGCCCGCTGCGACGCGCGACGTGGTGCGGACTGCGGCAATGGTCGCAATCGCCATCACAGTATGGCTCAGCATCGTCGACGTGGCACAGTTGGCGTTTCCTCCCGCTACTCCAGGTGATCTCCGCGCAGGCATCATCGCGAGCGTCATTGCAATTCCGCTGCACCTCCGACACCTCCTCTACGGTGTCCGTGGCGAGCGGGCTCCTGCTGGTTACTGGACGCTTGCCGCGCTCGCGACCGTGACGTTTGCCGGCGGCTACTTTGCCGGCGGCGGGTGGCTTCGCGAGTTCACCCTGCTGGCCGTCTCGATTCTCGTCGTCGTTCCAGGCCGCGTCGGGCTGGTGCTGTTCGGCGCGGTGGTTCTCAGTCCGCTGGTGTTCGTCAACACCGATTGGTATGCCGACCGCAGTCCGTTGCCAGGGATCTATTTCTGCTCGCTCATCATATGGCGAACGGTCACGCAGTTAGTGCCTCTCAGGCTGCTCGCCGCGCTGCGAGCGCTCGATTCCGCGAGTCGCGAGCTCGAAGCACGCGCAGTGGTACAGGCGCGTGTTCGCATCGACACAGAGCTTCGGGAGAGCGTTGGGCCCGCACTGCAGCAGATCATCACCCGGGGCGAGGCCGCGCGGTTCGTTGCGCACGTCAATCCGGAGCGTGCGGTGGCTGAATTACAACAGCTCGTTCGCGAGTCCCGGAAGGCGCTCGCAGATGCTCGACGCGTTGTCGCCCGTTATCGCGTGTCGTCAATCGGTGCGGAACTCGATGCCGCAGCGGCGTTGCTCGGCGCGTCTGGCGCGAGTGTGCAGATCGTTGCGGCCGACGGTATCTCACTCGACTCCCCGAACGAGCGGGCTCGTGATGCCATTCGCGTCGCGCTCGCAGCGGCGCTGCGCGAGGAACCGCGCGACCGCTATCAGATCCTCGTCGGGAGCGATGACGCAGGAGGGCTCACGATCGAGCTCTCATCTGTTGCAGGCGACGCGGAGGAGACGGCATGAGCATGTCGCTCAGATCGCCGGAAATAACCCCATTGCATCGTCGGGCACTGTGGCTCCTCGTTGCGATGCACATACCGTTCATCGCCTTCACGGTGGCGCAGGGCGGTCTGGGACTCTCGTATGCCAGGCCGATCGCATACGAAGCGCCAGGGCTCCTTCTCGCACTCGTCGCGGGCGCCATTCAGCTTCGACACAGTCTTGCCGCTGCTGCTGGAGTGCGGCCGCGTTATTGGGAATGGAGCGTCGCACTGCTCGTCGCGATTGCGTACGTGCCGGCGCTGTTCATCGGATCGCGGTGGGCCACGCTGCAGTGGTTCGTGATTGCGTCGTTCGCCATGCTCCTGCGCGGTCGCATCGCGCTGATCGCGATCATCGCCTGCGTGATCGTCAACGAAACGTGGTTCATCGTTGTCAGTGACGAGATTCACTTTGGAGCTGCGGCGGCGATCTGGGTGGGCTGGTACTGGCTGGCGCTGCAAGTCCTGGGCGGCGGCGGCCTGTACGGCGCGACGCGATTGGTGCATCTGCTGGATGAGCTTCGTGAGGCGCGGGCTGATCTCGCGGATCTTGCAGTTGGCCGCGAGCGACTTCGCGTCTCGCGCGATCTGCACGATCTGCTCGGACAATCGCTGTCGGCGGTATCGCTCAAAGGCGACCTCGCGGTCGGCCTGCTCGCGCGCAACGAAGTGCCGGGCGCAATCGCGGAAATCGAGAGTCTCGTCGGTGTCGCGCGCTCAGCCTTGCACGACGTGCTCGACGTGGCGCATCGCGAGCCACCGATCGCGCTCGCGTCCGAGATTGACCGGGTCGCCGACCTCCTCGGATCGACCGGAACGGAGACGCGCGTCAATGTCAGCGTTGCGACACTCACTCCGGACGTCGATGAGCTGTTTGCGTGGGCATTGCGGGAAGGAGTGACCAACGTGCTCCGCCACAGCAGTGCGACGACATGCCTCATCGACATCGGCCAGCGTGATGGTGCCGTGCGTCTCGAGATCACCAACGACGGCGCGATGCCGATATCACACGGCGGGAACGGCTTGAGTGGCCTTTCCGCGCGCGCGGCGGTGCTATCCGGTGTGGCGAGCGGCCGGTCCATTGGCGATGGACGCTTCAGACTGACGGTTGAAGTGCCGGAGCTCGCGACGTGATTCGCGTGCTGATCGCGGAAGACATGCACATGATTCGCGGCGCGCTCGTGGCGCTGCTGCGACTCGAGCCGGATATCGAGGTCGTCGCAGAGCTGGACCGAGGCGACACGATCGTCGAGACGGCGCTCCGAACGAAGCCGAACGTCGCCGTGCTCGACATCGATCTTCCAGGACTCGATGGACTCAGCGCCGCCGAGGCGCTGCATGAGCAGCTGCCGTCGTGCCACACCCTCGTGCTCACGGGACTGAGCCAGCCCGGCAATCTCCTGCGCGCGTTGAAGGTCCATGTGCGCGGATTCCTGCTCAAAGACGCGCCCGCCCCGCAGCTTGCCAGTGCGATCAGGCTGGTGGCGAGTGGGCGGCGTGTACTCGATCCCGACCTGGTCGCCGCCGCCGTAGAAACGGGTTCGACGCCATTGACCGACCGCGAGGCGGATGTCCTCCGCGCAGCGCATTCGGGACTATCGACCGCGGAAATCGGTGACCGTCTGAATCTCTCGCCGGCGACCGTCCGGAACTATCTCTCGAACGCGATCGGCAAGCTCGGCGCGCAGAATCGCCTCGACGCGATACGCATCGCGGAGGATGCCGGCTGGCTCTGAGTTTTCCGATTCGGGAACTCCAGCACCATCGTATGCCTACTGTGGGAATGTGCGTACGACTGGTACGGCCGCCCTCTCGATAGTCGGAATGATCGACGCGAGTGCGTTCGTCTCACTGAACTGAGAGGTTCATGGTGTTTGTCGATCGGCGAATGTTTGTACAGCAGGTTGGCATCGGATTGGCCGGCGCAGCGCTTAGTCCGTCGCTGTTTTCCGCGACCACGAACGGTCTTCGGAGATCAACTGTGAAGGCGATTGCCTTCGACGCGTTCCCGATTTTCGATCCGCGCCCGATCGCCACGACGGCAGAGGCGCTCTTCCCCGGCCGTGGCGCGGAGTTGATGAATGTCTGGCGTACCCGCCAATTCGAGTACACATGGCTGCGCAGCCTGGCGCGAGACTACGTCGATTTCTGGCGGGTGACAGAGGACGCACTGCACTTTGCCGCAACTTCCCTCGGGCTCGATCTTTCCTCGGCGCGTCGAGAGGAATTGATGAACGCCTATCTGCATCTTCGCGCGTGGCCAGACGTCGCGGATGCGTCGAAGGCGCTGAGTCGGAACGGAACACGATTGGTATTGTTGTCGAACTTCTCTCCCGCGATGCTCAAGGGCTGCATCGCAAGCAGTGGTCTCGATGGTGTGTTCGAGCACGCGATCAGCACAGACGTCGCGCAAACCTACAAGCCGGATCCGCGCGCATATCAACTCGGCGTCGACGCGCTGGGACTGTCGCGTGAAGAGATCGTCTTTGCAGCTTTCGCCGGATGGGATGCCGCGGGCGCAAAGCGATTCGGCTATCCGACCTTCTGGGTGAATCGCACCCGGGCGATTCCCGAAGTGCTCGGCGTCGAGCCCGACGGAGCAGGGCAGGGGCTGAGTGACCTCGTCGCGTTCGTGGAAAGCAGGCGCTCGTGACGCAATGCGCGTTGGTCGCGATCGAGACATTCCATGGTTCGCGGCTGGACTTGCTGCCGCTGTTCGAGCAGGCCGACGATTCGCCGACGGAGATTCGGTCCTATATCGAGCTTGGCGACGTACTCGTCGCGCGTCGCGATCAACGAATCGTCGGTCACGTCCAGATCACCGAAGCTGGTGTCGATCGAGAGATCAAATCGGTTGCCGTCATTGAGAGCGAACGTGGGCTCGGGATCGGCGCTGCACTTGTGCGCGCGGCGCTCGAACTTGTGTTCGCCGCGGGAGTGCGTCGTGCCGTCGTCGCCACAGCGACGGCCGACACCGACAACCTGCGCTTCTATCAACGCCTCGGCTTCAAAATGGATCGCATCGAACGAGACGTATTTACCGTCGAGCGCGGCTATCCTGCTTCGACTGTAAACGGAATAGCTCTGCGCGATCGCATCTGGTTCTCGATGGAGTCGGCCGAGTTCTACGAGGGACGACTGCGAAACGCGTCGGCGTGATCCGTTACCCAGTCGCGAAACGTGCGCGCCGGAATGCCTGTGACATCGGCGACCGTTGTCGTCACCCACGCTGGATGGCCAATGCTCGCACTCCATGCAGCGAGCAGCATTTCTGCGGCCGCGGGCGGCATCCTGCGACGGAACTCATCGGGTGACATTTCGTCGTACCGCAGCTGCCGTCCGAGGACGTCGCCAATGATGCCGACCTGCTCTGCATGACTCAGCGCCTCGGGGCCGGTCAATACGTAGTCGTCGCCGACGCAATCGTCCGTTGAGAGCGCTCGCGTAGCGACCGCAGCGATATCGCGCTCGTCGATTGGTGCGGTCTGCGCCGCAGCATACGGCCAATGCACGACGTCCCCGTTCTGAATCGATGCTCCCCACCACAGACGCGAGTTCGCTGCGAACATGCCGGGTCGAATGATGGTCGACTCCACCCCGGTTGCCGCGATCAGCCGCTCCATCTCGGCGTGAAAAGCGGCCATTGGATTCGGCTGCTGAAAGAACGGATGCGGTGTTGTGTGCGGCGACGAGAGAAAGACAATGCGTCGCGCGTGTGACGCGATGCGCTCGATCGCCGCCGCCGCCGCACTCGGCGCCGCGGTCCACAACAGGAACACGGCGTCGACACCATTCAGTGCTGCGTCGAGCGACTGAGGCTCATTGAGATCTCCGGCGACAACCTGAACCGCCGCGGGAAACGCAGCTTCTGCTGGCCGACGCGTGAGCGCGCGTACTTCCACGTCGGCCTCCAGCAGCTGCCCAACGAGCACACGACCCACTCGCCCGGTGGCGCCGATGACAAGAACTGAGCGTCGGCTCTGCGGCTGTGCATCAGGAACTGGCGACACGCAAATGCCTCTTCATCGCGAATGGATTCCTTCTCGAGTCTACGTGCGGTCAGAGCGAGTGTGTCTGACTCCAATGAGGTCCTACCGCCGGCGCTTCACTCTCTCCAAACGGCGGTAGTACTCATTGTACTGAGGTACAAGATACGGAATACAATGGTACTGAAGTTCCGTACTCATCTCGCCCGCCGATACCATGCCGCGCCGAGCCCGATCGCTGGATATGCACTCACCGCCAGCAGAACGGGATACCAGATCGGTCCGAGCTCACGATGCGTAATTCCCACCAGCACTCCTCCCGCGCCGAGGACCGTTGCAATCACCCCAAGAATCCGCGCGTGTCTCGCTGGATCGCTCGGCGCAAGTCGCGCCACGAGATATCCGGCGAACACGCCAAAGACGATCCGATACCCGAGCGCCAACACGTTCAGTGCCGGTGAGAACATTGGCTGCCCCCAGGGCGGATACACACCGAGCACGTGGAACAGCTGATCGAAGATCAACGACAGAATGGCGTTCGCGAGAATAGCCACGATCACAGCGACGATGCTGCGTCCGATGCGGCGGTTGCTGGCCGGCGTGGCAGCGAAAGGTGTGGACATGAGACTCTCCGGTTCGGGTTTGACGGGATCCGTTGTGATCCTCAACCCTGAGTCGGAGCCGGTCTCCAGATCTCGACATCGCCACACGAAATCATTTGCAGGCAAAATTTGTGAGCCGATTCGACGCGATTTTCGGCTTTCATAGTTAGAGCAGGCAACGCGGTTGACAGCGATGCCACGCCCCACTGGGGCTGAATATCTCTATCCGGACATAGTCGGAATGTCGCACGCATACGATGCCGTCATCATCGGCAGCGGTCATAACGCATTGGTGTCCGCCGCCTACCTCACGCGCGCGGGTTGGAAGGTGCTCGTGCTCGAGGCGAACGATCGCGCCGGTGGACTCGTGCGCACGGAGGCGCTGACCCTTCCCGGCTTCGTGCACGACACCTACTCCGCGGCGCATCCGCTCTTCATCACCGGGCCCGCCTTCGCTGACCTCGGCAAGGAGCTCGCGGCGAATGGTCTCGAGTACATCAACACCGATCTACCAACCGGGGTCTCGTTTCCCGACGGACGCACCGCCGTCTTCTCGCGCGCCGTTGACGCCAACGTCGCCGAGTTCGACCGGCTGCACGCGGGCGATGGCGCCGCGTTCGCCGACATGCTCGCCGAGTTCAATCCGTTCGTCAACGACGTCTTCAGTCTGTTCAACCTCGAGATCGCCTCGGGCGCGGGTAAAGCGACGTTCGATCGGCTGATGAGCAATCCACACTTTCAGTCGCTGTTGTACCGCAGCCCGCGCGTGGAGGTCAGCCGCTTCAAGTCGCCAGTCGCGCAGGCGATGCTGGCACCGTGGGCAATGCATCTCGGTCGCACACCCGATGAAGTCGGCGGTGGCATCTGGGTCACGCTCGTCGTCCTCGCGCTGCTTGCTGGCGGTATGCCGATCCCCGCTGGTGGAAGTCAGAAACTCGCCGACGCACTCGTCAAGATCATTCAGTCGCACGGCGGTGAGATACAAACACTCACCAAGGCCACACAGATCGTCGTCAAAAACGGCAAGGCCGTCGCCGTGCGGACGACGAACGGTGAAGTCGCGGTGAACCGCGCAGTCGTCGCATCGGTGAATCCGGATCAGCTCTACTTGCGCCTCCTGTCCGACGCGAACATCGAGGCGCCGCTGCGTAAGGACGCCGCGAACTTCCGCTATGGCCGCGGCTGCGTGCAGATCAATCTCGCGTTGAGCGAGCCGCCTGCGTGGCGCGACGAACGCTTCCGTCACGTTGGCCAACCGCATCTGAGCAGTGGGTTGAGCAACTGCTCCATCGCGTGCGCCGAAGCGATGAGCGGTCTGCTTCCGGTTGATCCGTCGTTCACTGTCGATTGTCCGACCGACCGCGATCCGTCGCGCGCACCAAAGGGGAAGGCCGTCCTGCGCGTGCAGGTGCTCGAGGTTCCAACGCAGCCCATCGGCGACGCTGGCGGACGCATCGCCGTGAACGGCGAATGGACCGACGACGTCAAGAACCACTTCGCCGATCGAGTACTCGGAATCGTCAGTCAACACATTCCGAATATTCCGCGCGCGATCATCGGCATGCACGTCGTCAGTCCGCGTGAACTGGCGGCGTTCAGTCCGAACCAGGGTCCGGGCGATCCCTATGGCGGCGCACACGATCTCGCGCAGAGCTACGTGCTCCGGCCACTGCCGGGCCATGGCTCACATCAATCCGCTGTGCCGAACGTGTTCACACTGGGCGCCGCTACGTGGCCCGGTCACGGCATCAATGGAGGATCCGGTTTCATAGTCGCACAGACGCTTCTCAGGTAGGGCCCGTTTTTCAACGTGAATGACAACAAGGAGAATTGTTTCGATGAAAGAGCACGACCCTCTCGACCCTGCAACGACAACAGAACCGGCGCGCCGAGAATTCCTGCGCAGCGCGGCATTGACGGTTGGCACCATGGCATTGGCAGCATGCAGCTCGGATCGCGTCACAGGCAGCGCGCTCTCTGCGCTGTCGTCCAAGTCTTCGGATGGTTCGGGAACGGACGCGAACATCAAGGCGAGCATCGACACGCGGCTGACGCGTGAGTTCGGCCTCAGCGTTCCCTTCGTCGGAGCGGGCATGGGTTTCATCGCCGTACCCGCGCTGGTCGCCGCAGTATCAAACGCGGGCGCACTCGGCGTACTCGGTAATGCGATCGAGCCGCCGCCGGGCACGCAGCTGCTCATTCAACAGATCAAGGCGCTCACCACCAAGCCGTTCGGCGTCGATTTCATCGTCGACGACTCGGCGTTCGGCCCCGCCACCACCGACGCACACATCGATGTATGTGTCGCCGAGCGTGTAAAGCTCGTCGTGTTTCACATGGGTGTTCCGCCGAAGATCTGGGTGGACAGATTGCATGCGGTCGGCGCCAAGGTGTGGCAGCAGGCAGGCTCGGTAAAGCAGGCGCTCGACGCGGTAGCCGTAGGTGTCGATGCGATCATCGCGCAGGGCTCGGAGGCAGGTGGGCACAACAGGAGCACGACGCCGTCGCTCAAGATCCTGTCGCAGATTCTCCAGGCCGTGCATCCAGTGATGGTCCTCGCCGCAGGCGGCATTGCGGATGGTCAGGGTGTCTTCAATGCACTCACGGCTGGCGCAGAAGGCGTTTGGGTCGGCACTCGGCTCGTGGCATCAACCGAGGCGTACGCGAGCGACGAATACAAGCGACGCATCGTGACCGCTGGCGCCAACTCGACCGTCACCACCACGATGTTCGGTCCCGAGTATGTGGGCCGGCCATATCGTGTGCTGCGCAATCGCATCGTGAATGAATTCGCAGGTCGCGAAGATCAGATTCCCTCACCGCCGCCGCCGCCGGAGCAGATCGGCAAGACAATTCTCTTTCCATTCACGTTCAAGCAGCCGTACGCAATGCCGAAGTTCAGTGTCATCGTTCCGACACTCGATACGGTGGGTGATTACGAGGAGATGGGCTTGCCCGCCGGAGACGGCGTGAAGGTCATCAAGGATATCCGGCCCGCAGCGCAGATCATCGCGCGAATGATGGGCGACGCTCGCGTACTGCTCGACAAGGCGCAGGAGAAGAAGTAGCTCGAACTGCTGAACGCCGTAGATTGATGGCATGCTGAGATCCGACATCGCATGCCATCGTCTCTTGGCGCAACGCATCGCCAACCCCGAATCATCTACACCCGAGGCAATCGTCACGCACCTCGGCGCGATGCAGGCGCAGGACTACCCCGGTGCATTGTGGTCCATCGGTCTTCGATTGACGGACGCAACGCGCGTCGACGTCGAGCGCGCGATCACGGACCGAACGATTGTCCGTACGTGGCCGATGCGCGGCACGCTGCACTTCATTCCGGCAGCCGACGCGCGCTGGATGCTCGAGCTGATGACGCCGCGCATCGTCAAGGGCGCCGCGGGACGGCACCGTCAGCTCGAGCTCGACGACGCAGCGTTCAGGAAGAGTCGCTCGTTGATCAGCAAAGCGCTCGAGCAAAATCCCATCCTGACGCGCGCCGCCCTCTTCGCCGCCCTCGACAAAGGCGGGGTCTCGACGGAGGGCCAACGTGGCATTCACATTCTCCAGCGCCTCTCGATGGAGTGCATGCTTTGCTACGGACCGCACTCGGACAAGCAGCCGACCTTCACGCTCTTCGACGAGTGGATCGCCAGCTCGCTCAAGCCTGATCGCGATGACGCACTACGCATACTGGCCGAGCGATTCTTCGTGAGTCATGGGCCGGCGTCGATGCGCGACTTCGTCGGCTGGACAGGGCTCACCGTGGCCGACGCGAAAACCGCCGTACATCTCGCGCTGCCGGTACTCGAGAAAATCTCCACCGACGACGGTGACTTCTGGATGGCGGCAGATCGCATCACGCCAACTGGCGCCGAGCCGCGCGCCCATCTGCTGCCAGGATTCGACGAGTTCATGCTCGGCTACAAGGACCGAAGCGCGGCGCTCGCGGCTCGATACTCCGATCGTATCGTGCCCGGTGGGAACGGGATGTTTCTATCGACACTCGTTGTTGACGGGCAGGTATCCGGAACATGGCGTCGAGCGGCGCGCGCGAAGACGATCAAGACAACAGCGATCGAAGCGTCGCCGTTCGGACGACTCGATGCGTCGGCAAAAAAAGCCTTCTCCATTCCCCGCGAGCGGTACGCGCGCTTCTTAGGTGCGCCAGTCACGCTGGCGTGGGAACGCCGGTAGCTTATCTCACACCCCTTTGACGAGGCACACTTGTGATCGCAGCGAAGCTCCTTCCATATCTCTTCCTCGGCGGCGTCGCCGCCGGGACAATAGCGCCTGCTGCGTCAGAGGTTGCTCGCTCTGAGAAAGATGCGTATCGCGCTTTCGGGCGTTCTGTCGCGATTGCAGGCGAGTGGGCATTCGTCGGGGAGCCCAACATCGCAATTGGCAGAGGCCGCGCGCCGGCGACCCCCGCTGCAGGCATCGTGCACGTCTATCGCGCCAGCTCGGGCGTGTGGAAGCGCGTGGGTGAGCTCTCGTCGGCCACATCTGTTGGCGGCGACGGATTTGGCGTTGCGCTCGCGTCCGACGGATCGACGCTGCTCGTAGGGCAGGTCACTCCGCCGGCGGTCGCCGCGGTGGTGTTTGGACCGAATGGACCGCAGATGGGACCACCGCCGCCGCCCGACACAACTACCGGATCGGTGCAGGTGTTCAAGCGCGGTGCGGATTCGAAGTGGACGCCCGCGGGAACGTTGCAAGGCGCGAAATCGGCTGCGCAGTTCGGCGCTGCGGTCCTGATTTCCGGCGACCTCGCGCTCGTTGGCGCACCCGTCGAGTCGAACGGTGGCGCTGTGTATGTGTATCGAAAGGCGAAGGACGGCACGTGGTCCGCGGCGGGCACATTGCCTGCGCAGGGTATCGTGGCTGGCGATCGCTTTGGCGCCGCTATCGCCATCGACGGAAATCGCGTGGCCGTTGGTGCACCGCTGCGTAAGGCGAAGGGCGCGCTCTTCATCTTCCGTGTCGAGCCAAACGGGTCGTGGGTGCAAGAGACAGAGCAGGCGGCTCCAACGAATCTTCCCGACAACTCACTGTTCGGAGCTGCTGTCGCCGTCAAGGGAACACGCGTCATTGCTGGCGCACCTGGAACGAACTTCACGCCAGTCGCGCTGCCGAATCCTGCACGCGATTCACTGCTCACCGCACTTGGCTCGACGCCAAGCGGTGCCGCGCGTGATTCGATCGTCGCGCGGCTCGCGACGTTCGCGCCGCCTCCGGCGAATCGCAACCCATTTGCCGCCGCTGGACGCGGTGTTGGCGGCATTGGACTCGGCGCCGGACTCGTGATCACGTACGAGCGTGCATCGTTCGGATCATGGCGCAGCCTCAACACACTCGCTCCATTCGACTTCGGCAACGTCACATTCGGCGCGGCACTCGGCATCGTTGGCGATGAGCTGTGGATCGGCTCTCCAGGCAGCGACGGTGCGGGGCGCATCTACCGTGCGCATTCGGACAAGGATGGTGGCTGGTCCGGCATGACCAAGCTGGGTGTCGATTCAATCGAGGCGGGCGCGCTGTGGGCGGCATCATTCGCGGTCAATGGCGACCACGCGATCGTCGGCATGCCGGGCGATGGCGGCGGCGGCGGAACTGTGGCCTTTCTCGCGAAGAAGGGAAGCGACTGGGTACTCCAGAGTCTCGAGATGCCACCGGTTCACGAGACGTATGCCGCAGTGAATGGAAAAGAAGTGATGTGTGAGAAGGGGCTGGCAACGGCATTCGAGTGTGGCAACACAAGCCTGCTCTCATTCATGCCCATCTCCGCCGTCGGTGGAAAGCGCGGCATCAATCTGAGCGGAAGCTGGGGCTGGACCGATCCACAGACAGGTCATGATATCTCGATCGTTGGTCGCACCGACGCGGCGGCATTCGTCGACGTGACCGATCCGCTGCACCCACGCTATCTGGGCGATCTGCCGCGCACGAAGGGCGCGAACATATCGTCGTGGCGCGAGATCAAGACGTTCAGGAACTACGCGCTCATTGTATCGGATGGATCGGGCGATCATCACGGCATTCAGATCTTCGATCTCACCAAGCTTCGCAATGTGAAGACGCCGCGCCATTTCACCGAAGACGCACACTTCGACGCGGGCAGCATTCACGACATTGCGGTGAACGAGAAGAGCGGCTTTGCGTACGCGGTCGGGACGTCATCCGGCGGTGAGCGCTGCAGCGGCGGTTCGCTGATGGTGGACATGCACGATCCACTCAAGCCAAAGTTCGCCGGCTGTTTCGCCGACGTCGGCACCGGCCGCTCAAAGGGCGGCTACACGCACGACATTCAATGCGTGATGTATCACGGCCCAGACAAGCGCTACACCGATCACGAAATCTGCATGGCCGCGAACGAGACGACCGTTTCCATTCAGGACGTCACCGACAAGGCACACGTGAAGGTGTTGTCGCATGCCGACTACCCCACGGTTGGCTACACGCATCAGGGGTGGTTCACCGATGACCAGCACTTCTGGTTCCTCGACGACGAGCTCGACGAAACCGACAACCTCGGCAAGTCCGCCGAAGGCACGCGCACCATCGTGTTCGACGTCGCGGACCTCGAGCAGCCGATCATGGCGAAGGAGTTCGTTGGCACGACGCACGCGATCGATCACAACCAGTATGTGAAGGGCGACCGCATCTATCAGTCGAACTACAAGGCGGGACTTCGCATTCTCGACATCACTGATCCGAAGAATCCCAAGGAAGTCGGCTTCCTCGACACGACACCCGGTGGCGTCAACGACGCGCAGTTCGCGGGCTCCTGGAACAACTATCCATTCTTCAAGAACGGCGCGATCGGCGTGGTGAGCATGGGAGAAGGCTTCTTCATGGTACGCGATCGCACTCGTCCACTCGTGCCGTGAGATGGCAACTCGTCGGCGCCGCGGCACTCGTTGCCGCGGCGTCCGCCCGGGCGCAAACGCCCAGCGCCAAACTCTACATCACCAATCAAGGCAGTGCGTCCATCACGGTCGTCGACCAGAGCAGACTGGCCATCGACACCGTCATCGACCTCACGAAGATCGGCTTCACACCGAACGCAAAGCCGCACCACTCAGTCGTCGAGAAGGACGGCTCGTTCTGGTACGTCACGCTGATTGGTGATGGCAAGGTGCTGAAGTTCGATCGCGCAAACCGGCTCGTCGCGCAGGTCTCGATGGAGACGCCGGGCTTGCTCGCGATCGATCCGATGCACGATTCGCTCTACGTCGGACGGTCGATGACGGCAGTGAATCCGCCCAAATCGCTCGGCGTCATCAAGCGATCGGCGTTCGCGTTGATCGACGAACAGGAGATCCAGATCCCGCGCCCGCACGCGCTCGTCGTCTCGCGCGACGGCAAGTGGGTACACGTCGCGTCGCTGGCGCAGAATACGATCGCGTCGCTCGAGACAGCGACCGGTCGCGTGACGCTGACGACGTTGCCCGGAGACACACCGCGCTCGATGGTGCAGTTCACCATGAGTCCGGATGGAAAGCGTCTCATCGTTGGTGGCGAGCTGTCCAACAGTGTGCTCGTGTTCGACGCGACCAAGACTCCGCCTTTCATTCCAATCTCCGAATTCCCGGTCTCCGGTAAGCCATGGGATCCCGTCTTCGCACGCGACGGTAAGCACGCGTACTTCTCGCTCTTTGCCGACAGCGCCGTCGCTGATGTCGACATCAAGCGCGGCACGTTCACGAAGTTGGTATCGGGCGAATTGAGGCAGCCGTACGACATGATCCTCCGACGTGACGGTAGATATCTCTTCGTCGTGAACCAGAGCCTCGGTGCCGTGAAGCCGGGGCAGAGTGCGCACGACAACATGCCGGGAATGGCGGGCGTGCCCGCATTGCACTCGGGTGGCGGCTTTCTCGCGGTCATCAACGTCAAGACCGGCAAGATCGAGAAGACGCTGCCACTCGGCACCGGGCCAACTGGAATGGGCGCGCCGGGCGCACGATGAAGCTGTCGCTCGGTGCAGTGTTGCTCGTCGGTGCAATTGTCTTCGGCAATCGCATCACGCATGACGAGCCGAAGGGCGAGCGACGCGTTGCACCGTGGACGTACGCACAACGCGTGTCGGGCATTCCCGTCACCGACATCGACGGCCACGTGATAGCGGCACCCTTCCTTGGTGGATTCGACGTACCGCGTCCACAGCTCGTCGACATCAACGGCGACGGCAAGCCCGAGCTCTTCGTGCAGGAGCGTAGCGGCGAGCTGATGATGTTCGAACGCGCCGGCGACGAGTGGGTATGGCGCACCGATCGGTTTCAAAACATCGACATCGGTGAGTGGTATCGCTTCGTTCGCGATGTGCCGAGCGGCGAGCTGCTGCTCTTTGGTGAGATGCAGGCGGGGTACATCCGCGTCTGGCGCAACGCAGGCAGTGCGACCGATCCGAAGTTTGTCGCGCTTGGCGACACCGTTCGTGACGTCGACGGTCGCGCCATTGTCGCCGATCGTCAGAACATTCTCACCGCGGCGGATATCGACTGCAACGGCAAGCTCGATCTGTTCATCGGTCGTGTGCAGGGAGTTGTCGATCGGTACGAGCAGGAAGGTCGCAGTCCCGATGGCAGTCCGCGCTTTCGCCTGGTCGAGGAGAACTGGCAGGGCATCGAGGTGCTCGGGCCCGAGGCCGCCGGCGGTATTCTTCGCATCGATACGAGCGAGGTGTCAAAAGGAGGTCCATCGGCGAGGGAAGAGTTGCCGGCGCGAACACGATTGCATGGAGCGAACACACTCACCTTCGCGGACGTGAACGGCAGAGGCAACGGAGTCCTCGATCTCTACTGGGGCGATTTCTTCGAGCAAGGTCTGCTTCGCTTCGAGAATGTCGGTAGCTGTGCGCAGCCCAACTTCGCCAGCAAGCCCGTGCGTTTTCCAGTCGGTCGCGCGTTGCTGACGTCGGGCTACAACGCGCCAACCTTCGGTGACGTCAACGGCGACGGCATTGTTGATCTCGTCGTGGGTGTGATTGGTGGCGCGTACGGTCCAAGTCGGACGTCGATCGACAATCTCTATTTTGTACAGCAGGCCCCGAAGGGCGAGTGGACGATGAAGACCAAGCGACTCATTCCGACCATCGATGTCGGAAGCGATGCCGCACCGGTGCTGGCAGACATCACCGGCGACGGGCTGCTCGATCTCATCATCGGCAGCAAGGTGTCGCCAACCGATGCGAAGACCGGCACCGTGACGTGGTTCGAGAATATGGGCACCGCGACGCAGCCCGCGTTTCGCGAGCGAGGACTGCTGCCGATGAAAGGTCAGTTCAGCTACGCCCCCACGGTCGTCGATCTCAACGGCGATGGATTGCCGGATATTGTCGTCGGCATGTGGAACGATCGTCTGCAATGGTATCGCAACGCCGGCACGCGCAACGCGCCATCGTTCGTGCTGGCGGACTCCGCGCTCGTGACCATCACGCGCGGCAGCAACACGGCGCCGACGTTCGGCGATCTCGACGGCGACGGCTTGCCCGATCTGCTCATCGGCAAGGCGTCAGGGCAGATCATCTTCTACAAGAACGTTGGCACGAAGACGATGCCCAGGTTTCAGCTCGTGAGCGACCATCTGCAGGACATCAAGGTGGCGCGTCGAAGCGCACCGGTGCTCGCCGACATGCATGGCGACGGTAAGCTGGACCTGCTGATCGGCGCCGATGATGGCCGCGTGCAGCTCTGGCGAAACGTCGGCAACGCTTCCGTGCACGAGGTTCGCTTCGAGCGCGATACCACTTTTGCGCTGCAGAGCCATCGCGGTGCGATGCCTGCGGCGGGTGATCTTCACCATACCGGGCACCCGGACATTCTCATCGGCACAGCTGCTGGCGGTGTGCGCTGGTTCGCCCCGGGAACGCAGTAACCACCGGACAAGGCCGCTCATCCGCCGAGCAGAAGCGCGTTTTCGTTGCGTGATTCCACGACCAGCGCTACCCTCATTTTGGAACCCCATATGAGAGGTGCGAATGCGAAGGATTACTGGAACTGTCTTTGTTTCTCTCGACGGCGTGATGCAGGCTCCCGGCGCGCCGACTGAAGATCCAACAGGCGGCTTCGAGCTCGGCGGCTGGCTGCCTCACGTTATGGACGAGACAATCGGAAAGCGGATCGATGCGCTCTTTGGCGGCGATTTTGATTTGTTGCTGGGACGGCGCACCTTCGACATTTTCGCCGCCTACTGGCCCTTTGCCGAAGGTGAGAACAAGGCGCTCGGTGCGAAGTTCGATCGGGCCGCGAAATATGTCGTGTCGCATGGCAACGCCCCGCTCGAATGGCAGAACAGTCATCGCGTGGGCGATCTGAAGGCCCTCGCAGACATCAAGCGTGCCGACGGACCGGATCTCATCATCCAGGGCAGCAGCACGCTCTATCCGCAGCTCCTGGAGAAGGGGCTGCTCGATCAGCTGACGCTCATGATCTTTCCGGTGATCCTTGGCAGCGGAAAGCGATTGTTCGATGATCGCTCGCCATCAGGGTTGATGCGCATGGTCGAGCACGAGGTCACCTCGAGCGGCAACATCATCGCGACGTATGAGCCGAATGGCGAGGTGCAGGTCGGCAGCTTTTTATCTTCGGAGCCGAGCAAGGCAGAGCTCGAGCGCCGTAAGAAAATGGACGCAGGCACCTGGTGAACGAACACGATGTTTCGTAACGGCATGGCCTCGCGACATATCCCGGCATCAGCTGAGGTCACGAGCGAGCCATGCCTGCGCGAACCGGAGGTCGCGCATCACGGTGGGCGCCGATGTTCCGAGTGCCTGCGCAGCCTCCTCGAGCGTGAGATCGGCGAAATAGCGAAGCTCGATGGCTTTCGCCTGTCGCGGATGAACCGCCGCGAGCCGCGTCAGCGCCTCGTCAAGCGCGAGAAGCGCGTCGGGCTCCGCAGTGGAGGCAGTGCCCGCTTCATTCCATGACGACGGATCGAACTCCACCCGCACGGCGGAGCCTCCGCGCTTCTGCGCCAACCGCTGCTTGGCGTGGTCGATCAGGATGCGGCGCATAGCAGTCGCCGCGACGGCGAAGAAATGCGCGCGGTCATGCCAGTCGGGCGCCGCGCCGCCGGACAAGCGGAGATACGCCTCGTGCACCAGTCCCGACGTGTCGAGCGTATGGTCCGGGCGCTCGCCACGCAGTCGTGAGCGTGCGATGTCACGCAGTCGATCATAGACGCGCGGCAATAGAACGTCGAACGCGTCGCGATCGCCGTCGCGCCAGCGACGGAGGATGAGTGTCAGATCATCAGGCGACTCGAGCGACATGCGAATTCCTGCAGATGAAAAATCCGGACGACGCTTCTCGCTTGACGAAGCACCAGCCTGCGATGATGCAACCTATCGATTTGCCCACGGTGGAAGGTACCGGAGTTCCCTCCCCGAATCTCGCGGAGGCGGACGTCGACGTCGTGCATCGCTTTGTCGAAGCGGTGGCACGCGAGGAAGCCGGTACAATCAAAAGCCGATTCTTCGCTGCCGACTTCGTGGAGCACGAGGCCGGCGTGGATTTCGGCGCGCAGGAGTTCATCGCCAGTCTCGTGGCGCGACGCGCCAGATTTCCTGACGTCGCGTGGACCGTCGAGCTGCTCGTGTCGGTCGCCGGACTCGTGGTCTGTCACTCAACGATGACGCATCGCGAGCCGACCGGCGCGATCGCGCGAGGACGCGAAACGGTAGTCCTGCGGATCGAGAACGGACGCTTCGCCGAGTGCTGGCGCATGTGCGACGAGCGACTGAGCGCGGCAGACGAGTGCGCGGGCGGACCATGAGACGCTGAGTCAGTCGTCGACCGTGTCGCGTGTGGCGTCCAATTGCGCAATCGCGTTGATACACCGCGTGATCAGTGGCGGCGCTCCGTACTCGCGCGCAGACGCGAGCGCCTCCGTTAGGAGTGCGGCTGCGATTGACCGATCACCAGCCCGAGCCCGAGCGATCCCGAGCATGAGCAACGTCTCGGTCACGCCGCCGAGCGTGCCCGCCGCACGCCGCGCCTCGAGCGCTTCCTCCATCGCGGCGCACGCGCGCGCGGTCTCGCCCTGTTCGAGCAGTAGCGTTCCGAGCACCGTGAGCGTGTAGCCAAGAGGCCACAGCCGACCGAGCTCGCGAAGTGTCGGGAGATAGGTTGATGCGATAATCGCCGCCTGATCGGCAGCGTCGCCCAGCGCGTGTCGCGCGGCGGCGAGCCGCACAAGTGCGACCGTGCGGTAAACGACGTCCGCGACGAGATCACCAACTTCCAGCGCGCGTTCCTGAAGCTCGACGGCGCGCACGTACGCACCGCGTCTCGCCTCGAGCTCACCCAGACAGCTCAAGGCGAATGCGACGGCGCGCGGATCGCCGCGCCGCTGATGTGATTCGATCGCGGCATCGAAGTGACGCTTGCCATCGTCGAAGTGGCCACGTTCCAACGCGATCCACCCCAGATTGCTGCGCGACAGCGCAACACCGAGATCGTCAGCACACTCCTGGTGTATGGCCATCGCCTCGAGCGACATCGCTTCGCCCCCCGCAAGATCGCCGACCATCCACATCTGCCAGGCGAGATTGTTGAGCGCAACTGCAGTGGATGCACGATCGCCGGCCTCGCGATAGAGCGCGAGACTTCGCGCGAACAAGTCACGCGCCTGGGGAAAGAGGCTCCGCGCACCCACCAAGTGCGCTGCGCTACTGAGAACGTGTGCGAGGAGTGCCGCATCCAGACTCGGCTCACCGGCCGCTTCGGCTACGGCGAGAATGCGCGAGATATACTCGATGCCCTCGAAGAGTGGTCCGCGTGTGAGCCACAGGCGATGCAGCGCGACAGCGAGGCGTGCAGCGTCACGCAGTCCTTCGGCGGGCTCCATGAGTGCGCTCTCGAGCGACACACGGAAATTCGCATACTCACGCTCGAGCTGGTCCAGCCACCACGCCTGCGCCGGACCACGAAGTTGCGCAGCGGCGCGTTCCGCCAATGCGCCGAAGTACGCCCGATGCGCGTGTCGCGCGCGTGCGTCATCAGCGCCACCGGCAAGGCGCTCGAGCCCGTACTCACGAATAGTCTCGAGCATCAGCAGACGCGGTTCTCCATCCAGCTGCTCCTCACTATGGATGAGGCTCTTGCTGCTGAGTGACGCGACGAGATCGAGCACCTGCGATGCGCTGTCGGAACGCAACTCGATCGCCACCGCCTCTGTCGCCTCGAGCGACGCGCCCCCCGCGAAGACCGCAAGTCGCCCGAATAGCGCGCGCTCCTCATCGCTGAGCAGGATGTAGCTCCAGTCAATTACTGCGCGCATGGTGCCATGTCGGGCGGGGCGATCCGGTCCGTCCGCGCGAAGCAGATCGAACCGCTGTTCCAGTCGCGAGAGAATTGCGCGCGGAGAGAGCAGCTTCGCTCGCGCCGCGGCAAGCTCCAGTGCGAGCGGCAAGCCATCGAGGCGTCGGCAGATCTCAACCACGGCGCTCAGCGATTCGTCATCCAGCGTAAAGCTCGGACGCGCTGCCCGCGCGCGACTCACGAAGAGTCGCACAGCCGCACTCTCAGCGGCGTCAGGCGCGAGGTGCAGCGGCGTCACGAGCGGCGGCACCGGGAACAGCTGCTCACCCTGCACGTCGAGCGGTGAGCGGCTGGTCGCCAGCAACGTGATGCCAGAACAGGCGGCAAGCAGAGTGGCCGCGAAGGGCGCGGCAGCGAGTACGTGCTCGAAGTTGTCGAGCACGAGGAGCAGTTGTCTTGCTCCAATCGCTCCGATGACGCGATGGCCGAGGGGCGCGGTGCCCAGGTCGCGCACGCCGAGTGCGTGCGCGATCGACGACGGCACCAGCGCGGCGTCCGAGATCTCGCCGAGCGGGACGAACCATACGCCGTCTGCATACGCGTCGCGTACACTCGACGCGAGCTCGAGCGCGAGACGCGTCTTGCCCGTTCCGCCAGGACCAGTGAGCGTGAGAAGACGCGTCTTACCGAGCAGGAGCCTTGCTTCCTCGAGCTGTCGCTCACGCCCAATGAGACTCGTGACTGCGAGAGGAAGCGCGCCATGTCCGGGCGCGGGCGCTCGCTGGCGCGTGGCCATGTCGTGGCTCACGAGGAGGGCGTTGAGCGCCTCGGCAACCTCGCTCGCGCGAATCGATCGTCGTGCGCGATCTTCGCTGAGCAGTGTCGCGATCAGCGCTCGCGCTGCCGGGTTGATCTCGGCGGCGGCCTGCACTCGCTCACCGGTCATGCCGAATGGGCGCGCTCCCGTAAGCATCTCATGGAGCATCACGCCAAGCGCCCAGAGATCGGTGCTCACATCAACCGCTTCGCCGCGCGACTGCTCGGGCGACATGTATGCTGGGGTCCCCAACGCCGTGCCGCGACCAGTGACGTCGGGGTCCGTCAACAGCTTCGCAATGCCGAAGTCCGTCAGTCGCGCAACGCCCTCGGCGTCGAGCAGCACGTTGGCGGGCTTCACGTCGCGATGGACGATACCCGCAGCGTGCGCGGCAGCGAGTGCGCCGGCGACCTGCGCCGCGATGCGGAGCGCAACGGCCGGTGGTAGCGGGGCGCGTTCCATGCGCTCGCGCAGCGTCTCGCCCGGATGGTAGGCCATGACGATGAACGGTGCAGCGTTGCCCGTGTCGCCGGTGTCGTACACGGTCACGACATTGGGATGGTCAAGCCTCGCCGCGGCGCGCGCCTCCGCGCGAAAACGCGCGGCGATGGCCTCATCTGCGCCGCCACGCGCCACGCGCAGGAACTTCAGCGCGACCGATCGCTCGAGCTGCAGATCACGCGCGAGGTACACGTCGCCAACGGCGCCGCTGCCCAGAAGCCGATCGAGGCGATAGCGGCCGGCGACGAGCGCGTCCGCGTCGCCTTGCGCGTCAACGCTGGGTCGCCTGTCGCGCAGCAGCCCGAGAAAGTCACCGGCGCGCTCCGCAGAGGCGAGCAGTGACGTGACTTCGCGCTCGCTCAGCGGATCGAGCGCGAGCGCGAGCAGTCGTGCTGTGCGCGCCGTGGTACTGAGATCAATGAGCTCGTCGAAGAGTCGCTCTGTGTCCGCGTGGATGTCAGGAGTCACGATTGAAGAATATCGCCACCCGTCAGAAGGGTCGAGCCCATCTCACTGCAACTCCTGAACTCGTCTTCGAGATCGATGAAATGCGGAGGTGGCGTTTGTCGCTGAACACAGTGTCGACAAGCACGACCACAAAGCACGGCGCTACGACGCGCCCAAACGGACACGCATCATGCAGAAAACAATCATCAGCACCAGCGCGCTCGTTGCAATTGCGATGGCGGGCGCGTCAGCCGCCTGCAGCAACAGCACGATACCTGAGCCCCGCGCGGTTCTCGTGTACGGCCCGTCAGTCAGCTTCGCGCAGGGTTCAGCGCGAGCATGGGTACAGACCGACTCTCTCGGCGCACCATCGGCGATTGGCATTGCGATGACGGAGGGCGCGCTGAATGGATTGCCCTCGACGGTCACCGGTCCCAGCCCGACGGCGTTGATGGCGACGCTCCCACTGCCCGCCGAGGCGGCAGGCACGGGCATCGATCACGCAGAGGTGGGATGGAATCCGAATGGCCACGAGCCTCAGCAGCTCTACGGTGTTCCGCATTTCGACATTCATTTCTACATGGTGAGCACAGCAACGCAGATGGCGATTGTGCCCAGCGATCCCCAATTTGCGGCGAAGGCGGCAAACGTGCCCGCCAGCGCGTTCGTCCCTGCGGGCTACGTGCCGCCTCCAGCGCCAATCGCCGCCAGCGCCGTTCCGCAGATGGGCGTCCACTGGGTCGACGTCAAGTCGCCCGAGCTGAACGGTAAGCCGTTTACGAACACGTTCATCTTTGGCTCGTGGGACGGGAAGTTCATCTTCCACGAGGCGATGATCAGCAAGGCATATCTGGAGTCGCACCCGAACACCACGCTACCCATTCCTCAGCCAGCGCAATGGCAATCGGTAGGTGCCTTTCCGACGACTTATGGCGTGTCGTATGAGGCAACAGCGAAGGAATTCCGTTTCACGCTCGGCGGCCTGACGAAACACGGGGCCTAACGAAAGCGGTTTGCCATCAGCTCCGGCGCATTGCGCGC